>JAADIQ010000106.1 GCA_013151255.1 Alphaproteobacteria bacterium
CCGCTGGTCACGGTGCGGCTGGCGCGCCGTTCTCCTGTGTAGGGATTGGTTGTGCAGCCAATCGCCAAAATAGCGATTGCCCCCAAAATAAGTGCTTTGCGCATATGCTCGTTCCTTTACTGCGGTTTTCAAATTTCTGTGACGCGCCAGCGGGCCGCCAAACTTCGCCAACCCGTTTATTGCGGGAGCAATATGGCCTTATTGCGCTTCGCCAGGAATTAAAAACCCGTAAGGGCGGCAAAAAGCTCGCCATGCCCGGCGACATTCCATCGCACCAGCCGCCCCCATGCGCGCCGCCGCCGCGCCAAAAGGCCCGCGAAATTCACCCGCCCACTTGACGCCCAGGGCCTCGCTGCCTAAATCCATGCTAGCACTCGCTTGAGGCAAGTGCTAGCAGGCGTCATGAATGCCTGCTTTAGTTCAACAGGTTGTTTTTACACATAAATCTCAGCCAAGGGAGACGCAAACTATGGCATTTCGGCCTCTCCATGACCGCGTGTTGGTCCGTCGTATCGAAGAAGACGAAAAAACCGCAGGCGGCATAATCATCCCCGACACCGTAAAAGAAAAACCCCAACAGGGTGAAGTGGTCGCTGTCGGCAGCGGCGCGCGCGGCGACGATAACGAGCTTATCGCGTTCGACGTCAAAGCGGGCGACACTATCTTGTTCGGCAAATGGTCGGGCTCGGAAGTAAAAATCGATGATGAGGAACTGCTCATCATGAAAGAGTCAGACATCCTCGGGATCGTCGACTAATCAGACCACATTCATCAGAATTAAGGAGTACGTTCCATGGCTGCTAAGGAAGTCAAATTTGACGTCGAAGCGCGCGATAAAATGCTGCGCGGCGTCGATATTCTCGCCAATGCCGTAAAAGTCACCCTCGGGCCCAAAGGCCGCAATGTCATTCTCGACAAGTCCTTTGGCGCGCCGCGCACGACCAAAGACGGCGTCACGGTGGCGAAAGAAATCGAGCTTGAAGACAAGTTCGAAAATATGGGCGCGCAGATGGTGCGCGCAGTGGCGTCAAAAACCAATGACGAAGCCGGCGACGGCACCACCACCGCAACCGTTCTTGCACAAGCCATCGTTCGCGAAGGCGTCAAATCGGTTTCCGCCGGCATGAACCCGATGGACCTGAAACGCGGCGTTGACCTTGCGGTCGCCAAAGTTGTTGCAGACATCAAAGCCCACGCCACGAAGATTGCGACATCCGACGAGATTGCCCAGGTTGGCACGATCTCTTCAAACGGAGAAAAAGAAATTGGCGCCATGATCGCCAAGGCGATGGACAAAGTCGGCAATGAGGGCGTGATTACGGTTGAAGAAGCCAAGTCGCTCGACACCGAACTTGAAGTCGTTGAGGGCATGCAGTTCGACCGCGGTTACCTGTCTCCGTATTTCATCACCAATGCGGACAAAATGATCGTTGATCTCGAAGATCCATACATTCTGCTGCACGAGAAAAAGCTTTCCAACCTGCAATCTATTCTGCCGCTGCTGGAGGCTGTGGTTCAGTCGAGCCGTCCGCTCCTTATCATTGCAGAAGATGTTGAAGGCGAAGCGCTGGCGACCTTGGTTGTCAACAAACTGCGCGGCGGCCTGAAAATCGCTGCAGTCAAAGCCCCTGGCTTTGGCGACCGCCGCAAAGCGATGCTTGAAGATATCGCCGTCCTCACCGGCGGTCAGGTCATCTCCGAAGATCTCGGCATCAAGCTCGAAAATGTCACGCTCGACATGCTTGGCACCTCCAAGAAAGTCTCGATCAACAAAGATGATACGACCATCATCGACGGCGCCGGCGCCAAGGCCGACATTGAAGGCCGCACCTCGCAAATTCGCCGTCAAATCGAAGACACCACGTCTGACTATGATCGCGAGAAACTTGAAGAACGCCTCGCCAAACTTGCCGGCGGCGTTGCCGTTATAAAAGTTGGCGGCGCTACGGAAATTGAAGTCAAAGAGCGTAAAGACCGTGTTGATGATGCGCTGAACGCCACCCGCGCTGCTGTTGAAGAAGGCATCGTACCGGGCGGCGGCGCTGCGCTTTTATTTGCATCAAGAGCGCTTGACGGTCTTGAAGGCGAAAACGCCGACCAGACCGCAGGCGTTAACATCATTCGCCGCGCGCTACAGTCGCCGATCCGCCAGATCGTTTCCAACGCTGGCGGCGAGGGCTCGATTGTTGTCGGCAAGCTGATGGAGCAGGATGACTTCAAATTCGGCTTTAATGCGCAAACGGATGAATATTGCGACCTCATCGCCGCCGGCATCGTCGATCCGGCGAAAGTCGTGCGTCATGCGCTTCAGGATGCAGCCTCGGTTGCCGGCCTCTTGATCACCACCGAAGCGATGGTCGCCGAAGCGCCGAAGAAAGATGGCGGCGGCGGCGGCATGCCTGATATGGGCGGCATGGGCGGAATGGGCGGCATGGGCGGCATGATGTAGCCCTCCCGGCCGGCCTAACGGCCACAGATTTTAGTTGCGTAGCAAAAGGGCGGTTCTTCGGAGCCGCCCTTTTTTTAGGGCCGCCTCGCAGCGCTAAACCCAATCGGCTTAACGGCCCGATTTCACGGCAATGGCCGTCAATTTGCCTCATCCCAACAGTACGATTGTCCTCGCACATTTATTGCACCGTTCAGTCGCATCGTTATAACAAAGCGCCGACCGGGCGCTGGCGTGATGGTTAATGGGAGAGTTTAATGGGGTTTCCCCGCAGGGCTTATTTTGTGTTGGCGGCTGTTGTCGGTCTTACCGTTCTGTTCTGGGACGCGATCGTCAATCTTTGGGACCGCTGGGGCGGTCAGCAGGAACTTAGCCACAGCTATTTCATCCCTGTGATTTCCGCCTGGCTGGTGTGGACCAATCGCGACGCCATCCGCCGCAGCATCGGCGAGCCGTCGCTTTTAGGTCTCGCCGCCATCATTGTCGCCGGCATGTTGCTGGTTCTCGGCCAGCTCACTCATATTTATGTGATCCAACATGTCGGACTGGTGATCGCCATAGCTGGGCTCGTCGCCGGTTTTGGCGGCACATCTTTATTGCGCGCCACCGCCGCGCCGGTTGGGTTTTTACTGTTCGCCGTGCCGCCGCCATACTGGTTGATTACCGTCCTGTCGTGGAAATTCCAGGAGGTCTCCTCAATTCTTGGCGTGTGGATGATCCAGCTGATGGATATTCCGGTTTTTCTGTCCGGCAACATCATCGATCTTGGCGATTATAAATTACAGGTCGCGGAAGCCTGCAGCGGGTTGCGATATCTGTTTCCGTTTTTAAGCCTCGGCGTGATGACGGCTTACCTTTTTCGTGGGCCGCTTTGGCAAAAGCTCGCGATTGTGCTGTCGACCTTTCCGATCACGATTTTTATGAACAGCTTCCGCATCGCGGTGACCGGCGCGCTGGTGCAGGCCTATGGCCCGCAACATGCCGAAGGCGCGCTGCACTTCTTTGAAGGCTGGGTGGTGTTCGTGTTATGCATGCTGGCTTTATTTGCCGTGATTGCCGCTTTCAGCTTCTTTTCCAAACCGCGCCGCAATGCGTTGGAAGCGCTCGGCGCGCCCGACCTTAAGCCGGTTCCGCCAAGCCGCGGCGGGCTGAAATTGCCGGCGATGGCCGGCAGTCTTATCGGCGCAATGGCGGTGTTTTTCGTCTTGACGCATACCCTGACGACAGATTCGCTGATCATTCCGGAACGCAAAGTCTTTGCCGGCATCCCGGCGGAATTTCCCGAGCTGCGCAACCAAATCAAGCCGATGGACCCGACCGTTGCAGAGGTTCTCGGCGCCGACGACACTATCGTCGTGACTTTTTCTGGATCGGACGGACGGTTTTTCAATCTTTATATGGCCTATCTCGATTCCCAGAGAGACGGCCGTTCCTGGCATTCGCCGCGGCAATGTATTCCCGGCGGCGGCTGGGAGATCGCAAGCCATGATATTGAGAAAACCACCACATCAAGCGGCGCGCCGATGACCTATAATCGGCTCATCATCGAAAACCGCGACGCCCGCCAGTTGGTCTATTACTGGTATGACCAACGCGGCCGCAAAGTCGCCAATGAGTTCACTATGAAATTCTGGCTGCTATTTGATGCGGTCGTCAAAAAGCGCTCTGACGGCGCGCTGGTGCGGCTCATCACCCCGGTGTCCAACGAGCAGGGCGTCGAGGCTGCTGACGCCTATCTCCAAGAGATCATGGCCGAAATGGAAGAATTTCTGCCCGACTATGTGCCGGAATAATCAGTAGCGAGAATAATTGGCGGCGAATTTGAAGCGTTATGATCGCCGCCGAACTTCAGGCAAAGTGTTTCGACAGCTTAAGCCCCTGGCCCTGATAGTTGGACTGCCCCTCGGCGCCATATAGCCGGGCCGGGCGCGCCGCCATCCGCTCATAGACCAGGCGCGCCACAAGCTGGCCGTCCTCCAGCACAAACGGCGCATCATGGCTGCGCACTTCCAGCACCGCACGGCTGCCGTTTGAGGCGCCGTCGGCCGCCGCCCAGCCAAAGCCGGGATCGAAAAAACCGGCATAATGCACTCTGAATTCTCCAAGCCCGGGGCTGATCGGCGTCATTTCCGCGGCATAATCCGGCGGGATCACCAGCGCTTCTTTCGACGCCAGAATATAAAACTCATCCGGGTCAAGAATGATAAACCCGGACTTTTGCGGACCGATAGGCTCAAAGAAATCACGGGGGCCGAGCGCGGCAATTTCATCGACGTCAATTAACGCCGTGTGACGCCGGGCGCGCCAGCCGATAATGGCGTCGCCAGCATCATTGTCGCGCAAGGAAACGCTTAAACCCAGACCGCCCTCAATCTTCGCTTCGCCGCCGACCAGCGGGGTTTGCGCATGCAGGCTGGCAAGCTCTCTATCATCAAGACGAAAGGCGCCGCGCTTCAACCGCAGCTGGTTGAGGCTTGAGCCGACCCGCGCCCTGATGGAAAAGCTCCGTGGGCTGATTTCTGCATAGAGCGGGCCTTCATAACCGGCAGGGATTTCGTCAAAGGCGGCGCCATAGTCGGTCACCAGCCGCACAAAGACGTCAATCCGCCCGGTCGAACTTTTCGGATTGGCGGCGCCAAACAAATCGCCCGGCAAGGCGGCGCGCTCATTCAACTCCACCAGATAGACGCAGCCGCGTTCAAACACCGCGCCGTCTTCAAGGCTAATTTCCTGCATCGCCAACCCGTCGCCGAGCCGGGCTGCGACAGTGCGCATTTTCGACGGCAGGAATGAGGCGCGCACCCGCCATGCGTGAGGCCCGAGCGTGAGGTCAAGGCTGGCAGGCTGCAACCGCGCAGGACTGGCGCCAGTAAGGGCGCCAGCGCTCATCAATTCGGCGATCATCTCCGCTGAGAGGACGCCGTCCGGGGGCTGCGCTTGGGTCATCGGCTTGGGTTTGCCCGCAAGGCCTGCAACGCGCAAGAGCGCCGTCGTGGATTTACGCGAATTGAGCCGGCATCTTTCCCCAATGCGTTGAAAATCATCCGGCGGCTGGCCTAACCCGGCGCAGCACCTTATTGTTGACATCAAAGCCGGGCACAAAGCCACGGCAACGGTATAAGCGTCATGACCACCAGTAAGCCCAGCGACCCTAATTATGAGTGCGTCACCAACGGCATTCGCGTCAGCGTTAAGCCCTATTATCTCCATGACCAGTCGGACCCGGAAGAGCCGCGCTATGTCTGGGCGTATACGGTCCGCATCGATAATGAATCGAGCCATGTGGTGCAGCTGCGCACCCGCTACTGGCGCATCACCGACGCCAAGGGGCTCACCGACGAGGTGAGCGGCGACGGCGTGGTTGGCGAGCAACCGGTGATCCGGCCCGGCGAAGGGTTTGAGTATACATCCGGCGCGCCGCTGACGACGCCATCGGGGTTGATGGTCGGCCGCTATGGCATGGAGACCACTGACGGCGAGGCGTTTGATGTGAATATTCCCGCCTTCTCCCTCGACAGTCCGCATGAATTGCGACAAATCCACTAATTAAACCTGCGCCGCCGCGCTCATTGAACGGGCGGCGGCGGCAATAAGGCTGGAGCCCGATGCTTGCTTTCCGCCCAGTCGTTTTGGTGATCGGCGTCCTCGTCGCCGCGCTTGGCGTGATGATGCTGATCCCGATGTGCGTCGACCTTCTGTCTACGGACGATGTCCACCGCGCCGACTGGACCGCTTTCGCCACCGGCGCCATTATCTCCGTTCTGGCTGGCGGCGGCGCGGCGGCGGCGAGTTGGGGCCCTATCCACCAGATAAACATTCGCGAGGGCTTTCTTCTGACCGCCGCAAGCTGGCTGGCGCTTGTCGCATTCGCGGCCATTCCGCTCGCCAATGGCGGGCTTGAACTCACCTATGTGGACGCCTTTTTCGAGGCGATGTCGGGGCTGACCACGACCGGCGCCACGGTTGTCACCGGGCTGGATGACGCCCCGCCCGGGGCGCTGTTATGGCGCTCAATGCTGCAATGGTTCGGCGGCGTCGGCGTGGTCATTATGGCGTTTGCCGTGCTTCCGGCGCTCAAAGTCGGCGGCATGCAGATTTTTAAAAACGAGGCGTGGGACACATCAGAAAAATTCATCGCCAACGCCACGCAATATTCCGTGGCGCTATCGCTGATCTACCTGTTTTTGACCGTTGTGTGCTTCCTTAGCCTGTGGGCCTTTGGCATGCCGCCATGGCATGCGCTCAATCACGCTCTGACGACGGTCTCAACGGGCGGTTTTTCAACCCGCGACGCTTCGCTCGGCGCATTCCTGACGGTGGGGCGGGCGCCGCTTGACCTTGTGGTCACGGTTTTCATGATCCTTGGCAGTTTGCCGTTTGGGATTATCCTCATTGCCGGTCTTGCGCGGCGCCTGGAAACGTCTGTTCACAGATAGCCAGGTTCGTTTCTTTTTAGGTTTGATCGTCGTCTTGACCGGGCTTATCGCGCTTTACGCCTATCGCCAGCTCGACATTTCCGTGTTCACGGCGCTGAGGCTGGCGGTTTTCAACGTCACATCAATCATGACCGGGACCGGCTATGCCACCTCCGACTATGACGCCTGGGGCCCTGTGGCGATTGCATTTTTCTTCAGCATCATGTTCATCGGCGGCTGCGCTGGCTCGACTTCCTGCGGGATGAAAGTCTTCCGCTTTCAAGTCGCGCTCGCCGCACTAAAGGTCTATGCGCGCCGGCTCGCGCACCCAAACGCGGTTATCGTCGCGCGCTATAATGGCCGCCCTCTGACGGACGATGTTTTTGTTTCGGTACTGAGTTTTTTCTTTGTCTATTTCGCAACATTCGCAACTATCGCCGTCGCGTTGTCCGGCCTTGGCCTTGATACGCTGACGGCGCTTTCCGCGGCCGGGTCGGCGATTGCTAATGTCGGGCCCGGACTTGGCGACATTATCGGGCCCGCCGGCAATTACGCCTCGCTGCCGGATATGGCAAAGCTGTTATTGTCCGCCGGCATGATGCTCGGCCGGCTTGAATTTTTCACCGTCCTGGTAATTTTATCGCCCGCCTTCTGGCGCGGCTGAGGCCCCATACGGCCATTAACGATCCCCGCCGTTAACCAAGCCCGTCCCGTAAGCGGCATTATTTACCCCTTCACCTCGCACAGGCATTTGGTTGTAAGCCGGGCGGCCCTGCCGGCTTGACTTACCGGCGTTCAAATAGGATTTTCAGGCGGGGAATCTGTGGGGAATGACTTTGTCTGGTTCAGGATATTTTACCCGGCTGGGGGCGGTGCTGTTTACCGCAGCGCTGTTGGTTGCAACCATCATGTATCCCACCGCCGGCCGCAATGCGGTTGAGCGCGTCAGGATGGTCGCCGCGGCGGTGGAAACGGCGCCGATTTCAGCGCGCGATTGCGCGATTGGCGAGCCGGCGTTTAGCGGCCCGTTCGCTTCCATTGATGATGTCCTTAGCGTGTCTCCGCTCGGCGGCGTCACCGCCCCGGGGGAAGTCTTGCCCGCGCCCTATATCCGCATCAACACGCGGCGCGCCGATCAGGGTTTCAAGCGCCGGACGACCACCGCGCTGGCGCCCGCCAAAGCCGACATCGTCGCGCTGGAGCGCAAAATCGACCGCAACAGCGATGGCGGCGTGCGCGGTTTTTCCTGGACCGTGCATTTTCGCTCCTGCAAAAATATTGCATTTTACTATGACCGCCTCGACACTCTCGACGACGCCATCATCGCTCGCGCCGGCGGCGTTGAGACGTTTGAAGAATTTGGCGGCCCTGACCATATCGCCATTGAAACGCAAATTCGCGTCAACAAAGGTGATGCGATTGGCGCGGCGGACGGGTTTAATGTCGGCCTGCATGATTTGGCGGCATCACCCGCGGCCTTTGAACGCCCCGAACGCTACAGCGCCAATCCTTACGCCCGCGCCGCGGTGTTTGACGCACCGCCATCGCTGCTCAAGGCAATCACCCCGGACACCAGCCGCGCGCGCTGCCCGATTGATTATCTGCCTAAGGACGAACAACCCATATGGGCGGCAAAGCTCGGCGACAGCTGGGGCATCCGCCGCGCCAAGGGCGCAGACGCCTGCCGCACGGCGGTAACGGACGAGAAAGGCGCAGCCCAAGGCGTCTGGTTTACCGATGCGGCGCATAATGCGGCGACCACCAAGGTCAGCGCCGTGGTGCTCGCCGCCGACGCCATCGCTCCCGGCCGGCAGATATTCTCGCTGCATGGGCGGCTGACGTCGCTGACGCCAGACCTGGTTGGCCTCGCCCCCTTCATGGACGCTGAGCGCGAGGCGGCGGTGAAGGATTTCCTCACCTTTGAGCAAGGCGACGGGCGCATCAACACCGCCTTTAGCGACGTTCGCGACGGCGAGGTTTACTGCTATGAAAAACTACGCGCCAACTTCCTCGGCCCCCTGATTAACGCGGTTGTCGTCCTCGAACGCCAAAGCGGAGAAGCCGGCCCGGCGCTGTTAAAAATCGAAGCGCGCAGCGATGCGCTGTCCTGCATCGACCTTGAAGAACCGTGGGCGTTTACGAGCAATGCAACGGTGTTTTATCGCTAAGACGCTGCATCATCGTGCGCCGCCGAACTTATCAAGCGCCCGCGCACCAAGACCCGCGCGCGCCGTTGACCGCGAGGCCTTCTGCAACCAGCGCTTCGCCAAGGTCGGCGCCTGCCGCCTCAATGCGGGCGACAACACGGCCGGCATATTTGCCGTAAGCGACATCGCGCAGGACTGCCTCGCCGCTGCTTAAAAAGTTTTCAACGAAGGTTTTCGCTTCGCGCGCGCGCGCTTTTTCCGCTGCACATTTTGGGCGGAACAGTTCCGGCGCATCAATTCCCGCCACCCGCACCGAGATGACCAGTTCCTGATCGATCCATATGCGCGCGCGCATCTTAACGGTGTCGCCGTCAATCACCCGCTCAACGCTGGCGGCCACCGGCCCCTTCAGGCCCGGCCCGGCCCAGGCGGGCGCAATAAGGGCGGGGGTTAGGAAAAGCGCTAAAGACGCAACAGGGTGTAAGAAGTATCGCATGCACGTATAGGTAGCATGTTTCTATTTTGTTCTCAATATGGTTGTGAGGCTTTTCTTCAGTTAAAAATCCACCGCCCGGCCACCGCGCTCCCAATCGCCAAACCGGGTGGGCTCGGCGCCCCTTGGCCCGCCGGTCTCCTTGGCAGCCTGAGGCTCAGCGGCGGCTTTGCGCCGGATTTCCGCCTCCGCAAGCGCACGCCGCGCCGCCGGCGCCATGTCCGGCGTCTCATTGTCTTGGTCGGCCATATTGAACCCGCTTTTCTGCGCCACATATAAACCCGACAACCAGTTTGCAGACAAGCCAATTAAAAAAGGTCTCGTAGATGCTGAATTCCTTACGCACCGGCGCTTTGCTCGCCGCCCTGACAGCGCTGTTTATGGGCGTCGGTTATTTGCTTGGCGGCGGTGTTGGCATGGCGATCGCTTTTGTGTTCGCGGCGGGAACCAACCTTTGGGCCTATTGGAATTCCGACAAGATGGTTTTGCGGATGTATCGCGCCCAGGAGATTGACCCTGACCAGGCATCCGGCGCGGTGCGGCGCTATGCATTGATCGTGCGCGCGCTTGCAGATAATGCGCGCCTTCCGGCGCCAAAAATTTACATCATCGAAAACGACCAGCCCAACGCCTTCGCCACCGGGCGCAATCCGGAAAACGCCGCCGTTGCGGCGACCACCGGGTTGTTACGCAGTTTAACCGAAAACGAGCTTGCCGGCGTGATGGCGCATGAACTGGCGCATGTGAAAAATCGAGACACGCTGACCATGACGGTGACCGCGACCATCGCCGGGGCGATTACCATGCTCGCCAATTTTGCGCTGTTTTTTCGCGGCGGCAATCGCGGCGCCGGCGGCATCATTGGCGCCCTCGCCATCATGATCCTCGCGCCGATGGCGGCAGCGCTGGTGCAGATGGCGATCAGCCGCGGGCGCGAATATGAAGCCGACCGCATCGGCGCTGAAATCTGCGGCCGGCCGGACTGGCTCGCCTCGGCGCTGGCGAAAATTTCACAAGGCGCGGCGCGCATTCCCAACGCCACCGCCGAGCGCCACCCCGAAACCGGCCAGCTGATGATTATCAATCCGCTGACCGGGGCCGGCCGCGACAAGCTATTTTCAACCCACCCCGCGACCCAGAACCGGATCGACCGGCTGCTGGCGATGAACACGCTTGGCAGCGTGGTTATGGACCCGGACGGGCCGTCCGTATTCGAAGGAAAACGCCGCGGGCCTTGGGGGTAATACCAAAGCGCAAAATGGACTCTTCATTTTGCGCTTTGGCAAGGCCGACTGGCCGTCGCGCCTTATGGCGCGGAAGCCTGCGTGGCGCTTGAACGCCCAACGGTCATCCTTTTTGACCGTTGGTAAAAACAAGAAGCTGTGGGACTAAAGCGCGTCAAACAAATCAGGCGCCAGCGCGCCTTCGATTTTTAACAGGCGCTGTTTTGTGGTTGTTCCGCCCGGCGCTGAAAACCCGGTCATTAAACCGCCGGCGCCAACAATGCGGTGACAGGGCGCAAGGATCGGAAACGGATTGCGCCCAAGCGCCTGGCCCACCCGCCGCGACAGCGCAACATCGCCAAGCGCTTTAGCCAAATCGCCATAGGTCTTGGTCTCGCCCGGTTTGATCGCCAGTGTCAGCGCAATAACATCGCAGTCAAATTCGGCGATCCCCGCCATATCGAATTTTACATAATCGAACCCGCGCGGCGCGCCGTTAAACAGTGCGACGATGTCGTCTATCACCTGACGGATATGTGTTGGCGGCAGCGTTTCAACCGCATCGACGGCGCGACGCGTCAACCGCGCGATGGTGCGCTCATCGTCGGCTTCGGGAAAGCTCACCGCGACAATGCCGGCATCGCCCCAGGCGAGACCGCAACGCCCGAGAGCGGTATCGAACAGCGTGAAAAAATAACCCGTCATGGCGAGAATTGTAGCACGCCTGAAAGATAAAAGCCGCCCGGTTTTTGCGGTTAGCGCGGGCCGGACTGGCCGCCGATGCGGTCTTTCAGATGAGAAAGCTCCTCGCGCAGCCTTTCCGCGGGAAAGCGCTTTTTCTTCGCTGCCCGGCGCTCATTTTCGTCCATCGCATATTCAATCTTGCGCACCCGCTCCAGCGTCAGCTCAAGCAGTTGGCGATTATAGGCGATGAGGTCGGCGATCAATGCGAACAGCGCACAGACGCCGCCAACCAGAAACAAAACCCCGCCAAGAATCAGCGACTGGATCATCCCGGCGCCGTCACCGAGAAAATAATGCACCAGGAAGCGCGCAATTGGCGCCATGCCAACCGCCATCAACACAACCCCAAGCGCGAGAAAAATCTTCAACGGTTCATACATCGCGTAAGCGCGCAGCATCGTCCGGCCGGTGCGCGACAGAAATTGTGGCACCGAGCGGAACAACCTTGACGGCCGCTCGACCTTATTGGTTCTAATCGGTATGGAAACGATCGCCCGCCGCTTGCGCCCCGCCTGAATGAGGGTTTCGGTGGTGTAGGAAAATGTTGAGCGCACCGTCACGCCCATCGCCGCCTGACGGGTATAGGCGCGAAAACCACTGACCGCATCGGCCACCTCAACCCCGGCAAGCCCGCTCACGGCGCGGCTGCCGAATTTTTGCAAAAGACGCTTTAACGGCGAGAAATGCGCAATCTCCGCCGGCCGGCGGTCACCGACAACGATATCGGCATCGCCCGACACAAGCGGGGCAATCAGCTTGGGAATATCGCGGCCGCAATATTGATTGTCGCCATCGGTGTTGACGATGAAATCGGCGCCAAGCGAAAGACAAGCGTCGAGCCCCCTCTGGAAGGACTGCGCCAGGCCGATGTTTTTCGGGTTGGAGACCACGTGGTCTGCGCCGCTGGCCTTGGCGACCTCCGCCGTGCGGTCGGTGGACCCGTCATCGATCACCAAAATCTCGACCCTGTCGACACCCTCGATTTGGCGTGGAATATCGCCAATCGTCTCGGCGAGCGTTGCTTCCTCATTAAAACAGGGAATTTGGACGATTAGCTTGATCATGGCCCACTCTCAAATTGCCCCCACATCTAAGCGGAACAGGGCAAACAGAGCGTTAAGAATTTCACAGCCACAATGGCGTATCGCTTGAACCTGTCATGAATAAAAATGTGTTGTTCATAACCCGGAAGTGGCCGCCCGCCGTCGGCGGCATGGAAACCTATTGCGCCGAGTTGGTCGCGGCGATGAAATCACAGGTTAACCTTTCGGTGGAGGCTCTGCCGGGACGCGAAAGCGGCGCACCGCCGACTGCGCTCGCGCTTATCGGATTTGGCCTGCGCTCCCTTGTCGGGCTTGCCGGCGCGCGGCCAAAATATGACGTCATTCACGCCGCCGATATGGCGATATGGCCGTTGGCGCTGGCGGCGTCGATGCGCACACCGGGTGCAAAAATCGTCCTGTCAGCGCATGGCACGGATGTCGCCTTCGCTAACCGACGCGGGATATTGCCGCGCCTTTATCGCTTTTATGTGCGGCTCGGCGCGCGGCTCCTGCGCAATAGTACGGTGCTTGCCAATTCGCGAGCAACCGCAACGCTTCTCGAGCGCCACGGCTTTGAGCATCGGGAAATTATTCCACTCGCAGCCAAAGCGGCGCCAGCTTCCGCGCAACCGCCACAACCTTATTTGCTATTCGTTGGTAGGCTGACGAAGCAAAAGGGCTGTCGCTGGTTCATCGAAAATGTATTGCCCAATTTACCAGAAGGTCTCTCGCTGCGGGTTGTCGGCCCGGTCATTGACGCATCGGAAAAAATCGCGCTTGCCGCCCCGCGCGTTGCCTATCACGGGCCGGCCCGGGGCGAAGAACTGGCGCAGCTGCGACGCAATGCGCTCGCGGTCATCGCGCCAAATATTGATAGCGACCCGACTTATTTCGAAGGCTTCGGTCTGGCGGCGACCGAGGCTTCCGCTGCGGGCGGCGTTGCGCTGGCGGCTAATGTTTTCGGCCTGAAGGACGCTGTAATTGACGGGCGCACCGGATATTTGCTGCCCGCAAGCGAGCCAGAGGCCTGGGTGCAAAAAATCACGGCGATTGCAGATTGGACGCAAGAAGAAAGAGAGCAATTCATAACCCGCTCGGTGAACGAGACGGCGGAATTTTTCTCCTGGTCCCGCGTCGCGCGCGATACGTTGGCGGCGTATGCATAGAGAACACCAATGTTGAAATCCGTAGCCGCTATGTTGCCGCCAATGTTTGTCGGGCCCCTGGCGCGCAGCGCGGCGACGACGATGGCTTATCGGCTGATCAACGTCGCCATCGGCCTGGCGATCACGACAATCCTCGCAAAATCTCTCGGCGCTGACGGGTTCGGCATTGTCGCGCTCGGATTGAGCATTGCATTTATGTTGTCGATGGGCGCCAAGCTCGGTCTCGACATATATTTTATACGCATGGCGCCGCAATATATTGAAACGCACAAATGGGCGCTGCTGAACGGATTGCTATATTTCAGCGCCGTGCTTGTGTTAATCCTCGCCGTCAGCGCATCGGCCCTCGCCGCAATGCTCGCCACAGCAGTCCGCGCCGACAGCGCCATCATCATTGCCTGCGCCATCGCACCGTTGGTCGCCTTAAATTTCATTGCCCACGGGATTTTGCGCAGCATAATGCAAATCTCAAAAGCCTACATGCCGGAATTCATCTTTGTTCAGATTGTTGTGCTTACCGGCGCCCTTATCCTTGCATCACGCGGCGCTTTGTCACCGGGAACGGCGCTGCTGGCCTATCTCACCGGCTGGAGCCTGGCGGCAGCCGTCAGCTGGTTCTGGGTTTTCAAACATTGGCCGCAAGCAGCGCGCGGCGCGGCGCGGCAATTTAATTGGCGCGCCTGGCTCGGCGCATCCATGCTGGTGATGGTTGCCGGACTTGGCGAATTCATTATCGGAAAATTAGAAATCCTCACGCTCTCAGCCTATGGCTCTCCTCAAGCGCTTGGGCATTACGCAATAGCCCTCAAATTCGCACTCTTTGCAACCTTTCCTGTCTTCGCTCTATCGAGCGGATTTGCGCCAACGATTGCACGCCTGCACGCAACCGCCGACAGGGCGGCGATGGTGCGCAAAATCATTCTGGGTGCACGCATGACGTTGATTGGCGCCACGCTCGCGGCCATCGCCATATCTGTCGGCGTTACGGTGATATTTCCGTGGCTCGGCGCGGAATTCGCCGCCGCAACGCCGTTGGTGTTTATTTTATGTGGCGGTTTTGTCGCCCAGGCCAGCGTCGGGCGACCGCTTGATGTGTTGTTGATGATCGGCGCGGCGCGGCAAGCAGCCATCGGGTCGGTAATCAGTACACTGTTCTTGGTGCTGATTATGATGACGCTTATCCCGCCCTATGGCGCGCTCGGCGCAGCAATTTCAACAGCCGTCAGCTTTGCTTTTCACTCCGCCCTGCTTGCATATTTCGTGTGGAAAAAAATCGGATTACGCTGTGATATTTTTGCAGCCGCCAACGCGGCGTAGCCAGGCGGTTTAAACGGCTGGCGTCTAGTCTACCCAAGCGGTTGTAGAGAAAAGCAGCGGGGCCCATCTGCAACGCCAGCGAATACGCCATTGAGGGATCAGGCCCCTTCAATCCTTAATTGCTGTTCGTAAAGAATATATTCTTAAATATTAGCGAAAAATACTGACGATGGGCATTTCTTCCACAACCGTGCAGCCGGACCATAGCGCCGCCGCCAATTGGCGCGCTATGACGATTTATGGCGGCTTGGCTCTTATCCTCGCCGGCGTCTTTCTCATCGCGCCAGCGCCGTTCATCATTGATGGCGGGATTTATCTCGATATGGCCCGCGCCATGGCCAATGACGGCGCTCTCGCGATTGCCGGCAATGGCGGGGTTGAAGGCGCGCCGGCGCTGACGAAATATCTCACCCATGGCGTTGATGGCCGCGTCTATCCGCAATATCCGAGCGGTTACGCGCTGCTCGCGGCGCCGTTTTATAAGCTGATGGGCGTGCGCGGTCTGATTTTGATGAATGCAGGCGCGGCCTTGGCGTCAATTTGGCTCACCTGGCGTATCGCTGCACATTTCTATACGGCGGAAGTCGCCCGCTATGCGGCAATCATCTTTGCCCTGGCGACATTCATCCTCAGCTATGCATTTTCAATCTGGCCGCACGCATTGTCGCTCGCCTTTGTGCTCGGTTCGGTTTACTGCGCCGTCGCCGCGACGAAGGACAGCGCGCGACTTAAGCAACTGGCGTTGATATTTGCCAGCGGATTACTCATCGGCGCCGGCATTAACATCCGTGTCGATGTTATCCTGGTGTTTCCAATATTATTTCTCTGGCTGCGGCTGTTCGCCAGACCCGATGACCGGCTTAGCCCGGCTTTCCTCCTTATAGGAATAGTTCCCGGCCTTATGCTGGCGTCGCAACTCAATCTGATGAAGTTTGGCGCCTTCTCACCGTTCTCCTATGGGCCAAGCGATGGCGCCGACAGTATTGAGCGTTACATCCCGATTATGGTCGCCGGCGCCGCGCTTCTGGTTGGTGCGTGGCTCATCAACACGCCCAAAATGGCGCGCATTGCGATGGGGCGATTTGGCGTCAAAACATGCGCCGCCGTGGTTGGCGTTGCAGTGCTTGCGGGCATGCTGGTTGCCGGGGGTTTCCTGTGGAAAATCCTCTATGGCGCCTATGTGCTGGTTATCAATCTTCAGGCCCATGACGCTTATTTTCAGGAAGGCGTTGAGCGCAACGCGTTCGGCCAGCTTCTGTTTTGGGGATATGCAAAAAAAGCCCTGGTCCAGAGCCTTGTCTTTCTCCCACTCGTCATCATCCCGGCCTATCAATTCCTCCGTGGAAAGAATGTGGTAGGCGCAAGCCTCTGCCTGTTGGCGATTGCCGCGCCGGTTGTGTTTTATGCGATGAGCCAATGGCATGGCGGCGGCAGTTATAATATGCGCTACTTCATGCCGGCGCTGCCCTTCATCGCCATATTAAGCGCCGCCGGATTGCAGGCGATTACCGCGACAGGCGCATTTTCCCGGCAGACCACGCTGGTTATTATCGTTGCGGCGGCGATTTTTTACTTCCTGATGCAGACGGTAAGCCGGGGATCGCCGGCGCTCTATGCTCCGGCCGCGCTCTATCCACAATGGGTAATCGCGGGCGTTCTCTCCGGATTGGTTGTCGTCTTTTTATATCGCTCAGGGTCGGTGCGCATTTCTCAGGCCGCCTATTGCGCGGCGCTCTTCGCGCTGAGCTATAGCGCCTTTATCAATTTTTCCGACTTCGCCGATGACGCCAAGGCGCGCGCAAAACAACACGCCATGGCCGGCGCCATCGCCCAAAGCATCGCCGATGATGCGCTGGTCTTGTCGCGGCTGCCAATCCTGCTGATTGAGGCGGAGGCGGGCGGCGCTGCGGTGATGATTGCGACCGACGACAATGTCGCGCAATCGCTGGCGGCGGCAGAGGCGTTCGAGCACGCTGGCCGATGCGTTTATTTCCACAACTCGACGGTCGCCAAGCTTATGGCCGCGCATCTGCCCGAAGGCGCGATTGCGCCGCAGCCCTTATGGGCCGGCAAGCGCGCCTTTCCGGGCGAGCCCCGGCTCGCCTTTTTCACGCTTGCGTCAGGGCAGAGCCGCTGCGCTTTCTGACCGCGCAAAGCCGCTGAACGGCTGGCCTCTGCATCAATATATTGCACCTGCGAATAGTCCTTGCACTCTTATGTTGCATGTGCGAAGAGGCCGCTGTTGCGTGATTGGGGACAGACGATGAAGTTTGAGACAGTACTTTTTGCAGTGGCGTTTGTGATTTTGGGGCTTATGTCGCTACCCAAAAACGCCAAGGAAGACGCCAGCGAGGCCCAAGCCGAAATGGCGCCGACCGCACAATCCGATATTATCGCTCAAAACTGACAACCGCCTGACAATGGGCGCCGGCTAATGCGCCTCGTCCCAGTTTTTGCCGGCGCGCGCCTCCACCTCAAGCTTGACGCTAAGCTTAACCGCAGGCTCCGGCGCATCTCGCATGACATTTGTGATTATCTTAGACGCCTTTTCAGCCTCGCCGGCGGGGCCTTCAAAAATCAACTCGTCATGCACCTGCAACAGCATCCGCGATTTTAGCTGCGCCGCCGCCAACGCATCAGGCATGGCGACCATCGCCCGTCTAATAACGTCCGCCGCCGCGCCCTGGATCGGCGCATTGATCGCCTGGCGTTCGGAATAGCCGCGCATTGCCGGGTTCTTGTCATTAATGCCGCCGACATAAGTACGGCGTCCAAAAATCGTCTCGACATAGCCGTTGGCTTTCGCCGAAGCGATGGTATCGTCCATATACTGACGGATGCCGGGAAACTTTTTAAAATAGCTGTCGATATAATCCTTGGCTTCGCCGCGCGATATCGCCAGCTGGTTGGCGAGGCCAAAGGCTGAAATACCGTAGATAATGCCGAAATTAATCGCTTTTGCGCGCCGTCGCACCATCGGGTCCATGCCCTCCACTGGCACGCCAAAGATTTCCGACGCGGTCATGGCGTGAATATCGACGCCGTCAGCGAAGGCCTGTTTCATTGATTTGAGGTCAGCAATATGCGCCAGCAGGCGCAGCTCAATCTGGCTGTAATCGGCTGAAATCAGGAGATTGCCCGCTTCCGGCACAAACGCGGTTCTGATCTTGCGCCCGTCTTCTGTCCGTATCGGGATGTTTTGAAGGTTGGGGTTGGTGGAGGCGAGCCGCCCTGTGGTTGTCGCGGCCAGCGAGTAAGAGGTGTGCACACGTCCGGTTTTTTCATTTATCTCGCCCGGCAGCGCATCCGTATAGGTGCTTTTCAGTTTCGCCAGACTGCGCCAGTCAAGAATAACCCGCGGCAATTCATGGCCCTCAACCGCCAGCTCCTCCAAAATATCGGCCTTGGTCGACCATGCGCCTTTTGCGGTTTTGCGCCCGCCCGGCAGCGCCAGTCTGCCGAACAGAATTTCCGAAATCTGTTTTGGCGAGCCGAGATTGAAGGTCTCGCCGGCAAGCTTGTGCGCCTCCGCCTCCGACACCGCCATGCGCTGGGCAAACTCGCCCGACAGACGCGACAGCACATGCCGGTCAATCTTCACGCCCTCGCGCTCCATCGCGACAATCACCGGAACCAGCGGGCGCTCCAGCGTTTCATAGACCGTGGTTTTGCCTTCCCCCACTAGGCGCGGTTTCAATATCTCATAGAGCCGCAAGGTGATGTCGGCGTCTTCGGCGGCATATTTCGACGCTTCTTTGATCGGGATCTGATCGAAGGTTTTGGCTTTCTTGCCGCTGCCGGCGACATCGGAAAATTTTATCGTGTCATAATCGAGATGGCGCTTGGCCAGCTCATCCATGCCGTTGCCGCCCTTGCCGCAATCGAGCGCGTATGAAATCAGCATCGTGTCATCGACAGGGCTTATCGAAACGCCATATTTCGACAGCACCAACGCATCATATTTTATATTCTGGCCGACCTTCAAAATCGACGGGTCTTCAAGCATCGGCTTTAACAGCGCCAGGGCTTTTTCAAGTTTAATTTGCCGCGCCGCGTCTTCATCATCAAGCGCCAACCCGTCGCCGCCATGCCCGAGGGGAACATAACAAGCCTCGCCGGTTTTTACCGACAGACACACCCCAACCAGATTAGCGCGCATCGCGTTCAGACTGTCGGTCTCGGTATCAACCGCGATAACGCCGCGCTCATAGGCTTTGTCGATCCAGGCTTGCAGCCGCGCTTCATCGAACACGGTTTCATAATCACCGCCGCCCGGCGACGGGGGCTTTGCTTCGCCCGCACTGTTATTAACATTGCCGTTATCGCGCTTAACGCGATCTATCAACTTGGTGAACTCCATCTCCTCTAAAAACGGAAGCAAGAGATCGAGATCAATGGGCCGTACCCTTAACGCCTCGACCGGCTCTTCAAGAGGAACGTCCGTACGCAATTCAACAAGGCGTTTTGAAAGTCGTGCTTGTTCGGCAAATTCAATCAGGTTTTCTCGGCGCTTATTTTGCTTGATCTCTCCGGCGCGTGCTAGAAGCGTATCAAGGTCGCCATATTCTTCCAGCAATTGCGCGGCCGTTTTAACCCCGATACCCGGCACGCCAGGAACATTATCCGATGAATCGCCGGCCAACGCCTGAATATCGATTACATTTTCCGGCGGCAGGCCAAACTTCTCGATCACTTCGTCGCGTCCAATTGTCTTGTTCTTCATAGGATCGAACATGGAAATGCGCTCGCCCACAAGCTGCATCATGTCCTTGTCCGACGAGACGATGACAACTTCGCCTCCCATATCCTCAACCTGCCTTGCATAGGTTGCGATTATGTCATCCGCCTCAAATCCCTCTGTTTCGATGCATGGAACATTAAAGGCGCGCGTCGCCTCACGCACCAGCGGAAATTGCGGGATCAAATCCTCAGGAGCATCAGGACGGTTGCCTTTATATTCTTTATAGATCTCATTGCGGAAAGTTTTTCCGGAATAATCGAAAATGACGGCGAGGTGGGTTGGGTCATGCTCGTCCTTCATATCCAGCAAAAGCTTGTTGAGCATATTTGAAAAACCGAGCACCGCACCAACCGGCAACCCATCTGATTGCCGCGTCAAGCTCTCGCGCGACCGGCTCAGCGCAAAGTAAGCGCGGAAAATATAGGCGGAGCCGTCAACCAGATAGAGACGGATCGGCGTTTTGGCTTTTGCAGACATTCAACGTGGCTTCCTGATCAGGCTGGTCTTCTCAATAAGAGAGACGCGATCAAAGTTCTAGGGATCAGGTTTTGTAAATTGCCAACACTACTGACGTGTAAGGCCTAGCCGCCAGAGCTGGGGAAAAATCCTCGACCACAATGGCAATGGCATTCAGCGGCGGCGCTTTTCAAAACGCGGGTTTGCCATTGCAGGGCTCATCGCAACGCTTACTCTGCCGCCATCTTTTGCGGTGCGCGCCTTTTCGCCTTGCTCTCGGCCAGCACCATGAATTTCGCGACTTTGGGCTGAATTTCCTTGCGCCAGCGCGAGCCGTTGAAGACACCGTAATGGCCAACCGCGGGCTGAACGTAATCGAGCTGCATGTCATCTGGAATATTCGCACACAGAGCATGGGCGGCCTGGGTTTGGCCGATGCCGGAGATGTCGTCGTTCTCGCCTTCAACAGTCATCAGCGCGATATCGGTGATCGCTTCGGGCTTCACCATCCGGCCGCGATGGCTGAACTTTCCTTCCGCGAGCGTGTGGTCCTGGAATACTTCGCGGATGGTCTGCAGGTAGAATTCTTCCGTCATATCCATCACCGCGAGATATTCGTCGTAGAACGCGCGGTGCCTGTCGGCGCTGTCGCCGTCATCTTCCACCAGATGCTGGAAATAATCGTAATGCGCATTCACATGCCGGTCGGAGTTCATCGCCAGAAACGA
>JAADIQ010000036.1:0-15336 GCA_013151255.1 Alphaproteobacteria bacterium
TTATCGCCCATGCGCTTGAGGCTGTCATAAAGGTCTTTCGCCATCGCCGCGATCGCTTCGGCATTCTCGTTCATCTTTTCCTGGCGCCAGTTGAGCGCGGCTGATTTTAACATCGCGATTAATATCGTCGGCGTAGCAATTAAAATTTTGCGGTCAAACGCGTCTTGATAAAGCTGCGGGCGCGCCTCCAGCGCGGCGGAGAAATAATTCTCTCCCGGCAGGAACATCACCACATAATCAAGCGCGCCGCGCAGCGAAGCGGCATAATCCTTTGCTGACAGGGCTTTGACATGGTTCCAGACATCATCGGCGTGACGCGAAAGGCACGCCGCACGCTCCTCGTCGGTATCGGCCTCCATCGCATCGAGATAGGCGCCGAGCGAGACTTTGGAATCCACCACCACAACCCGCCCGCCGGGAAGCCGCACCACAAGGTCGGGCTGTTTGCGTTTGTCGCCATCGCTATGGGAGGCCTGTTCGGTGAAATCCACATAAGCGGCCATGCCGGCAATCTCGACCACATTGCGCAACTGCTCCTCGCCCCAGCGGCCGCGGGTTTTCGGCCCGGCGCGGAGCGCGGAGGCGAGCTTTTGCGCTTCAAGGCGCACATTCTGCGTCGACTTTGAAAGCGCGCCAATATGCCCGGCCAACTCGCCGCGAGATTTTTGTTGTTCATCGCGAAGCTCGGACAGGCCTTTTTCATAACGCACCAGCGTCTCGCTCACCGGCTTTAGCAAATCATCAAGCGCCTTGTGGCGACGTTCACCCTCATTATTGGCGCTTTGGCTATAGTGATCAAACGTCGCTTTAGCTCTTTCCAAAAACGCCTTATGGGCGCCGTCGAGCATTTCTGCCGTGGTCGCTTTAAACTCCGCATCAAGACGGGTTTGCATGTCTTTAACCGCACGTTCGCGCTCGGCTAGCGTCGCCATGGTTGCAGCCTGCGCCGCCTCAACAGCCCCGCGCGCCGCGCGCTCAGCCTCAAGGCTGGCCTTTAGTTCTTCCACCTCATCGGCGCGCGCCCTTACCCCGGCCAGATCAAGGCGCACATGGTCAAGGATTTGATGCTGGGTTTGTGCTTTTTTATGCGCGATACGCAATCGCAGCGCCAGATACGCCGCCACCGCCAACAAGGCGAGTGCAAGCCACAAGCCCGGCTGGCCCGGCGGCAAGCCTATCGCAATGAGAAAATCGCTGTTCATAGGCCGCTATTATAGCGATTCGCTACGCCCTTTGCGGGCATTAATTTCCCCCAAATGGCGCCGCCCAACAGACCCAGGGCAATCCCTCAATCGATAAACCTTTATTTATCTCAGCGGTGCTATTTTCCGGTGCAGGAATACGTATATGACAACCGCCGCATTAAACAGGATTGACGCCGTCGCCGCGAACGTCGCCGCATACATTGTGCGGCATTATCCTTTGCTGGCGCAGTTTCTCTTCGAACGTAGCCGCAGAACGCTCATCTTCGCCGCCGCACTCTTCTCAGCCATTTATGTCGGCGTCTTTTTGGTCTCTGTGGTGACCGCGAAGGACATGAAGACGATTTTCGGCTCGGTCATTGGCGGCGATTTCATCGTCTTCTGGTCGGCGGCGAAAGAGCTATATACCGGCGACATTGTCAGCCTCTATCAGGACGACGTCTTTCAGGCGCGGTTGCAAGACTTGTTTCCTGCGCCCGAGCCCTATGGCTTGTTTTGGCTGTACCCGCCGACGGCGTTATTGCTCATCGCGCCATTTGGCGCGCTGCCTTATCTGCCTGCATTGTTTGCCTGGATGGCGATCAACCTTGGCGGCTTTGCCGTTTTTCTGTCTAAATTCTGGCGTCATGGCGTGGCGTTGTTTTTTGCGATGTTCTCGCTCGCCGCGTTTCAGGGATGGGTGACCGGACAGACCGGGTTCATCACTGCTATTCTTCTCACCAGCGCCGCCGCCTTCGCCGGGCCGCGCCCGGTCCTCGCCGGTATTGCTGCGGGTATTTTGACGATCAAGCCGCAATTTGGATTACTGATCCCCCTTGCGTTCGCCGCTGCTGGCTGCTGGCGCGCCTTTGGCGTCGCCGCGCTTACCGGCGGCGCCCTCGCCGCACTTAGCCTGCTGGTCTTTGGCCCCGACATCTGGATGGCGTTCTTCACGGCCTTTGGCGAGCATGGTGCGCGTATGCAAAGCGAAGCATTTCCCATACAGAAGATCATCTCACCTTTCGGCGCAATGATGGTGCTCGGCGCCAACTCCAGCCTGGCGCTTGGCGTTCAGGGCCTTATGGCGCTGGGGCTGGCTGGATTTGTATTCATGGTCTGGCGCAAGGTTGATGATTGGGACATTCGCGTCATGGTGTTATGCACTGCAGCGCCATTGGCAACGCCTTATGCGCTTTATTATGAGCTGCCCATATTAATTCCACCGTTGTTTTTGCTGGCGCGTCGCGCAGTGCAGACAGGGTGGTTGCGCGGTGAAAAACTGGCGCTCATCGCCTTGTGGGTAGCGCCCTTATTCTTGCCCGGCCAATTACACACTCCCGGCCTGCCGCTTGCTTTTATCATTGCTGTCAGCGCTTTTGCGCTCTGTGCGCGGCGGGCTATGTTGGCGCTCACCCCTATGGCGCTTACGCTTAAACAGGCCGGCGCGCCTTCATAGCCGCGGCCAGCGTTCCCTCATCGAGATAGTCCAGCTCACCGCCCACCGGCACGCCCTGGGACAGGCGCGTGACGGAGACATTGGCGCCTTCCAGATGTTCGGTGAGATAATGCGCCGTAGTCTGACCATCCACGGTCGCCGCCAGCGCCAGCACAATTTCGATGACATTGTCTTCGCGCGCGCGCATCACCAGCCCGCCAATGTTCAAATCATCCGGGCCAATCCCGTCCAGCGGCGACAGCAACCCGCCCAGCACATGATAGCGCCCTTTATGGGCGCCGGCGCGCTCCAGCGCCCACAAGTCCGCCACATCCTGCACCACGCACAACACCGATTGCGGCCTCGTCACGTCCGCGCAGACCGCGCAAGGGTCAATCGAATCCCAGTTGCCGCACACCGAACAGGCAGTGACTTTGCTGGCCGCATCATCAAGCGCAAAGGCCAGCGGCCGCATCACCGGCTCGCGTTTTTTCAAAAGATAAAGCACCGCACGCTTGGCCGAGCGCGGCCCCAGCCCCGGCATTTTGGCGAGGAGGTCAATTAAGCGCTGTAACTCGGGACCGATAGGAGAAGCGGGCATGGGCGTTTGATAGCCGGAGTTTTATTGCGCCGCCAGCGGGGGTTTCGCAAAAATTGTCTCAGCCCCGGCTTCCGGGTGACGCGGGATGAAAAAAGTCAGCGCCAGCGAGCCGCACGCCATCACCGCGCCAAGGAGAAACACCAGCGCCGGGCTCACCAGCCAGACCAGGCCGAAACTCACCGGGATTAACACCGCCGCCACATGATTGATGGTGAAAGCAAAGCCTGCCGTGCCGGCCATGTCAGCAGGATCGGCGATTTTCTGGAAATAGGTTTTAATCGCGATCGCCATCGCAAAGAACGCATGATCGACAATATAAAGCCCCGCCGCCGCCCATGGGTTTGAGACAAACGCATAAGCGATGAAGACCCCGATAAGCCCGATATATTCAAACCGCAGCGCATGACGCTCGCCGAACCGGCCGATCAGCGCGCCGATTTTTGGCGCAAAGAAAATGTTGAAGCCGGTATTGATGAGGAACAACAGCGCAATCTCGTGCACTTCATAGCCGAACTTCTGCACCATAAGAAGCGCGGCAAAGACCGTGAAAATCTGCCGCCGCGCGCCGGACATGAACGTCAGCGCGTAATATAACCAATAGCGCCGCCGCACGATGAGCTTTTTGTGCTGCGGGGTTTTTTCTTTGAAATAAGGAAACCGGCGCCAGACATAGGCCACGATCACCAGCGTGATGGCGCCAAACAGCATGAACACCGCTTCAAAACTGAGCGCAAAAGCCTTCCAGGCCAGCGCGATTATCGCATAAACCGCAAGCTGCGCGCCGGCGGCGACCGCGATTAACTTGCCCAACAGCTGCGGCGCTTCCGCCTTTGGCAGCCACTGTAATTGCAACGACTGATTGACGGTCTCGAAATAATGAAAGCCGACAGACATGATGAAAGTGGTGAGCAAAAACCCCGTAACCGTCGGGAAAAAACCGGTGAGCCCGACCCAGACGCCAAGCACCACCAGCGAGATCAACGCCAAAGTCTGCTCGCGCATGAAGAGCAAGACATAGATCACCAAAAAGGCGAGGAAGCCGGGAATTTCGCGAATGGTCTCCTGCAAACCAATCTCGGCGCCGGTCATGCCAATGCCGTCGACCGCAAAGTTTTTGGCAAGCGTGTACCAAGCCGCAAAAGAAAGCTGCGTCGCCGCCGTCATCAAAGCGAGCGCCATGAACGGCGAGCGGTCGGCGATAAGGTTTTTTATGTGTTGAATTGGGATACCTATGATCGGCTGGCGCTTGGGTGAAGCGGTTCGCTTGTGAACATTTGCATACGCCGCCGCCGCCGATAACGCCAGCCAGTTATCTTAGATGTGAATATCCGCTATCATCCTTCAAGCTTCAACTCTTTCAGCGCGCTCGGCTCATATTGAACAACGATGGCCTGGTTGCCTTCAGTGTCCGTAAACTGAACAAGTTCGCCAACGGTTGGTATTTGATGCCGCGCGCCACACAAACGCCCGCCAGCTTCCTCAATCAGCTTGATGGTCTCGCCAAGGTCGGTGACGGCGAAAGAACATTCAAATCCTTTACGGCCTGCCTCTTTGTGATTATCCGGCATGGGTTCGCTGCGCTTTTGCAAGGCGCCGTGAACGCCGGCGCCGTCGATGAGGTAAAAATCCGGCGGGCCCCAGGGTTCAAACCGCCAGCCGAACACCGTTTCATAAAATTTGAGCGCGCGGGCGACATTTTCCGCTTCTATCGCAAAGTGTGCGAGTTTGTTTGGCATATCCGCCCTCCAGTTCGAGCCCGGTTTTACGGCAAATGGCCTTGTCGTACATCCGAAACTACGCCAATTTTATGCGCATATGCGACAAAACCTGACAAGAGCCGCACTGACACAGGCTGACGAGCCGCACCTGATATTCCGCTCGCTAGCTGTAAATTACAGCGCCGGCGGGCGCGGGGATGTTCATAGCCATCCCTGGCCGCAATTTATGTATGCAAGCAAAGGCGCCATTCGCGCGGAGGTCGATAACAAAAGCTGGCTCATTCCGCCGCGCCGCGGGCTGTGGATCCCCGCCAAGGCGCCGCACCGGCTCGACCGATCGGCAAACCTCCAATTGCGCACGCTTTATGTGCGGCCAGAGCTTGTTCCGGCGCGCGTGAGGGCGCTCGCCGTCAATGTCAGCGGTCTCCTCCATGAGGCGATTATGCGGGTGTGCGCGCAAAACTATCTTGATGACCGAGAGGCGACCGACCGACATCTTGGCGCCATCATTCTGCACGAGATGGAGCAGTCGTCTTCACCGGCGATTACGCTGACCTTTCCGCGCGACGCTCGTGCGCGAAAACTGGCGAGCCTGTTTTTAGAACCGGACACAGTCGAGGCTCCGCTCGAAACTCTGTGTGCGGAGGCTGGCCTCAGCCGTCGCACGGCGGAGCGAGCGTTTGAACGCGAGACCGGCGTCGCGCCGGGACAATGGCGGCGCTTTGCAGCGCTGTCGCAAAGCCTGGTTAACATCGCCGGCGGGATGAAAATAGAACACGCCGCCCTCGCCGCAGGCTATCAAAGCCGAAGCGCCTTCAGCGACGCGTTTGCCAAGACGTTTGGTTTTCCGCCTGGTCGGGCTCGGTGAGAAAATGTGGGCACAGTAGCAACAAACCTTTCTTAAAGCGGTGGCGGCGTCATCAAACTAGAATGTTCAACTTTAATGCTTAAACCATATCGCCTAATCAACCCAGCAACTTCATCCGCCACCCAAATGGGCTCGTACGGCGACACGACAACTTTCTCTATCATTTCAGCCAAAATGACTTGGCAAAATATTCCAGCCGGCGCGCTAACTTTTTCAATCTCTTTTTCCGATAACGGAGTAGAGGCTTGGCAATTAACCCACTCTTCCATCTTATTTCCGTTGTTTGGCATTTGAAATGACATCGTCTCAGTCCGTGAGACCAAGTCGGTTGCCCAATGAGCCAATCGCACTTCGTTTTCATGGTTAAATGAGTTGCGTTTTGTAACAATTGAATTCAACCCGTTACGGATATCAACCTGATGAGTTTTATAATCCTCATACCGCACCTCACCCAAATATAATATTCTCTTTTCGGTGCTCAGGGCACTCTCAAGCCTAGAAGGAGAGGACACCACAGCAATTCCAAACCCCTTTTGAGCATAGGCCTGCCACATTGCAGCAGATTCGAATAAATTTTGGTGCCAACAGCTTACATAATGTGATTTTCTGTATAGAAATGATTGCCTAATGCGCAAATCCAGTATTTCTTTTTCTGATTCAATTTTCTGCTCAAGCGTCTGGTGCCTAGTCGAATATCTCGTTATCTTGATTTTATCAACTATCGAAGATGGGACGTCTTGAATCGACTTCCATTTGCGATGCGCGTAATTCCCATCAGGCAATAATCCTTCATAGGGATCTATTTTCGACATCACTTCCAAGTTTGCGAGATAAATCGCTGAGTTATTGATGAGTGAAACAAACTTTAAAAAATCCATGTACCGCCAAAGCTGCCCTTCGTTATCCGCCGGGCGGCGAAACGCGATATGATCAGCGAGCGACATAAACTAAAACGGCAACTTAAACCCGGGCGGCAACGGCAGCCCCGCGGTCATTTCTTTCATTTGTTCCTGGGACTGAGTTTCTAGTTTGGCTTTCGCGTCGTTGATGGCGGCGGCGATGAGGTCTTCTAAGATTTCCGCGTCGTCTTCTCGCATTAGCGTGCGCTCAATGGCGACGGCTTTGGCGTAGCCGCGGCCGTTGATAATAACCTTGACCATGCCGGCGCCGGCCTCGCCGGTGACTTCAAGGTCGGCCAGCTTGTCTTGCATTTCCTGCATCTTGGCCTGCATCTCGCCGGCCTGTTTCATGATGTCGCCAATATCCATTACGGGGTTCCTCGCTTGTCTTCCGCCGCGTCAATCTGGGGCAAATCTACATCCGGGTCGACCGGCGGGTCCTCTTCCATATCGTCAGGCGCGGGCGCGCTTGCAAGGTCGGGCTCGCGGATGGCGGTGACTTCCGCGCCCGGAAAAAGCTCCAGCGCTTTCTTCACCAGCGGATCGGCCATCACCTCCGCATAGCGCCGGTCGCGCACGGTCTGCGCGCCCTCCCCATTGTTGCTCACCACAACAACCCATTGCCGCCCGGTCCATTCTTTGAGCCGCTGGGCAAGCCGGTTAGCAAGCCCCTCCGGCGCATCGTCATGCAGGCGCAAATCAATCCGGCCCTCTGCGAATGAGACAATATGGATGTAGGCCTCAAGCTCGGTGCGCAATTTTGCGTCGCGGTGCTTGCCGGCAAGGCGCACCACATCGTCAAAGCAGCGCAGCCATGGGCCGTCTCCGGGAGGGCGCTGGCTCAATGGCGGTAAGATGTCGATGATTTGCGCGGTTTGCGCTGGCGGGCTGATTTGTTCCGCCTGCGGAGCACTTTCTCGCGGCGGCGCTACTGGCCGTGCGGGGCTTCGCTCACGCGGCCCGTTTTCACGGTTTTTTTTTAAGGCTTTCAAGGCCTCGTCCGGGGTCGGCAGGTCGGCGGCGAAGGCGAGGCGAATGAGCGCCATTTCCCCGGCGGCGGCCGGGTCTGGCGCCATATTGGTCTCCGTCAGCCCCTTCATTAACAGCGACCAGGCGCGCGTCAGCGCGTTCATTTCAAACGCCGACGCCATCTCTTTAGCGCGCGACGCATCGGCCTCCCCGGCGGGACCGTGGGCCGCAGCGTCATCGCCGGCGACTTTGGTGCGGGTTAAAAGATGCACCAGATCGAGCATGTCGCGCAGAATAACCGCAGGCTCGGCGCCGGCGTCATATTGGGTGCGGAACCCGGTGAGCGCGGTCTTTGCGTCGCCGGTCATCACCGCATTCAGGACATCCCAAACGCCCGAGCGGTCAGCCAGGCCAAGCATCTCGCGGATTGCCTCAGCGCTGAGCGCGGCGTCATCTTTCTGCGCCGTATGCTGAACAATCGCCTGGTCGAGAATGGAAAGCGCGTCCCGCACCGAACCTTCCGCCGCACGCGCAATCATCCACAAGCCGTCGCGGTCGATTTTGACCGCTTCTTTCTCGGCAATGCCGGCCAGATGTTCGGTCAACACTTCCGGGTCGATGCGGCGCAAATCAAACCGCTGGCAGCGCGACAACACCGTGACGGGGAGTTTTCTGATTTCCGTGGTGGCGAAAATAAACTTCACATGCGGCGGCGGCTCTTCAAGGGTTTTTAGCAATGCATTGAACGCCGCCGTCGACAGCATGTGGACTTCGTCAATGATGTAGACTTTGTAGCGCGCCTCAATCGGGGCATAGCGCACCCCCTCGATCAGCTCGCGAATATCGCTGACGCCGGTGCGCGAGGCGGCGTCCATTTCCAGCACATCGGGGTGGCGGCTTTCGGCGATGGCGCGGCAATGGCGCCCCTCTTCGGAAAGCTCCATTTGCGGGCCGTTGTCTTCGCCATTAGGCCCGACATAATTCAACGCCCGCGCGAGAATGCGCGCCGTCGTCGTCTTACCGACGCCTCTGACGCCGGTGAGGATATAGGCGTGAGCAATGCGGTCAGCGGCAAAGGCGTTTTTTAACGTCCTCACCATGGCGCCATGGCCAATCAGGTCGTCAAAATTTTGCGGACGATATTTGCGCGCCAACACCTGATAGGCGGTTTTACCGCTGGCGCTCTGGTTGGCTTCATTGTTTGCAGGCAAATCGCTCATGGGCCCATTATGCTGGTTCACACCCTAATGGCAAAGGCGCGCCGTAGCCTGGGGAAAACAAAGCCGGGCCGCCGCGGCATTCACCGAACTCAATGCCTTTACACCGGCTTTTGGCGCCGCTTTTGAAAGTCGCGATCATCCGCGCTTTCATATTCGAACACGCGGTCTAACGGGACGTCAAAAACTGCGGCAATCCTGAACGCCGCTTCCAGAGACGGTGCGTATTTGCACTTTTCAATAGCCGCAATCGTCTGGCGCGTGACGCCGATGCGCTCGGCGAGCTGGCCTTGCGTCATCTCGCCGTGCTGAAAGCGTAACAGCCTAATCTGATTACGGATGGACGTTGACGCCATTGAAGCCCTTTATGAATCGCGCCTGTAAAGCGCCAATTGCCAGCCGTTTTTGATGATTTCCGAACCGACAAGTCCAAGAAAAAGAAGATTGGCCATACGCATATCACCGTCGATAAGCGCCAAAGCAAGCCCGGCCAAAACAAACGCGCCGAGCGCATAACTGCCGGCCCGCTCACCATAAAGCGCAATGCGTTTATCGCGTTCGTCCGCTTCTCCATCCGCAGATTTAGGCGCAAAAATCGCCACCACCACATGGCCGATGACGACAATGACCACGAACATAATCATCGCGCCAAATATCGCTGCGGTCGCGCCGCCGTCGAGACTGCGCGCCTTGAAAAGCGGTAAGAAATAGCCAACCGCCACCCACGTCATGGCGATTAACGCAATCCAAGAACTGACCTGTTTGAAAGTCATGGCTGCCTCCTTGCTCCATATCGCATGTAAATTTAGCGTAACTTTGTGTAAAACAAATATTACATTATGTCAAGTATTATTAACATCGCCGTTGCCACGGCATCAAGCCGCAAGGCGCTTTAGCCCTTCTTCCATGCTCACCACTGGCCGATAGCCAAGCTCGGCGCGGGCTTTGTCGTCACGGATGGTGCAGTCCCGGCTCATAATATGCGCGGTAAACCGGGTGAGCGGCGGCGGGGACTTGGCCCCGATCAGGCGCCACAGCGGCTCAAGCGCATTGGAGAGACCGCGCGCCAGCCAGCCCGGAACCGAGCGGTCGCCAAGCGCGACGCCAGCGGTTGCGAGATAGGGGGTCAAAAATTCGCGAAACCTCACCGGCGGGCCATCGACCACAAAATAGGGCTCACCGGATTTGCCCGCTGTCAGCGCCAGGCCAATCGCATGGGTGAGATTGTCGATATGCGTCGTTGACGTCATGATCGCGCCGCCGTCAATCCAGGCGAACTTTCCCGCCGCCGCCATGGCCGCCACTACCGGCAGAACAGTTTTGTCGCCCGGCCCCCAAACCAGCCGCGGGCGGATGACGAAAGTTTCGAAACCAGACGCGGGATCGCTGGCCTCGCGCACGGCCAGTTCGGCGCGCGCCTTCGAGCGCGAATAGGGGAACGGCGAATTCAGCGCCAACGGGTAGGTCTCGTCAATGTCGCGCATATGCTGGCCGTGAAACAGCGCCGCTTCCGTGCCCATATGAATGAAGCGTTTGACGCCCGCCGCACGCGCCACCGCCAGCAGATGCTTCGTGCCCTCGACATTGATTTTCTCATAGAGCGCCGACGGGGCCCATTCCTCAACATAGGCGGCGCAATGAATAACCGCGTCCGCGCCCTCAAGCGCCGGCAAATCAAAAAGATCGCCGCGCCTCGGCGCACCGCCCACCGCTTCGATCGCCGCGTCACTATCGCTCGACCGTGACAGCGCGATAATCTCATGGGCGGGCGCCAACGCGCTAATCGCAGCGCCGCCGACAAAACCCGAGCCGCCAGTTAGAAAAATTTTCATGGGGCATTATGCGGCCGCGGGCCCGAGCGCGCAAAGGCGAAAGCTGGCCCCCTAGGGAAAAAGATCTGCGGGAAACTAGGGCTGGGGGAAAGGGTGGAAGGCCGAACGACCCGCGCAAAAACTCGTTGCGGCTGCTTCCTTCCGGATCTGACCGGGTTGGCGAGAAGCGCGTCCGCCAGCCTTCCGGGACGGAATATCAGCGCATGAGGGGAGGATTGCAAGGGGTGTGTGGAGGTTGTCCCGGGGCACAGCTTTTCAAGCTTGCATGCGCCAAACCCCGGCGCGTAGAAGCGACGCCATGACCCGCCGCGACAATCCCAACTGGTTTGCCAACAATCCGCTATTGCGGCTCAACAATGAAAAAGACCATCGCGCGTTTTACGACGCCAGTTTGAGCGACCCGCAAAGCTTGCTGGTCCCGTTGTGGCGCGGCGACCCGCTGATCGCCGGCGGCAAGGCGGCGTTTTTGTCCGCCGCGGCGCGCGAGGAATTCGCTAAAGATGCGCTGGTCTTGATGCTCGGCGTGAAAGACGGCTGCGCCTATTTCGCCATCGACGCCTCCGCCGGCGCTCCCCCCGACACTGAGGCCCCCGCAGACGCGCCGTTTGCCGATATCGGCCAGTATACGCCAATCCGTGAGGCGGCGGGCATGATCTCGCGCGACGACCTGGCGATTATTGGACAGGCCCGCTGGCTTACCGAATGGCATCGCACGCACCGGTTTTGCGCAAATTGCGGCGCGGCGACCGACATCATCAATGGCGGCGCCAAGCGCCAATGCCCGGCTTGCGAAAGGGTCCATTTTCCGCGCACCGATCCTGTGGCGATTGTCCTGGCGGTGCATGAAGGCGCCTGTCTGTTGGGGCGCTCGCCGCATTTCCCGCCCGGATTTTTATCCGCCCTGGCCGGCTTTATTGAGGCGGCCGAAACCCCGGAAGAGGCTGCAAAGCGCGAGATTTTCGAAGAGGCGGGCGTCACGCTCACAGACGTGCGCTATCAATTCTCGCAACCCTGGCCGTTCCCGTCATCGTTAATGATGGGCTTCATCGCCGATGCTGAAGACCGCGCCCTCACTCTCGATACGGATGAAATCGAAGAAGCCAAATGGGTGTCGGCCGATGACATCAAAGCGCTCCTCAACGGCGAGCCCCGAGGCGACATCTTCCTGCCGCCAAAGTTCACCATTGCGCGGCAATTGCTGGAGCTGTGGGTGGACGACTAGAGCCTCGGGCGATTAAAGGAAATCGCCAGAGACTCTAGATTCTTTGTTGCGCGCCGGGTTTTACGAAAAACCGGTTCCCACTTTTTCGCCCGGCGCTTAGCGCTCGCGCGCCTTTTTATAAACGCCTAAAATATTCAGCGACGATGAGAAAAAGCTCAGCTCTTCGAGCGCCAGGCGTACGGGCTCGTCTTGCGGGTGGCCTTCGATGTCAGCGTAGAACATGGTGGCGTTGAACGAGCCGCCTTGCTGGTAGCTTTCGAGCTTTGTCATGTTGACATTGTTGGTAGCGAACCCGCCCATGGCTTTATAAAGCGCGGCGGGAATATTGCGCACTTGAAACACGAAGCTGGTGACCACCGGGCCGGCGTCTGGCGCGGCGTCATCGGGCGCAGCCGCCATTTCCAAAAACCGCGTGGTGTTGTGGTCTGCGTCCTCGATATTGGCGGCAAGGACATTGAGGCGATAATGTTTTGCGGCGTGTTCGGAGGCGACCACCGCCTCATCATCGCCGCCGCTCTGGGCCAATCGCCGCGCGGCGCCCGCCGTGTCGCCGGCGATTTCCGCGCGCAAGCCATGGTCTTTAATGAACCGTCGGCACTGGCCGAGCGCCATGGCGTGGCTGCGGACGGTTTTTACGTCTTCGAGCTTAACCCCCGGGCGCGCCATCAGATGGTGCTCAATCGGCAGGAAATGTTCGCCGACAATGTGCAGTCCCGCCTCGGGCAGCAGGTGATGGATATCCGCTACCCGGCCGGCGAGCGAGTTTTCAATCGGCAGCATCGCCTTTGCGGCGCGCCCGGACCGAACCGCCTCAAAAGCGTCCTCAAAAGTCGGGCAGGCGAGCGGCGTTAATTCTGGCGCATAGCGCATGCAGGCGAGCTCTGAAAACGCCCCCGGCTCGCCCTGAAAGGCGATATGGCGGCGCTCTGCGGCGGTTTTGTCAGTCATTGTGCTCACTTCGTCAAAACGGGTCTCATGCAAAAATCGCGCGCTTTTTGCGCAAAGGAGCGTCTAGCGGCAAATCCCCCGCGTGAATAGGCCGCGCCCCGCCTTCACCCGCGTCGATTGCGCAATAGCGGGAAGCTCGTTAGAACGCCGCCAATTCTGATTTTACCGCCCCCGAACGGGGGCGATTTTCCAAGGCGCAGTTATGGCGGATAAATCCAACAAAGACCCAATGCTCGGCAACAAAATTGCCGGGGCTATATTAGCCGCGCTTATATTGGTGTTTGGCCCTGCCGCAATTAACGGGGTTTTTGTTTGGCGGCGGCGAAGGCCATGGCGGCGGCGAAGCTGCGGAACTGCATCTGGCATATTGCTGCGTTGAGCTCGAAACCGAAACCGCTGCCGCGGTTGAGCAAGCCCCGCTCGGCCTTGGAACGCTGCTCGCCAATGCCAGCGCCTCCGGCGGCGAGCGCCGCGCGGCGTTGTGCAAATCCTGCCACACGCTGGATGAGGGTGGCCCCAACACGGCCGGCCCCAACCTATGGGGCGTGGTCGGTCGGCCGGTCGCCAGCGTCGACGGGTATAACTATACCGCCGCGCTGAAAGCTGCTGGCGGCGCCTGGACTTATGACCGCCTCGATCAATATCTCAAAAATTCGCAAGACTATATTCCCGGCACGGCCATGGCGCAGCGTTTTGCCAAACCCGCACAGCGCGCCGACATTCTCGCCTATCTCGGATCGCTGTCGGCAAATCCGGTAGCCTTCCCGGCCCCGGTTGTGATTGATGAAGAGACCGCCAATGCAGGCGAAGAGGCCGATGAGGCTGGCGAAGAAGCGCCGGGTGGGCATTAGCGCCGCTGCTTAAAAAATCCCGAAGCGCTTTTTCTTGTGTTTTTTCTGCGCGGCTTTGCCAACGTCTGAGCTTAAATATGTCTCATAATCGAGATCGGTGCGCTCAATACGCATGGTCGTTGCGTGCATGCCCTGAAACACATCCTCGCCCGCGCGCAAAGCCGCCGCCTCGCTCTGAGGCGATGGCTCGGTCTGTTTGCGGCGGCTGAATTTTTTATTTTTGGCGGCCAAATCAGCGCGCAAGGTTTCGAATGCGCGCGCGGCCGGGCCTTCATAGGCCTCCGGCAGAAACTGGCTGTCATCGGGCGCATAGTCGGCGCGATGCGGGACGATGATACCTTCAACGCCCTTGCCAGTGAGGTTGCGGGTGGTGACCGCCGAAAACCCCGACCAGATTTCTCTCAACCGTTCAGCCATATCTTAAACTCCGCATCTTCTACTTAGCCTGCCTTAAAGCTCAGGCTTTTCACGTTTCCATTCCAGCCCGCCATTGCGGGTGATCACCGCCACATCAATCGGCCCGCCGACTGTCTCGATGGAATGCATAACCTTTTGCTGGAACGAGTTCAGCTTGATCAGCGAGGCCGCGGTCTCGCCAAGTTCTTTTTTCGGCAGCGAATTAATCGCCCGCAAAATCGGCCGTGTATGAACCGCATACTGATAATTATCCACCGAGCGGAAAAATTCCTGTAGCGCATGGCCGAGATTGTTCTGGCTGTAATCTTTGAAAATCGCATCGCGCTGCGCATCGGTAAGGTTCGGGGTGCGGCTGACAATGTCGGTCACCAGCCCGGTCGAAAGCTTGAGCGTCTCGCTATAGATGAACATCCGCAGATATTCATCCATGCCGGTAAGGAACGTGCGGATCATCCGGTCCTGGGCGAAGGGCTGAAACACCGGGCCGCTATCGGCGTTGATGGTCGCCTCGCGGTCGCGCTTGCGCTTCAAAATGCCCAAAATGACGCTGGAGGCGAGATAGGAGCGCATTGACGGGAACTTCTCACGGGCGCCGAAACCGGCGAACACGACGCCGGTATAGTGTTCAAAAAACGCGTCCTTAGTGACCGCAAAGACCGCAATTTCGCGCAGCTTGGCGCGGGTCGCCTCAGACACGACAAGCCCTGAATATTCGTTCTTCAACGAGCCGGTGAGGCTTTCAATCAGCTGGTCAATCTCGCCGCCATAGCGCCGGCGCACCTGCTCGTCCATGCCGCGCGGAAAACATGGCAGGTCGGCGCGGCGGGAATCGTCCGGGTAGCGTTGATAGTCCGCATGAAGATGGCCGACGACATATTCGAAGATAGAACTCAAGTGATCGCGCAGCTGTCCGGATTGGGCGTCCTTGAACTTGTGCACCTGATGGTCAAATTCTTCGGCAATGACGGTATAGACCACCGCAACAACCTTGAAGAATTCAGTATCTTGATGGTCAGCCGGGAACAGGTCCGGATTGCCGGACAGGAATTCCATGAAATCGTCAGCATAGGCTGCAACGGTCTCAAGCGAGCGCCCGCGCGCCTGCTCGCGGTAAAGCGAGATCACCGTCTCCCACGGCGTCGACATGATTTCGGCGTTATTATAAATCATCACCGCAA
>JAADIQ010000036.1:15435-29237 GCA_013151255.1 Alphaproteobacteria bacterium
CCACCGCCTGGCGGTTCATCAACACGACTTCGGATGTCATCGACCCCTCACGACTTCCCCAGTTTGAGACCGGCCCCCGCTTGGGACCACCAAGGTCTCATCAGCGCAACCCCTGCGCCCTAGCTACAAAGACGCAAAGCGCGCCACAAAAATGATGTTAGCGGCAAAACCGGCTCAAGGGAACATTGTGTTAACCCGCCTCAAATCGGGCGGATCGCGATAAATCCACGCCAATTCAAGGCGTTCCATGGTTAGCGTGAAATTAACCAACCCCTTATGGGAATTAGGAAAAAATTTAACCTCAATCGCCGATCATCCTTACAGGGCCGTAATAATCGGCGGGAGGGCATTATGGGCGTGATCAGTTTTATCGGAGGCCTCAGCCTCGTGGAAGTCGTCATCCTCGGCTTTATCACCTTGAACGTAGTCCTGTCCGGCTTCTATTTCATCCGCCACAGCGTGAAGAAGGCGACCGCCAAGACCGAGTGAGCGTAGACGTCGTTAAACCTTGATTCCCAAAAGCGCGACCGCGCGCCGGCCAGCCAGGCCGCCCCGTCGGAGGCGAACGCGAAGCGCACCGCCGCGAGACAAAAGGTGGCGGGCTATTCGATTTCGAACGTCACGGTAATGTAGCGCTGAATCTTCATCGGGGCCGGAGTGATATTCAACTCGTTTTTCGGTGAAATTCGCTGCCCGCTGACGATAATCACGTCCGAGCCCGCAGTCGGGCCGCTGTAAAAATAATCTTCGTCGTCATCCTGATATTCACGCATTTGGATTTTTATCACGCCGGCCAAAGCCGTGCCCGCCATCTCCGCAATGCGGCCGGCTTTGTCTTTGGCGTTTTCAAAAGCTTTTTCTTGCGCCACATCATACACCTTTGAAAGGTCGCGAATAAAATACTCGTTAAATTCAACTTCAGCAACGCCAAGGTCAGACAACAGTGACAAGGCGTTTCCCGCAACTTCCGCAGGAGAGCCTTCCACCTCAATCTCAATCTCCGCCAAATATCCGATCACCGGGCATGCATCGTCATCATACCGATCACGTCGGCATTGCGCCTCATAAACGGGATTAAGCCGCACTCCCGAAGGGTCCAGCTCCGACTTCTCTAGCCCCTCCAGTTTTGGAAATTCCGCCGTCACGCGATCAAGTGTTTCCGAAATAGATTTGATGACGTCATCGCGGGTATCCCCCCGCGCACGCAGCTCAGTATTCAGCCGAAAGGAATCGGGAACGACTTTGAGTGTCGCCTCGCTACGTACAATAATCTGCTTTCGCGGTGTTTCCGGCAGACAGCCAAATAAAAGCACTGCGAGCGGTAATAAAACCAGGCGTTTCATAACATTCCCTCCGTTTTTGGAATGGTGTGATTTTAATCTTGGCTTGGCAAGGCGCAATATTGCGACGCTTCAAAACCATAGGCTTCGCGCATGATGGCGATGGTGTTGAGCTTTTCTTCAAATACGGACCAGTCATCCGCTTCGGCGATCGCCGTCCAGATGGCTTCGACCTCGTCGATCAACATGGTGGTTGGGGTTTTACCTTGAAAATAGGGATGGGAGAGCCGGTCCGCGCCTACCGGCTTAACGCTTGCCAGCCTTTGCCTAACCGCGGCGAACTTTTCATCTTCATATATCGCCGCAATCGGGCTTTGTGCCGCGCGCGCAGCATCCGCGCAAAACCAGTCGAAAAACACCTGTTCAAAACCAGCGCCGGTCTCATTCATCCAGCGCAGCAAATTCACCACCAGCGCGAAGTCATCCGCGCCGCTGCGCGCAATCCCCAACCGCCGGAAAAACGCCGCCGCCATCGCCTCTTCATATGCATCGCCAAACGTCTGCAACGCGCCGTTCAGCGCATCCTCGCCGGCAAGGCGCGACAGCGCCCCGCCCAGCTGCGCCAGGTTCCAGGCGCAAGCCTCCGCCTGGCGGCCAAAGGCGTAAATCCCGGCCTCATCAAAATAGGCGGCCGTAAAGCTTGGGTCTGCATTGGGCGCGAACCGCCATGGCCCGTAGTCGAAGCTTTCTCCGGTGACGTTCATATTGTCCGTATTCAGAACACCGTGGACAAATCCCGCCGCCATCCATTGCGCCGCCAGACGCGCGGTGCGCGCGATAACCCCGCGATAAAACGCGGCAACCCTGTCCTCGCCGGTCTTGGTCTCAAGTTCCGGATAGAAATGGCGCACGCAATAATCAACCAGCTCGCTGATAGCCGCCTGGTTTTTCTCAAAAGCCAGGCGCTGAAACACGCCGAACCGCACATGCGAATGCGACAGCCGCACCAACACCGAGGACCGCGCTGGCGACGGCTCGTCATTGCGGTAGAGTTTCTCGCCGGTCTCAATCAGCGAGAAACTTTTCGAGGTGTAAACGCCAAGCGCTTCAAGCATTTCGGTCGCGAGCACTTCGCGCACCCCGCCCTTCAGCGTCAGCCGGCCATCGCCAAACCGCGAATAGGGCGTCTGGCCGGAGCCTTTCGTGGCAAGGTCAAGCAGCCGCCCTTCCCCGTCACGCAATTGCGCAAACAAGAACCCGCGCCCGTCGCCAATGTCTGCATTATAAGTGCGAAACTGATGGCCGTGATAACGCACCGCCAAGGGCCGCTGGAGATTGTCCGGCAGGGGCGCGAACCGCCCGAAATGATCGGTCCACACATCATCGCCAAGACCGCCCAGCCCGACGCTCTCGGCCCCGCGCTGATTGCGATAGCGGATAATGTGCTCAGGAAACACCGCCGCCTCAACCGCGTCATAAAACGGCGCGCCGGCGTCGTCGCCGAGCGCTTCATAGGCGAGCGCTGGCCTGTAATCCGGCATGTCGCTCATAATCGCTGTTTCATCTGAACATCGCTCAATTCCATGGTTCCTTGCGTGTTTATCGCGCTGAGGCTTTAGTTTTTCGCCGGAACGGCCGATTTTTATGTTGCTTTGCACAATGGCAGAGCGCAAGGAAACTTATCGCGCGCCTTGCGCGCATGAACGAGATATTGCGATGAGTGAAACCATGAAACCGGCCCTGGCGCAAACGCAGCCGCCAACCGCGCGCGATGTCGCGGCGGCGGCCGCACGCATTGAGGGCCATGTGATGCGCACGCCGCTGGTGCGCGCGGAAAAGCTTTCCGCGCTTACCGGCGCCGATATCTGGCTGAAGCTGGAATGTTTACAATATACCGGCGCCTTTAAAGAGCGCGGCGCGCTCAACAAGCTGGCGCAGCTTTCCGATGAGGAACGCGCCCGCGGCGTCATTGCCGCCTCGGCCGGCAACCATGCGCAAGGCGTTGCGTTTCACGCCCGCGCGCTCGAGATCGCCGCGACCGTCGTCATGCCGGTGACAACGCCGGACGTTAAAATCCGCCAGACCCGCGAGCTTGGCGCTGAGGTTATCCGCGCCGGACACTCCTTCGATGAAGCGCGCGACCATGCGTATGAATTGGAGCGCAGCCGCGCGCTGGTGTTTGTCCACCCGTTTGACGACGCCGACATCATCGCCGGCCAGGGGACGGTTGCGCTGGAAATGCTCGACGATGGCCCGCACTATGATGCGATGGTCATCCCCATCGGCGGCGGCGGGTTAATCTCTGGCATGGCGCTGGCGGTGAAGGACCGGCGCCCGGACATTGAAATCATTGGTGTACAGACGGCTTTGTTTCCGTCGATGGTGAATGCGCTGGACGGCGGGGAGCGCGCCACCGGCGGCGACACGCTCGCCGAAGGCATCGCCGTGAAACAAGCCGGCGCCATCACCCGCCAGATCGTCCGCCAACATGTCGACGATATTGTGCTGGTCGATGAACGCACGCTCGAACGCGCGCTTTCAATGTTGATGAATGAACAAAAAATCCTGGTCGAGGGCGCCGGCGCGGCGGGACTTGCCGCCATCCTTAGCGACCAGGCGCGGTTCAAAGGCAAAACCGTCGGCCTGGTGTTGTGCGGCGGCAATATTGACGCGCGGTTGCTATCGATGATTTTGATGCGCGATCTCGCCCGCTCGGGGCGCCTGGCGCGGCTTAGAATTCAGCTCCTCGACATGCCCGGCCAACTGGTGCGCGTCGCCTCGATCATCGCCGAGCTTGAAGGCAATGTCATCGATGTCGGCCACCACCGCACCTATTCAGACCTGCCCGCCAAGATGACTTGCATGGACGTCACCATCGACACTCAAGGCCAGAACCACCTCCAGCGCATCATCGCGAGCCTTCAGGCGGCCGGTTATGAAGTTGAAATCGCCGCCTATTGAGCGCGCATCTTCTGCCCACAGGACTCTCCAATAGGTTGTAAACAGACTGCAGAATTCCATCTATGCGGAAGTTTACTGGTTAACAGACAATAAAAAATGTTTCTAAAGTTTAATATAGTTGACGAGCCGCCGCCGCCATGCTGAGTGGCTTTGTGCTTGCATATGAAAGCGCGCAACCGAAGGCCAGCCACGCCAGCCTTTTAATAATCGGCGTGGAGTATAATTACGCGTAAGGGGGACTACCCATTGAGAAAACTAATCATCGCCGCGGCGTTCGCGGCAACCATGGCCATGGCGCCAGCTCATGCCGGCATTATTGATTTCGCCAACGAGGCCGATACCAATGGCGAGCGCGGCGTAGCGTCGGGCTCAACGATTATCATTGACGGCGTCAATATGCGCCTGTCCGGCACGGCTGGTTTGGACATAAACCAACCTTTCGCCGCCAACCCGTATTTCGACTCAGGCGACGCCGGTCTCGGCGTCTGCAAAGTACTGACTAAGACCGCCCAGTGCAGCCCTTCGAGCGACGACAACGTAACGCTTGGCGAGGCGCTCAAGATTGAGTTTCTAAGCGACGATGGAACGATGTCCGTCTCCCGCAATATTCTCGGCCTTGCATTTGACGATGGCGGGCACAGCCCGCTCGGCCTCGGCAATGACGGTATGGTCCGTATCATCACAGATAATGGCGACATGACTGCTTTGTTCTCGGCCTTTATCGCCATGGCGGCAAGCGCTGATGCGTTCTTCCAAAATGTCTCGATGATCGAGCTCTTTTATGAAGGCAAGCAGTTCTACGTGAATGCGATGGATGTTTCGGAAATTCCTTTGCCCGGCGCATTGCCGCTTCTGCTTTCCGGTCTTGCCGGTCTCGGCTTTGCCGGACGCCGCCGCAAATCCAAAGCCTAACAACACCTTCTAACGCCCAAAAAAACTGACGCCGCCCGCGATCTTGAAACAGATCGCGGGCGGCGCTGGTTTGGGCGCCCCTTTTGAGTTCCGGCCAAGCGCGCGTAAGCTCGCCGGCGCAGCAACCCCGGACGCCGCCCATGCACCACCAGCTCAACCGCCTGTTCGCTTTCGCGCTCGCTTCAACTCTCTTGCCCTACGCCGCCATAGCGGCGGAATTTGGCGATACAAAACCGATGCGCCCGATTTCCACCTATTCGATTGTCGCGCGCGATGCGGCGACCGGAGAGCTTGGCGCGGCGGTGCAGTCGCACTGGTTTTCCGTCGGCGCGCGCGTGCCGCATGCGATGGCCGGCGTCGGCGCCGTCGTCACCCAATCCTTCACCGAAGTCTCCTATGGCCCGCTTGGCCTCAAAGCCATGGCCAAGGGAACGCCGGCTGGTAAAGCGCTCAAAAAACTCATCGCGAAAGACAAAAACGAAAATGTCCGCCAGGTAGGGTTTGTTGACGCGCAAGGCCGCGTCGCCGCACACACTGGCGCAAAAGCGATCAGCGAGGCCTGCGACCAGCAGGGCGACGGCTACACGGTGCAGGCCAATCTGATGGCCAACGCAACCGTCTGCTCTGCGATGGCGGCGGCGTTTGAGGTGGCCGAAGGCGATCTTGCCAGCCGCTTGATGGCAGCGCTGGAAGCGGCGCAAGGCGCGGGCGGCGACATCCGCGGCAAACAATCAGCCGCCATGCTCGTCGTCGAAGCCACGCGCCAGGACAATCCGTGGGACGGCCGGCTGGTGGATTTGCGGGTTGAGGATAATCCCGAACCGCTGGCCGAGTTGCGCCGATTGCTGGTGCTGAACCGCGCCTATAACCTGATGGATGCGGGCGATGCGGCGATCACCGCCGGCGACATGGAGGCAGCCAACCGCGCTTACGCCGCCGCCGCCGAGCTCGCGCCCGGCAATCATGAAATGGTGTTCTGGCGTGCCGTCACCCTCGCCTCGGTTGGCGACATTGAGGCGGCGTTGCCGTTCTTCGCGGAAGCCTTCAATGCCTGGCCAGCCTGGCGCGAACTTATCCCCCGCCTGCCTGCGGCCGGTATTCTCCCTGACGATGCGGCGTTGCTGGCGCAGATTCTGGCTGCCGGCGCAGACGAATAGGAGATGACGCATTGAATCCGCGCCAATCCCGCTTACTTTCTGAAGATTAGAGCTTTTGGAGGGGCGTGATGGCGATGGCGAGATTTCAAAGGAATTCCCGGCAAATCAGGCCCACCGGTTTCTTTGCCGGCCTGTTCGTGATTGGCGCAGCAATGCTCGGGCTATCGGCTTTCGCGCAAAACGCAGCCGCGCCCTCCAGCAAAGAAGGCGTCATCCTTACGTTAAACGGACCCGTATCGCCGCCGGCGGCTGATTATCTGGCGCGCGAAATCGCCGCCGCATCGGACGCCGGCAAAGAGCTCATCATTATAGAAATCGATACGCCAGGCGGGTTGATGCCTTCGATGAAGACCATCATCAAGGCGATCTTAGCGTCGGAAACGCCGGTTGTGACGTATGTTTCGCCGCAAGGCGCACGCTCGGCCAGCGCCGGGCTTTACATTATGTATTCGGCGCATATTTCCGCCATGGCGCCAGCGACCAATACCGGTGCGGCGACGCCAATTGAAATCGGCGGCGCGCCGTCGGAGAAAAAACCGCTTGAAGACAAAAAACCTGGCGATGACGCAAACAAGGCGACCAATCCTGAACCAACGAGCGGCGGCGATGCTGCGGAGGAAAGTGAAGACGTGCGCAGCGAAGCGCCCGAGCCGCTGAAAGACAGCGCCCGCGAAACCGCCGCCCCGCTCTCCAATGATGACGCCCACAGAGCCAAAGCAATCAACGATTCCGTCGCCTATATCCGCGCGCTCGCCGAAGAGCGCGGCCGCAACGCCGACTGGGCGGAAAGCGCCGTGCGCGAAGCGGCATCGGTGACCGCCAATCAGGCGCTTGAACTTGGCGTGATTGATTTGATTGCGGACGATATTGACGATCTCCTCACCCAGATTGACGGACGCACCGTCGACACCGCCGCCGGTGAGAAGGTGATCGCCAGCGCCGATCTCAAGCTTGAGCGCATCGAGCCGACAATGGTTGAAAAAATCCTCGGCTTCATCGCCAATCCCAATGTCGCGGTGATTTTAATGTCGCTCGGCACCACCGGCATCATCATCGAGATGTGGAACCCCGGCTCAATCTTCCCCGGCGTGGTTGGCGTCGTCTCGCTGGCGCTGGCGCTCTATGCGTTTCAGGTATTGCCATTCAACATGCTGCCGCTGGCGCTGATGGGCATTGGCGCGGTGTTGATTGTGCTTGAGGCCTATACGCCGACATTCGGCGTTGCGGGGCTTACCGGCCTGACGCTGTTCGGGGTCGGCATGTATTTTCTGTTCCCGGAATCTCTACGCGTCTCGCCCTCGGTAATCGGAACTATTCTGGGCGTCACTGGCGCGCTTTTGGGCTTGATTTTCTACGCACTGGTCGCTTCGCGCAGTCACGGGCCGATGATCGGCGCCGACGCTATTCGCAAGCGCGAAGGCATTGTCGATGAATGGGACGGCAAGGAAGGCTGGGTGATTGTCGAGGGCGAGCGCTGGCGTGCGCGCGGCGACAAACCGTTGCGCCGGGGCGACCGCATCCGCGTGGTTGAGGTTGACGGCCTTGTTCTGGTCGTCAAACAGGCCAAAGCTGGCGGTCTTCTCGGCGGGTTGCAGCCAAGTCAGGCATAACGGGCGTTATCGTATGGGCGACGGATTATCTGAGCTACCTTCCGCGACATTCATGCTCGGCGTATTGGTCGCCGGCGGCTTTGCCGCCCTCGCCATCAAGCTCGCCTGGGGCGCAACCCAATTGGGCCGCAAAACCACGCACCGCGTCGGCAAGCAGATGAGCAATACACGCGCTGTGGTCGCTGAGTGGTCTGGACAAGAAGGCCGGGTCCGCGCCGGCGGCGAGATCTGGCGGGCGGTCGCGACAGAAGCCTTAAACCCCGGCGACAAAGTTGTCGTCACCCGCGTCGATGGGCTAACGCTCGAAGTCCGTAAAAAATAGTAAGCTAATATAACTGTCGGCGCGGCGCCGACGAGACAAAAAGGAGAAAGCCATGCCAACAGGCTTAGGCATTTTAGGCATCTTGGGATTCGCGATTATCTTTATCCTGACGAATGTCATCAAGGTTTTAAAAGAATACGAAAAGGGCGTCGTCTTTACGCTTGGCCGGGTCGCCCGAAAAGCGGCCGGGCCGGGCCTGGTGCTCTTAATCCCCGGCATCCAAAGGATGGTCAAAGTCGACATGCGCACGCTGGTCCATGACGTGCCGACGCAGGATGTCATCTCCCAGGACAATGTCTCGGTGAAGGTCAACGCCGTCCTCTATTACCGCGTCATCGATTCGGTGCGCGCCATTGTCCAGGTCGAAAACTATATGGTGGCGACCAGCCAGCTGGCGCAGACCACGCTGCGCTCAGTGCTCGGCAAGCACGATCTCGACGAGATGCTGCAGGAACGCGACAAGCTCAACAAGGATATTCAGGCGATCCTCGACACCCAGACCGAGGCCTGGGGCATCAAGGTCTCGAATGTTGAGATCAAGCATGTGGACGTCGATTCCTCGATGATCCGCGCGATCGCCAAACAGGCCGAGGCCGAACGCGAGCGGCGCTCGAAAGTCATCCTGGCCGAAGGCGAACAGCAGGCCGCCACCAAGCTTTCCGAAGCCGCGACCATTCTGGCGACCTCGCCCGGCGCCATGGAGCTGCGCTATCTCAGCGCGTTGCAGGAAATCGCCGGCGACCGCACCAACACCATCGTTTTCCCGTTTTCCATGGAACAGGTGGGCAAAGCCATCCGCGGCGACAAGTATTAACGCTAAAAACATCCAAGACGGAAAAAGGGCGTTGCATTTGCAACGCCCTTTTTGGTTGCGCCGAAACGGCCCGCGCTAAAGTTGTGGGATTTGCGCAACACTTTTTTCTCAACAGCAGTTCAGTTTCCCTAAAGCCTCCAATATCGCGCCGCCGGGCCCCTCGTCCCATTGGCCTGCACCCATAAGAATGGCATTATTGCAGCGCACAGGAAAAGCCGTTTCGGCGCGAGACCGACCGGCGCGTACAGGGAGAATATCAATGAAGCTGCATTATGCCGCTAGAGTGTCTGCTATTGCTTTGGCTGCAGCAATTGCTGCGCCGCAACATGCCATGGCTCAAACTAGTACGGACGATGTGATCATCGTGACCGGCTCGTTCATCAAGAAGAAAAATCAGTCAGACCTGCCATCGCCCTTGCAGACGATAGGGGCCTCCAACATCAAAGATATCGGCGCGCAAAATATCGCAGACATTACGCAAACGCTGACCATCAACACTGGGGCGCAGAATAACCCGGATGCGTTCACGCAGAACGCCACCACCGGCACCTCCAACATCAATCTGCGCGGCCTCGGGGTCGGCTCAACCCTCGTCCTCCTCAACGGCAAGCGCCAGGTCCTAACCGGCTCGCCGACCAATGACGGCATCAACTTTGTCGACACATCATCGCTGGTGCCACTCATCGCGATCGATCGGGTTGAAATTTTGAAAGACGGCGCTTCAGCGCTTTACGGCTCCGACGCGGTCGCAGGCGTGGTCAACTTCATCACCCGCGAAAACTTTGACGGCATCCTTTTCTCTGGCGATTATGTAAGCCATCAAAGCCAGGGCAACTATGACGAATTCAACATTCAGGGGCTGATCGGCAAGGATTTTGGCCGTGGTTCAATCATGATCGCCGCGAGCTACCTCGAACGCACCGCGCTTACCACAGCCGAACGCCGGCTTTCACGTCCGCAGGATGACACTTCCGCACTCGGCAATCCGGGGGCGTTTTTCACCACCGCCGCCGGCGTCCCCGTGCCAGGCGTACCTGCAGGCACGCCTTTGATCGATCCAGGCTGCGCGTCGGCAGGCGGCTTCCCGCTACAAGCCAGCGCGACCGCACCGCCGCCATCTTCCGGGATCGGGTTTTGCGGTTTTGATTTCGGCAACTTCTTTAACCTCGTGCCGGAAGAAAAGCGCTTTGTCGGCATGGTCCGCACCGAATACGACCTAACGGACAACATTCGGTGGAAGACCGAAGTAGGTTACGCGAACAACGAAGCCGTTCGCGGCAATTCACCGACGTTCCCGTTCCTGCAACTGGGCAGCGCCGTTATTCCCAGCTCAGCTTTCGGTCCCTTACAAAATCCGTTCAACGTCTTCGGCGATACGACGCTGTTGTTCTTTGGGCGCGCCAGCGGCAATGGCGGCACTGTATCGCCCAACCTGACAACGTCAGAGACATGGCGCCTTTCATCTAGCGTCGGCGGCGATGTTGGCACAGGCGCGTGGGAAGTATCCCTCACCCTGGGCAGCAATAACTTCGTTGTTTCGACCGAAGACACCGTCACTGACCGCTTCCAATGCGGCCTGTCCGGGTTTCGGTCTGTACCAACTGTACCAGGCCTGACGGCGGGTACCAATTGCACCAACACCAACCCTGACCTGACGACGGGCGGGCTGACCATTCCTGCGCCCGGCACGTTCTTTAATCCATTTTCAACGTCATTCTCGACTTCGCCGAATGATCCTGCGTTGCTTAGCTACATGATTGGCACGCAAGTTCGCGATTATAAGTCAGACATGGCTGTCGTCGAAGGTTACGTATCCCAGGAAATCTTCGACCTGCCTGCGGGCCCGGTCAGCATCGCTGTCGGCGGACAATATCGAGACAACAACCTCTCGCAAACTGTGGACGAGCTATCGGCCAATGATGGCTTCGCCTTCCTGGTTGGCGGACGTGATTTTAGCGGCTCGCAAGATGTGTTCGCCGTCTTTGGCGAGGCTTCCGTGCCGCTTGCTGAATGGGCTGATTTACAACTCGCCGTTCGGTATGAAGACTATGGCGCCTCTGAAGGCGGCTCGACGACGGATCCGAAAATAGCGTTGCTTCTTCGTCCGACCGACACCTTCTCGATGCGCGCGTCTTTCTCGACATCCTTCCGGGCGCCGTCTGTGTTCCAGCAGTTTGGCGAAAGCACAACGCTGCAACAGGTTGTCGATCCGCTAAACAGCGTCGCCTTTATTGCGGTAAGGACACTGGCCCCGGCTGGCGGCGCAAGGCCAATCCTGCCAGAAGAATCCGAGGCGTATAATATTGGCGCAAGCTGGCAACCCCTCCCCGGCCTTCGATTAGATGTTGATTATTTCAATTTTGACTTCACCAATGTCATCATCTCAACAAGCCCGCAGGCTATCTTAAACGCCAATCCAAACGATCCTGCTATCATCAGGGCGCCCTCCGCGATGGGCGACGGCGTTATCCTGCAAATCAACAACGACTTTGTGAATGCGTCGTCTGTTGAAACCTCCGGGCTCGACTTCAGCGCGCGTTACGACATCGACACGAGCTTGGGCACCATATCGCCGAGCTTCAACGGCACGTATGTCCTCAACTACGACCTCGTGGATCCCCAAGCGGGCGCTATTGACGGCGAAGGCGTCAGGAACTTCACAAATTTCGGCTCGCCGACGCCGCAATTGCGGTTTAACGCCGGGCTCGAATGGTCTAGCGGCGCGCACTCTGCAAATGTCTTTGTGCGTCATATCGGCAGCTATCTTGACGACCAGAACGGCCTCATCGACATCGGCAGCGATACCCGTATCGACCTGCAATATTCGCTGGCGGTCAATGAATTTATTAACCGCGACAAGGCAGCCATCCTCACGGTTGGCGGCCGCAACATCACCGGTGAAAAACCACCGCAGGTGTTTACCAATGGCGGCTTTGACAGCCGGGTCCACGATCCGCGCGGCGCATTGCTCTATTTTGGTCTTGATCTCGAGCTCTAATCGCAAACGATCGAAACCAATACCCTAGCTAAATTGCCCCTCGCCAAGTGCGAGGGGCTTTTTTGTGGCTGTTGCGACGCACTCGATATCCGCTACATCCGTGATATGGCCAGCAACGACTTAACCCTCGACACCAGCGGCTATCGCTGCCCTCTCCCGGTCATTCGCCTAGAGGCGGCGTTGCGCGGTCTGGCGGACGGCGCGCAAGTTACTGTTATTGCTGACGATCCGGTGGCGGCGGTCGATATTCCCCATTTCTGCCGCAAGGCTGGCCACGCTGTGACGCGACTTGAGAGCGCCCCGGGTATTTGCGTCTTTCTGGTCACGCGCGCCGCGAAATCGGTGTAGGGCTTTGCTTTTGCGGGCATATCCCACAGCCCGCCGCAACACAGGTTTTGCTTTAAAATTTGGTTAAGGTTAATGTGGAGCGGGGCGCAAATGCGTGCTTTAATACCGGCTGGAGCCTTGTTGGCTTCGACGCGAAGTTTTGGCGCCGCCCGATAACGGCCGCGCCGGTCTGGTGAGGGGATGATTGGGAATGAAGAAAAATCCTATGACGTTTGTAAGACGCGCGCGCCTTGCGCTTGGCGGGTTCGCGGTTGCGTCCGTGCTCGCGCTGTCGGCGATGACGCCGGCGCATGCAACTTTTGAAGCCGGCGTTCAGGCCTATCTGAACGGTCAGTATACGCAAGCGCTCGATATCTGGCGGCGCTTTGCGGTGGCTGGCGATGTTCGCTCCAAGAAAATTCTCGGCGATGTTTATTCCGGCAAGTCGCTCGAAGGCGCACGCTCCGCGGCAACGCCGCTCGAAGCCATCCCGGTCGACAATGTCCAGGCGCTGGTCTGGTACTCGCTGGCCGCCCATCATGATTTCTCCACCTATCAGACGCCAAGCGCTGAAGAGGTGAACGCCCGCATCCTCGCGGAACAACGCTTGCCGGAAATCCGTGCACGGATGAGCACGTCGAATGTCGCGAAAGCTGAAAAGCTGGTGGCGCAAACCTTTGAAGCCGGCAGCGCATACGATCTTTATCGGCTGGGCGATATGTACCAGAAAGGCGCCGGCATCGCTAAAAACAACACCAAGGCGTTGCAGATGTATACGCTGGCGCAAGCGCGCGGCGTCGGCGAGGCGAGCGCGGCTTGCTTATGAATTCCTTGAAACGCTGATGAGCAAGAAGGAAATCGAGACCGCGCAAAAAAACGTCGAGACCTGGCAGCCGCCCTTGCCGCCGGAATATACCGGCAAGACCAACCAGCAAAAAGAACTGGAACGCCTCAAGCGCGAGCTTCAGGAAATCAAAATGGCCGAGGCGCTTAAAGCGGTATCGGACATTGATGTTGAGTTGGTCCAGCGCGCGCTCAATGCGCTCGGCTTCCGCGCCGGCGTGGTCGACAACAAACTCGGGCCCGGCACGCGCGAGGCAATCCGGCGGTTCCAATATTCCACCGTCGCCAAAGATTTCGACATGGATGAGGGCGACAAGCAATCCGTCGTCACCGGCGTGTTGACGCCGCGGCAGACCGTTCGCCTGTTCAAGGACGCTGCAAAATCTGAACATCCGATGTCGCAATATGTCTATGGCATCATGCATGTGCGCGGTATCGGGGTTGAGCAGAACGGCAAGGAAGCGGTCAAATGGCTGGAAAAAGCCGCCGACGACCATGACCTGGCGATTGCTCATTACGCGCTTGGCGTGGTCTTTCGCGACGGCACTACCGGGCTCAATGAAGTCTCTCCAGATGAG
>JAADIQ010000058.1 GCA_013151255.1 Alphaproteobacteria bacterium
CCGGGTCCCAATCCAGCTCCTTGCCGACCGCCAGCGCTTGCGCTGCAAAGGCTTCGTTTGCCTCGATCAAATCGACATCATCCAGCTTCCAACCGGCTTTTTTGAGCGCAATGCGCGTGGCTGGCGCCGGGCCGATGCCCATGATCGACGGGTCAACGCCGCAATGCCCCCAAGAGACAATACGCGCCAACGCCGGTAAATTTCGTTTAGCCGCCTCTTTTTCCGACATCACGATAAGCGCCGCGGCGCCGTCATTCAAACCCGAAGAGTTTGCCGCCGTCACCGTTCCGCCATCGCGATTAAACGCCGGCTTAAGCCCGGAAATCGATTCTAGTGTAACGCCTTCGCGAGGATATTCATCCTCGTTGAAAATGACCATGCCTTTGCGCGTCTTGATCACCACGGGCGCAATCTCATCGTGAAACTTGTTGGCTTTTTTTGCCGCTTCAGCTTTGTTCTGACTGGCGACCGCAAATGCATCCTGCTCTTCGCGGCTGATGTCATATTTCTGCGCTAAATTCTCCGCCGTCTGTCCCATATGATAATCGTTAAAGGCGTCCCACAGACCGTCCGTGACCATCGTATCGGCAAAATTTGCAGGCCCCATTTTGACGCCGTTGCGCAACAAAGCTGCGTGAGGCGCCCGGGACATATTCTCATGGCCGCCGGCAGCGACGACATTTGCATCACCAAGCTGGATTGCCTGGCTCGCCATCGCCACAGCGCGCAACCCCGAACCACAAACCTGATTGATAGTGATCGCCGGAACTTCATTGAGAACGCCCGCCGCGATGCTCGCTTGCCGCGCCGTATTCTGGCCGAGCCCGGCCTGAAGCACGTTGCCCATGATGACCTCGCCGACATCCTCGCCGGTAATGCCCGCGCGCTCAATCGCCGCAGAAAGCGCCGCCTCGCCCAGTTCGGCCGCCGGCACAGCGCTCAATCCACCGCAAAAAGAGCCAATTCCTGTCCTTGCCGCCGAAACTATAACCACTCCGCTCATAATTCCTCCTGATCCGTGAAACCGGCCACAACCGGCAAGTAAGACGCTATTTTACAGTCAAATCACTCTAAGAGCCCGTAAACTCAACCACTTACGCACAGGCAAAGCCTTGCGGCGAAGATATGCAAGTTCTATTTTCATGCTATAGCAAGATTAGCAAGCGCACAAAAAGGTTGCGCCGCAACAAATTGCTGATCGGACCGGACCTATGGTTCTGAACGGCCGGTATCGGGAGGAAACGCCTCATGACTGACAAAACCGCCAAAGGGCGAAAAAACGGCGCCGCGGGCGATGCGACCGTCATCAAGAAATACGCAAACCGCCGCCTCTACAACACCGCGACGAGTTCTTACGTGACGCTCGATTTTCTCTCAGAGATGGTCAAGAACGGCGAGGATTTTGTCGTCTATGACGCAAAGTCCGGCGACGAAATTACTCATTCCGTCTTGACGCAAATTATTTTTGAGGAAGAAAATAAAGGCCAAAACCTGTTGCCGATACAATTCCTGCGGCAATTGATCAAATTCTATGGCGACAGTCTGCAAAGCTTCGTGCCGTCCTATCTTGAGATGAGCATGGATTCCTTTGCCAACAATCAGGACGCTTTGCGCCAGCGCATGCGCGACACGTTAGGCGCAACGCCCGGCTATTCGATGTTTGAAGAGAGCGTGCGCAAGAATATGGAGCTGTACCAGCAGGCGATGAAAATGTTGTCGCCGATGAGTAATATTTATGCTGGCGCCGGCGCGCCTGCAAAGGCCACAGAGGACCCCAGTCAAATCGATGATTTGAAAGCGCAACTCGCCGCACTACAGGAAAAACTCGAACGGCTTGAGAAAAAAGGCGCTTAGCGGCTCGTTATTGAAACCGGTCGGGCCGCGCTGGCGGCTCGTTCGGGGCGCCGTCCGGCAACCAGTCGGGATTGGTAATAGGCTTGCCGAGCAAAAAGCCCTGAAGGTAATCCACCCCAAGGCCTTTTAGCAGCACTGCGTCAGCTTCATTATCAACCCATTCGGCGACGGTTTTCATACCGAAGTTCCGCGCCAAATCGAGCAGCGTGCGCACAAATATCTGGTTATCGCGCGATGACGAGACGCCAGTGACAAACGATCCATCGATCTTCAAAATATCGATGTCCATCGCTTTGAGATTTCGAAATGACGTATAGCCGGCGCCAAAATCATCAATCCCGAACGAACAACCGGCCTTTTTGACTTCCGAGACAAATTCAATCGACGCTTCAATCGCATCGATGACTTGCGTTTCAGTGAGCTCAACCGTGATGCGTTTGGCCAGTTCCGGATAGGCGCGCAGATGGGAGAGATATCCCTCCGCCCAGACAAAGTCTTTCACTGTCTCCAGCGCGATATTCACATTGAGATGAATATCCGGGCACACAGCCAGCGTATTCGTCGCAAGCTCCAGGACACGCCGGTCAAGGAGATGGACTAGTCCCAAACGCTCGGCAGGCGGAATAAAGTCCGGCGCCGGAATCTCCTCGCCATTTTCTCCGCGCATCCGGATCAGGCATTCGAATTTTTTCGGCGTCTCGCCGATATCAGAAACGATCGGCTGGAACGCCAGCATGATCCGGCGCTCATTGAGCGCTGTTAAAATCACATCAGACATATGGCTGTTGCGCCGACGCAAACTGATGGTGTCGGTTTGTTCTGAAAACGCAGACCAGCTCGACTTGCCCTGGCGCTTGGCCGCATCGAGCGCAGCTTCAGCGCGCGCCATCGCCGCATTCGCCTCGCCCGCCTGTTCCGGCAGCATTACCGCGCCGAGACCGATAGAGGCCGCGACGCCGCCGCTGCGGGTCTCAATGACGTTTTGCCGCACAGCATTCATTAGCCGGACGCATATTTCGCGCAGACGCTCTTCGCCGCAATCATTGATGACCATGCCGAATTTTGTGCCAGCGACACGACCCATCTTGCCGTCCGGGCCAATCTCTGCGGCCAGCCGTTGCGACAGCTCAAGGATCACCTTGTCGGCGGCGTCAAAACCGAAATCTGCATTCACCGCGCCGAGATCGTCAATGCCGGCGAGCAGATAGACCGCGCCTTTACCGGTTTCCTTAGCGCGCACAATGGCAAGGTCAATTTCCTTGCGCAGGTGAACGCGGTTGAGCAGGCCGGTCAGCTCATCATTTTGTGCTAGCCAAAACATCCGCTCTTCGCGTTGCTTCTGGCCTTCAATCGAGCGGATAATACTAATCAGGCGCTTGGCTTTACCGGAGCCAATCCAGCCGCCTCGCTCTTCGACCCAATGCGCCTCGCCATCCTGACGGCGCAGCTGGTATTCACAAAAATAGCTGTTTGCAGCGCCGGAAAACGCCTCCGTACGGGTTCTATCGACATCGCCGACAATGCGTTCGTCAAAAGCGGCGAGCGTTCCCACCGACCGCGCATTATCGACGCCAAGGATACGCGCCGCTGCGGTTTCATCGGACCAGCTCAAAAGATTCTTGTCAGGGTCGTATTCAAACATCGTCTGCAGCGAGCCCTCATCTGCTGATGGCGGCGCATCGACGCCCTCTCCAAAAGGGCGATTTATGGACGATTGAGGCGCGTCGGCTTTTACCGTTTGCGCATTCGAATTTTCACCGGGAAACGCTTGTGCGTTTTCTGCCATCTGACCCACTCACATATGTAACGAGCGAACCTACACCCAGAGCGGTAATAAAATTTGAAATTTGGCCCGTCGCGGCGCCGATATTGCGCTTATTCTAACCATGAAAGGAATTGTTAACCTTCCCGCCTTGCGTCCGGTTCAACCGGCTACGGCCCTTGTTGCGCCAGCCCGCAGGCGCGCCGGCAAAAATTCTGTGCCAAAACGGCGCACGCCGACAATTTCATATAGCCGATTAGTCGCAGTTCGGCACAGTTTGCTCGCCCAAACTTACGCCTGGAATGACCGCAAGGACGACTGCGCGTTAGGGTTAATTGTAGATCGCAAGGTTTAAGCGCCGTCTCGTTCAAGAACCGCCAAGACCGCCGCCAACGGAAAGATCGCGCCGCGCCGTCACCGTGGTGACAATGAACCCGGCCATAAAATCCAGAAATGTCATCGACATGAAAATGAAGAATACTGAATTTCCAAAACCCTTGACGATGATGAACAGCAGCAGCGAGATGACAAACACGACCACCGACAGCGCGTGATTCATGATCGATTCCGAGCCGGTTTTCGTTGCGCGTAAAAGTTCGACGAACAACAGCCCCATGCTGGCGAGAAGAAAGACGTCGCCCCAGGTCACATCCCATTCATCAGTAGACACCATCGGCAAGACCACAAACGTCATGTCGTACCACGGCAAATCAGGCGTGCCGGCCGCACCGGTCAGCGTTAAAACCGCATAAATGATCAGGCTTATCCCCAGCAGTGGCAACATCTGGTACATGGCGCGCACTCTCCCTTGTTACTAAAGTCCCCCGCAAGTCTGCGGCCCAGCGCTCACTTTACCACAGCCAGCGCCGGCAAAAAGCTTTTAATCATCGACTTCGCGAATTGATTTGGGCGAGCGCGACCGGGCCATAAGCCATAAAACCCCCGTTAAATCACGGATCGCCACCAAAAATCGGCCGAAATTGGTGTATTTCGAGGCCCCATGCATGCGCGCGCGGTGCGAGACCGGGACGAATGCGACGGCAAACCCCTCCCGGCGCATCAATGCCGGCAGGTAGCGGTGCATATGATCAAAATAGGGCAGGCGCAAAAAAGCCTCGCGGTAGAACACTTTCAACCCGCATCCGGTGTCGGCGGCGCCATCCTTCAACAGCGCCCGGCGGATGTTATTGGCGAGGTTGGACGCCCATTTTTTCGCCGCCGTATCCTGCCGGTCGCGGCGCTCGCCGGCGACCATGGCGAGATCGCTTTGGCCAGCGCCGGCTTCCAGCACCGCCAGAAGCTGCGGAATATCCGCCGGATCGTTCTGGCCGTCGCCATCGAGCATGGCGATGATGTGCGCCCGCGCGGACAGCACGCTGCTGCGCAACGCCCGGCTCTGTCCGGCATTTTCGCCATGCTCAACAATGCGCAGTTGCGGAATATCGGCTTTGAGGGTTTTGAGGATCGCGCCGGTATCATCTGTAGATCCGTCATTGACGACAATGATTTCAAAATTACGCCCGCCCAGCGCGGCGGCGATTTCAGCAATGAAGGCCGCTGCACCGCCAGCCTCGTTCAGCATAGGCGTGACGACAGCGACGTCCGGTTGGCCGCCGGCAGGTTCTGGCCAGGCGTGAAACGCCGGCAGGCCGCGATGGTTTTCTTGCACGTTCATTTGTCGCGGCTCATAGCCGATCTTTTACGCCCGGTCACCTATGGAAGATACGCCGCCCCATACCGCGCCCTTGCCGTGGTCTGCGGCCTCACTTATTCCAACGCCATGAGGTCTCGTTGAAGGCCCGCGCGAACATTTGGAGTGACGCCACGGCCAATGCCCAATCCTAAACAAGACTATCAGATGTTTGCCTCATTCTGGTTCTGGGCCGCCACGATGACCGCATTACGCATTGTGGTCCTAATTCTGTCGCCCGCCAATCTCGGCCCGGATGAAGCGCAATATTGGTTTTGGTCGCGCGATCTCGATTTTGGCTATTTCTCCAAGCCGCCGATGATCGCCTGGGCGATTGCGGCCACCACCGCTATTTTTGGCAATGCGGAGTGGGCGGTGCGGCTGTCGGCGCCGATATTTCATTTTGGCGCGGGCAGCTTTATCTACCTCACCGCGAAAATGCACTTTGATCAGCGCACTGCCTTCTGGGCTGGTATTGGTTGGCTGACGCTGCCGGGCGTCATTTTATCGAGCTTCGTCATCACCACCGACGCGCCGCTGCTTTTCTTCTGGTCGGGCGGGCTTTATTTTCTGTTCCGGATAATCGCGCGAAGTGCAAACGCCGAGGGGCCGCCGAGGCTGTTCGACTATAGCGGGCTCGGGGTTATGATAGGGCTCGGCTTGTTGTCGAAATATGCGATGCTGTTTTTTATCGCAGCGCTCTTTATCAGCGCCATCCTATCGCCGCCGGTGCGAAAAGCGGTTTTAAAACCCGGCAGTCTTGTCACGGTGTTGATCGCCGCCAGCTTTGCTGCAACTAATATTTACTGGAATGCGGCGCATGATTTTCAAACCCTTTCCCACACTGCCGCAAACGCCAATTGGGGCGCGTCGTTATTTCAACCGGCAAAGCTCGCCTCCTTTCTAACCCAACAATTTGCCGTGGCTGGCATTATTCCGTTTGCAGTTTTACTTTTTGCGGCGATCCGCTGGCGTCCGCCGCTTGCAACGCGCTGGAAGATGACCACGCTCCTAATATTTGCGCTGACGCCTTTAGCAATTGTTGCTACGCAAGCGTTTATCTCCCGCGCCCACGCCAATTGGGCGGCGGCGGCCTACCCGGCCACAATCTTACTCGTCACGGTGTGGCTGTTCCGTCAGCGTGCTGATGCTTTCGTGAAGGCCAGCATTGGTCTGCATGTTTTATTCTTTGTTGTGTTCTGCGCCGCGATAACAAACTTTACCCTGGTCGATCGCGCAGGACTGTCGTCGGCGACGCAGGAAATCAGGGGCTGGCGGAAGCAAACCACAGCGATCGCGGCAATGGCGGACGGATATGATGCAATCGTCATTGACGACCGGGCGTTAATGGGCGCGATGTTGTATTATCAGCAGGCCTCGCCGGTTGAAATTGTCGCCATCGACCCGAACAATAATGTCGACAATCACTATGAGGCGTTCAAGGCGTTTAACCCTGACCGGCACAAGCGCGTCCTGTTTGTCACTACGCGAAACGATGATGTGCATGTCAATTATCGTTTCGCGACCATCAAACCGCTTGGGCCGCAAACGGTTGCGCTTGGCGGCCGCGCCTCGCGCACATACCATCTGTTCGATATTTCCGACTATTATGGCCGTCGCTAACGCGATGTCCGTTTAACGCGGCGCCCGCCTAACGCGAGGAACGACGCGCAGATATGGCGCGCGCGCGCGCAATGCCGCGCATGCCGGTGCGGGCGCAGATGCCGACGAGGCGTAAAAATTTTCCGATTGCGCGGCGAACAAACAACAGCCCAAAAGACAACCATAAAAGGCCTGCAACCAGCCACAGGAAAGGCCGCGGATAGGCATCTGCGAAATGCGTGTTGAAATAACGAATAACGCCAGCGGTTTTTCGCGCCTCAATTTTCACCGGATTAGCCCGGCTTGAACTTTTGAAGTGAATGACGCTGACATTGGGGTTGAAATAAACTGCACCGCCGGCATTGGCAAAGCGCAAGCAAAAATCAACATCTTCCACATGAAGAAAATATCTATCATCCATGCCGTCAATTGCAGCATAGTCTTCCCTATGCAGAAGAAAGCATGCGCCGGAAATCGTTGGCGTCAGCGCGACGTCTTGCGGACATTGCTGCGCATGGAGATTGAAACGGCGAAAATATGGGTGACGCGGCGCCAGTTTATAAATTCGCGAGGCCTCAACAAACGCCCGCCACGGCGTCAACGTCTCGCGCCGCGAGCCTTGTTGTTCGGTTCCGTCGGGGTCAACAAGCTTGGCGCCCATCAGCCACGGGCGTGCAAGCCTTTCGGCATCCTTTAACATGCGTTCGGCGCCGCCCGCGGGCATCACCGCATCGGGGTTAAAAAACAGAAGATAGTCATATCTCGCGGCCGTTGCGCCTAAATTACACGCCGCTGCAAAGCCGATATTGCCCTGCCCTGATATGATTTGAACCGGCGCGCCATCACTGCTTTCTTCCACGGCGGCAGTGACAGCGCCGGCAAAATTCCCGTTATCGATGAGAATGATTTCACCGATTTCCGCCTGCTCGCGCAAGGATGCGATAGAACGCGCCAGCACTGGCCCGGTGAAATAGCTGATGACGATAGCGGTGATCGCAGGTCTGCGGGTTTTTAGAAAATCTTTTCCGGGTTGAGAATTTTCTGCCATGCGGATTACCGCGACCAGTTTTGCTGCAATGAATAAGCTAGCGCCGCACCCATGCCCGCAAGCGCCATCGCCGCCAGACGCCAGACTTGCCACAGGCTGCCTTCAACCGCCATCGAGACCGCAATCGCGGCAATCGCGCCGACAATGGCGGCCAGCACTGCCGCCGGCGGATTGGCGTCTTTGAGCACCTTCATGCCGCAATAAACAAATGCGGTAAATGTAAGAACGCCGGGCAGCCCAAGCTCGAGCCATATTTGCAGGAAAATATTATGCGGATGCGTTGGCATCAGCTCGAGCGGCGCGCCGGCGCCGGGTACATTGATAAGCGGCGCAGTTTCCTGCCAGGCGCGCGCAAAGTCTGCGCCATAGCCAAAGGGCAGCCCTCCCGGAATTTTCGCGGCGACCGATTGCCAGATCGCAACCCTGTGCAGCCATGACGAGGGAAGCCCGTCGCCGGCCGACTGAAATATCGCCTCCACCGGCAACAGGGCGGCAAGCGGCGCCAATAACAACAGCACAATCACCGTCCAACCTGTAAACATAATTGTCCGCCTCGGGGCCTTAAAAGCAATCATGCCCGCAACCAGGCCCGCCGAAATGGCGACCGCGTTCGCCGTTACATCATTTGAAAACGCCGCCGCAACGCCGAGCAATAACAGGCCAAGCGATACATATCGGTTCCAGATAAGCGAAACGATAATCGCCGCCGGAAACAGCGCCGGCGCCAACGCCGTTACGCCGCGGCCGAGCGCAATGATGTCTTTAGAGCGCTCCGGTGACGGATCATCCGGCGGCAACAGGCTGCGCAATAACCCGCCGCTCATGCCTTCGAACAGCAAAACGGCCATGCCGGCGGTGATGGAAATCGCATAGGCGTAGGACAGGCGGTAACTCCACAGGCGCGACAGATGCAGCGAGAACCACACCACGCTGCCGCCAACGATAACCGGCGCCAGAACATAAAAAGCCAGCGAGGGCTGGCCGCGCGGCGACCAGAACCCTGACAGGAAAATCCACATACAAAACGCGATAATCGACGCAAAGCCGAAAAAGAACGGGTTGCGAAGGTCCGGCTGGTCAAACAATTGTCCGAATGCAGACTGCCAGAAATCGCCGCGTGCAAACGCCGGAAGGCTCGCCAGGAGCAGCCAGGGCGCAACGCCTTTGTGGCCAAACACCACCGTTAGCGGCAACAACACAAAAAGGCCGAACAGGAAATAGAGGCTGATGCGGTCTCGCTGTTGTCGCAGGCCACGATGCATCGGTTACTCAGCCTGGCGCATATCCGGCGCCAGAGCTTCCTGTGTTAGGGCGGTGATCGCCGCATCGCGCGCAACAACTTCCTGGTTGCGTTCACCCATACGGCGCAGGGAAACTTTTTTCTCCTCCGCTTCACGCGCGCCGACAACGGCGATTACCGGAATTTTCGCAAGCGAATGTTCGCGGACTTTGTAATTGATTTTTTCGTTGCGGATATCGAGATCGACGCGCACGCCTTTCGCCGCAAACGCCGCCGCCGTCTCGCGCGCATAATCGTCGGCCTCGGAGGTGATGGTCGCCACCACAACCTGCACCGGCGCCAGCCACAGCGGCAGTTTGCCGGCGTAATGTTCAATCAACAGGCCGATAAAGCGTTCAAACGTGCCAAACACCGCGCGGTGAAGCATCACCGGGCGCTGGCGGGCGCCCGTCTCATCAACATAACTCGCATCAAGGCGCTCAGGCAGGATATAGTCGAGCTGGTAGGTGCCGGCCTGCCAGGTTCGGCCAATTGCGTCCGTCAGATGAAACTCAAGCTTCGGCCCATAAAACGCGCCCTCACCTTCCGCGATATCGAATTCGAGCCCGGCGGCGGTGAGCGAATCGGCGAGCGCTCTTTCAGCCCGGTCCCAGGTCGCATCATCACCAGCGCGCTGTTCCGGCCGGGTCGCCAGCTTGTAGGCGATTTCCGTCAGCCCCATATCTTTATAGACGCGGCTAAACAGGTCAAGGAACTGCTTGGTTTCTTCAATGATCTGATCTTCACGGCAAAAAATATGCGCATCATCCTGGGTCATCTGACGCACACGCATCAACCCATGCAGGGCGCCATGGGCCTCATTGCGATGACAACACCCAAACTCCGCCATGCGGATCGGCAAATCGCGATAGGATTTGATGCCCTGTTTGAAAATCTGCACATGCGCCGGGCAATTCATCGGCTTTAACGCCATCAGATCAGCATCGCCCGTTAGCACAGGCGCATCATCGTCCATAGATGGAATTTCATCGGGCACGACGAACATACTGTCGCGGAATTTCGACCAGTGCCCGGACATCTCCCATAACTTGGCGTCGAGAAGTTGCGGCGTTTTCACTTCCACATAGCCGTCCGCATCAAGCCGGCGCCGGATATAGGCTTCGAGCGCGCGCCAGATGAGAAAGCCATTGGCGTGCCAGAACACCGAGCCTTGCGCTTCGGCCTGGAAGTGAAACAGGTCCATCTCGCGGCCAAGCTTTCTGTGGTCGCGCTTTTCCGCTTCCTCCAGGCGCAACAGATACGCCTTTAAGTCCTTTTCGCTGGCCCAGGCCGTGCCATAGATGCGTTGTAACATCGCATTGCGATGATCGCCGCGCCAATAGGCGCCAGCGAGTTTCATCAGCTTGAAGGCTTTGCCAATATGTTTCGTCGAGGGCAGGTGCGGGCCGCGGCAGAGGTCGTGCCAGTCGCCGTGATAGTAAATGCTGATATCTTCGCCTTCGGGCAGGTCGGCGATGATTTCCGCTTTATACGTCTCGCCGAGCGCCTTGAAATGCGCAATCGCCGCCTCGCGACCCCACACCTCTTTGCGGGTCGGGCGCGCCTCTTCAACAATCTGGCCCATGCGCTTTTCTATCTTCGCAAGATCATCGCTCGAGAAAGGCTCATCGCGCGCAAAGTCGTAAAAGAACCCGTCGGCAATATTCGGCCCGATGGTCACCTGAGTGCCCGGGAACAACTCCTGGACTGCCTGCGCAAGGAGATGCGCGGTATCGTGGCGAATGATGTCGAGCGCATCAGGGTGATCGCGGGTGATGATTTCCACCGTCGCATCCTCGGCAATCTCGCCAAACAGATCGCACACCACGCCATCAACCTTCACCGCCAGAGCTTTTTTCGCCAGCGACTTGGAAATCGATTCTGCGATGTCAGTTCCCGTCACGGCGCCATCATATTGGCGTTGCGATCCGTCGGGGAGAGTAATGGCGACCATGGTCTTTCTTTCCAGTATTGTGCAATCGCAAATAAACGCGACCATTCCCAGAGTGCGGCGCAGAGGTCAAGGATACTGCGCCCTGCCCACTAAAATACAACCAAAGAAGGCCGGCCGCCAGCGCTGGACATATGCGCGCCCTTCTCTATAACCCGCCACCGGTTTTCATCGTTTCGTTGGGGCTCTTTGAGACCTCGCGGGCGCGGGCGGCGCTGCCGAGACCGTGTTCCACGGTGGAGATCGAAGATAGCTCAATGGGAGAGCGCTTGATTTTGGATCAAGAGGTTGGCGGTTCGATTCCGCCTCGATGGTTAGCTCAGAGGGTAGAGCACTACGCTTTTTAACGTAGCTGTCGCGGGTTCGATTCCCGCACCAATGCTTGGCCTGTCACGCCATAATGTGATTGACGGGAAGGCCGGGAAAATTCAGCCCGAAAGCGGCGCCAAAGGCTTCGGCCAGCGGCAAAGCAAGAGGGCGCCCGATGACGGGCTTTGCGCCGGCGTGGATACCGGCGACGGAAAATGCAAGGGCGTTGCGCCTCCCAGGATCAGACTTTTAGTCTGGTTGCTGCGGGCGGAACAGAATGCACAAGCCGTCGCCTCAAACGCCGGACCGCTTCGTCAGCGGGGAGTTTTCCCGGTCGACCTTTTTACCAACGACATCGAATATTTCGCTTTACACAGATGATTACTTCACCTATACCGCGCAACCTTTTGCCGACATAGGGTTAGCAAAACAACGAGGAGGGCCTTAGCGATGCGTAAGTCATTTGTAGTCGCTGAAAACCAACGCGGCCTCCTCATTCGGGATGGCCGCTTAATCCAGGTGCTAGAGCCGGGCCGGCACGCCTTTTGGGACGTGAACGGACGGCTGAGCATGGAGCTGTGCGATGCACAGGGCATTTTTACTTCGCCCTGGGCTGAAATCATGGAGAAGCGTCATCCGAAATTTGCAGAGCGCTATCTTGAAACCGTTCGCGTCGGCGAAGGTAATGTCGCGGTTATCTCGCTTGACGGGCGCGCATCGGTGATCGTGCGTCCGGGGCAAACTGTTTACGTCTGGAAAGTCTTGAAGGACGTCACGGTGACCCGGATCAATGCGCTCGACAACCCGCGCCTGACGAAAGCGGAACTGGTCGCTTACGAAAAAGCTGTTGCGGCCGGCCAGCGCGCCTCCGCGCCTATCATGCCGGTATCGGTCGGCGAAGCGGAAGCCGGGCTTGTGTTCTTTGACGGCGAGCTTGTCGAAACGTTGTCGCCCGGCCGTTACGGCTACTGGCAAATCGGCCGGTCGGTAACAACCAAGGCGTTGGACATGCGTCCGCTTCCGCTGGAAGTGACCGCGCAGGAGATTTTGACGAAAGACAAGATCTCCTTGCGGGTGACGTTGACGTCGTTCGTGCAAGTAACGGACGCCCCAAAAGCGGCGCTCTCGACCCCGGACTATATGAGCCATGTCTACAAGCTGGTTCAGTTCGCGGTGCGTGAAGCCGTCGGTGGGCGGACGCTCGATGAAGTCCTGAACGACCGGGAAACGGTTGACGAACAAGTCGTCAACCATGTCCGGCGCGGCCTGGGCGACATCGGTGTCGCCGTCACCGAGCTTGGGGTTAAAGACGTGATCTTGCCGGGTGAAATGCGTGAGTTGATCAACCGGGTTGTCGAAGCGGAGAAAACTGCGCAAGCCAACCTGATCCGCCGGCGCGAGGAAACGGCTGCAACGCGGTCGCTTCTGAACACGGCGCGGCTCATGGAAGACAACCCGACGCTGTTGCGTCTGAAAGAACTCGAAGCGCTCGAACGCGTTTCCGACAATATCGGACACATTGACGTGCATGCGAGCTCGGGCGAAGGGCTCAACGCTGTGCTCGACCGTCTGGTGACGTTGAAACCGCGCGATTGAGCGCAAAAAATATGGCGGGGCGGCTATGGTCGCCTCGCTTTTTTATTGGTTTCATCGCCGCTGGTTTCATCTCTATTGGTTTCATTGGCCCCTCTCTCGGTCCAGGCCCAGTCGCCTAGCCGCCAGATTTGCCACCATGCGCCGCTCAGGTCCCTCGGGACCGGGTCGATGCCGTGGCTGCCGAATGGATGGCAGCGCAACAGCCGCGAGAGCGTGAGCCAGAAGGCGCGCCATGGCGAATGGCGGCCAAACGCCTCGGCGGCATAATCAGAGCAGCTTGGATAATGCCGGCAGCGCGCGCCGAAGAAATACAACACCGGCGACAGCGTGCGCTTATAAAGCCAGAGCGCGCCGAGGGCGGCGCCTTTGACGACATTTCCGAGCGCTGTCATTTCCCGTTCTCGTTTTATTGTGTGTACGGACTGCATTTGCTTATAGCCATTGCAGTGCGATGATTTTGGTTATGAGCGCGCTCAGAACCAAGCGCGCTATTTGAAATCTATCCATAGTCATATCCTTGTCCGTTCAAGATATGGCGGCCGAGCGCGCACGACAAGGAAACCGCTTGCTGACCGTCCTGGCTCAAACCTCGAAACCTTCACTTTAAGCACCATAAGGCGCCCCCAACCCGTGAGGATAACTTTTCACTAGTTAATTGCGGCGATTGGGCTGGGGGACCCAATCACGGGCCCCAATTGACGATTTTGCAATGCCACACAACCAGAAGGGGCGCGCTTTTTACGGAGGAAAACCGCCGTTCCGGCCCCCGGACGCGCATGGCGCGAGGCGGCGAAAAATTATTTCCTTAGTTTGCGACCAGCCAACATTACTGTACCGTTTAAAATTATGCGGGGGCGCGTCGTTATTTTGGGAAGGATACCGTCTTGTCTGCAACCTTCAGTAAACCCCGTCTGCCCGCAACAATTATCGCAACTCTCCTGTCCGCTGCACTGCTTGGCGCCTGCGCTACTGGCTCATCCCATGAGGCGCGCGGCCCCGCCCCGAGCATCAATCAGCCCGAGCGATTATTGGCGCATGCCCGTAAAGCCCAGGCCAACAAGGGCTGCGACAAAGCCATTCCCACCTATCGGGTGATCGCCGGTTTCGGCGAGGGTTACGAAGTTGCGCAATATGAGCTTGGCGCCTGCCTGTTGGAGACCGCGCCGACCAGCGAGCAGGCCAGTTTGCTGACGCAGGAAGGCCTGTTCTGGCTGCGCCGCGCTGCATGGGCCGGCAACGCCCGCGCGCAATGGCGCCTCGCCATGGTGTTGAGCGGCGCGCCATCGCCTTATGCCGAAAATGTGGCCGCCGTTCCGACCGAGGCGATGGGTTGGGCGCTGGTCTATAAAGACAACGCAACGCGCGAGCTTTATGGCCTCGCCCCGGTCTATCCGAAGGTTCTCAACCACCTCAACGCGACGCTGCCGCAAAACGCCAAAGCCGACGCGACAACATTCGCCGATGATTTTGTCGAAATCAAAATGGCGATCTTCACGCCGCCGGCGCAGGGCCCAAATGTGGAAAAAGCCGACAAGCCGCGAAGCCAGGGCCAGCATAGCCATTTGAAACAGACCGCAAACCGGTAGAAAAAGTCTCAAGCCCGAGCTGAGCAAAGAAGCTGAATAAAAATCGCCGCCGCAAAACTCATGCGGCGGCGCTTCCTCCCCAAACGCGCGACTACACACTACGCGCGTTTATTCGGCCGCAGATCTGAACTGCGCATTCTCGGTCGACTCGCCCATGGCCGTGGTCGAGGCCTGTCCGCCAGAAAGCGTTTTGGCGACGAGGTCGAAATAGCCGGTGCCAACCTCGCGCTGGTGACGGGTCGCCTGATAGCCGTGCTGTTCGGACGTAAACTCCGCCTGCTGAAGCTCTGAATACGCCGCCATGCCGCGCTCGCGGTAACCGCGGGCCAGCTCGAACATGCCGAAGTTGAGCGAATGGAACCCGGCCAGCGTGACAAACTGGAATTTATACCCCATCGCGCCAAGCTCACGCTGGAACTTCGCGATCGTTTCCTTGTCGAGATTGGCTTCCCAGTTAAATGACGGCGAGCAATTATACGCCATCATCTTGCCGGGATATTTCTTCTGAATGGCCTCTGCAAATCTCTTGGCGTCGTCGAGATTGGGCTTGGAGGTCTCCCACCACAAAAGATCCGCGCTCTTGCCATAGCTGAGGCCGCGGGCGATGCAATGGTCTACGCCGACGCCTTCCTTGATGCGGTAAAACCCTTCCGGGGTGCGGCCCTGATCAAAGTCGATAAAGTCGTGGTCGCGCTCGTCAATGTCGGAGGTGATGAGCTTTGCCGATTCCGCATCGGTTCGCGCCACCAGAACGGTGGCGACGCCGGCGACATCGGCCGCCAGCCTTGCGGCGTTCAAATTGCGCTCATGGGCTTTGGTTGGGATCAGAACTTTACCGCCAAGATGGCCGCATTTTTTCTCAGAAGCGAGCTGGTCCTCGAAGTGAACGCCCGCAGCGCCGGCTTCGATATAGGCTTTCATAATCTCATAGCAGTTTAAAGGCCCGCCAAACCCGGCTTCAGCATCAGCGATGATAGGCAGGAAATAATCCCGCTCGACATTGCCTTCGGAAAATTCAATTTGGTCGGCGCGGGTGAGCGCGTTGTTGATGCGCTTGGCCAGCTCCGGGCCGGAGTTTGCGGGGTACAAAGACTGATCGGGATAGGTTTGCGAAGAAATGTTGGAATCGCCCGCCACCTGCCAGCCGGAAAGATAAATCGCCTTCAGCCCGGCTTTGGCCATCTGCACCGCCTGATTGCCCGACAGCGCACCGAGCGCATTGATGTAGTCTTCGGATTTCAAAAGCTCCCACAGTTTGTTGGCGCCGCGCTCAGCCAGCGTGTGGGTAAGCTGCACAGAGCCGCGCAGGCGCGCGACTTCTTCAACACTGTAATTGCGCTCAATCCCGTCAAACCGGCCTGCCGGCGCAGAGGGCGTCAACTTTTCAAAATCCGACATACCTAATCCCTTTTTCAAATCTGATCTGAGCCCATGCTGCGCCGTCTTACTGCGCCGCACCATCACAAACGGGTCATGCCGTGGATAAATTAACACGAAAAGTTGTAATATTGTTATGTTTGTAATATTATACCGTAATAGCAGTGTGGTTAATAGTTTGTTGCTAACTCGAAACGATATTCAAACCCCGGTGGAGACCGCCTGAATGGCCGCTGAATCCAGACGTCTGTTTATCGGTCCGCGGCTGCGCCGTATCCGCCGCGAGCTTGGCCTTACCCAGGCGCAGATGGCGGCGGATATGGAGGTTTCCGCTTCCTACATCACGCTGATTGAGCGCAATCAACGCCCGCTGCCGGCTGACCTGTTGTTGCGCCTGGCGGAAACTTACGCACTCGATCTCAGCGTATTTTCCTCCGGCGAGGATGAGACTTTCGCGCAGCTTGAAGCCGCGCTTGCCGATCCGATTTTTCAGGAGCTGTCGGTCGGGCGCGAGGATGTGCGCGATCTTCTATCCGCCAACCCGGCCATGGGCGAGGCGGTCGCCGCGCTTTATCAATCCTATCGCGCCAGCCAGTCGGCGGTGATGGAGGCGCGCGCCGCTGGCGGGTCCAGCCCCGCCGACCCGTTGGAAGAAGCGCGCGAATTTATCGCCGCTGCGCGCAATTATTTTCCAGCGCTCGATGAGGCCGGCGAAGAAACCGCGCGCGCGCTCAGCATCGCCGGAGGGTCCGGGCCCTTTCCCGGCGGTCTGATGGAAGCGCTCAGGGAGCGGTTTAAAAAACGCCACGCGCTGACGCTGCGGATTTTACCCGCCGACATCATGGTCGGCGCCTATCGCCGCCATGACCGCCACCGCGCGCAGATCGCGATTTCCGAAGCGCTCGACCAGGCGAGCCGGGTGTTTCAGGCCGTATTGCAATTGATTTTGCTGGAACAGGGAAAGGCCCTCGACGATACGGTGAACGCGGCCCCCTTCGACAGTGACGCCGGGCGGCGTCTGGCGCGCGCAGCGCTCGCCAATTACGCCGCCGGCGCTGTTATATTCCCATACGAACGGTTTCACGCTTCGCTGGGCGATCTGAAATATGATATCGAAGCGCTTAGCCGGCGCTTTGGCGCCAGCTTTGAGCAAGTCTGCCACCGTCTGACGACCATGCAGCGCCCCGGCAAGGAAGGCGTTCCATTTTTCTTCCTGCGCATTGATGCCGCCGGCAATGTCTCAAAGCGCTTTTCCGCAGGCGTCTTCCCGTTTGCGCGCTATGGCGGTTCATGTCCGTTGTGGAATATTCACGAAACCTTCCGTACACCGCACAAAATTATTTCGCAAACCGTCCAGCTGCCAGATGGCGAGACCTATTTCTCGCTCGCGCGCACCGTCCATGGCGGCGAGGCCGGATTTGGCGCACCGAAGGCAGAACGCGCCGTGGCGCTTGGCTGCGAGATAAAACATGCGCGCCAGCTCATCTATAGCCAAGGCCTCGATTTTGAGACCGCCGCACCAACGCCGATCGGCGTCACCTGCCGGCTGTGCCCAAGGCCCGGATGCGCCGCGCGCGCCCACCCGCCGCTGGAACGCCGGCTTATCATCGACGAACACCGGCGCATGGCGACGCCGTTCTCTTTTGCGTTTGATTGAGACGAAGCGTTATTGCGGTTGATTGTGCAATCCCATAGGCTTGGCGCAAATCACTGTCGGTAATTTTCAATTTTTTTAAGGATATGGCGAATGGCTCGCACTGTTAAATATTTTCTTCTCTCAACTGCCGCGGCGGCGCTCTTGGCAAGCTGCGGCGAAGGCGCAAAAACACCCGCGCCGGAAAGCAACACTGCGGCAAGCGCCGCCGCAACCGGCGAGACGCAATCGCAAACCGAGGCCATCAACGCCTGGTTTGAAGCCGAGTTCGAGCGCCAGGTTGCGCGCTCGCCAATGTTTCAGACCTTCCTTGGGCGCAGAACAAATTATGACAAGTGGGATGACGCCAGCGATGACTTTGCACGCGAATCTCATGCGCTGGAACTGGCCGCACTGGCGGAGATGCGCGCGACATTCGCGCTGGAAGATCTAGGGGCCCAAGCGCAGCTTTCCTATCGGCTTGCAGAATACAATACCGAGCTTGCCGACCGGCGATTTCCCTTCCGCAATCACTGGTATGTCTTTAGCCAATTTACTGGGCCGCATTCGGGCGTCGCCTCTTTCATGATTAACCAGCACCGCATCAACACTGTTGATGATGCGCAGGCCTATATCGCGCGCCTGGCCGGCATTAAAACATATCTCGGCCAGCACCAACAAACCGCTGAAGACCAATTCGCCCGCGGCATCAATCCGCCGAAATGGGCTTACCCGCAAATGATCGCCACTTCGCAAAATATCATTTCCGGCGCGCCCTTTGACGATAGCGGCGCGCCGTCAACCTTGCTTGCAGACCTCACCAAGAAGCTGGATGCGCTGGAGGCCAGCGACGAAGTTAAGGCCGATCTCCTCGCCCGCGCGAACGACGCGATGATGACATCGGTGAAGCCGGCCTATGAAGCGCTGATTGCGATGTTTGAATCTCAAGCCGCGACGGCGACCAATGATGACGGCGCCTGGAAGCTGCCTGATGGCGGCGCATATTATGCGCTTCAGCTTGAAGCGATGACCACCACGACGATGTCTCCGGCGGAAATCCATGACCTCGGCCTCAGCGAAGTTGCGCGCATTCACGGTGAAATGGCCGCCATCAAAGACGCTGTCGGCTTTGACGGCTCGTTGCAAGAGTTTTTCGTTTACATGCGCACCGACCCGGATGGAAAATTTACCTATCCGAGCACGGATGAAGGCCGCGCACGCTATCTGAATGAAGCGACGCAAATTATCGACACAATGCGCGGCCGGCTTGATGAGTTGTTCCTCACCAAACCGAAAGCCGCGCTCATCGTCAAACGCGTCGAGCCGTTTCGCGAGCAGGCTGCGGGCAAAGCCTTCTATCAGCGCCCGGCGCCGGACGGATCGCGCCCCGGTACATATTACGCCAACCTCTACAATATGGCCGACATGCCGAGCTACCAGATGGAAGCGCTTGCCTATCATGAAGGCGTTCCCGGCCACCACATGCAGCTGGCGATAGCGCAGGAGCTCGAAGGCCTGCCGAGCTTCCGCAAATATGGCAGCGTCACCGCCTATACCGAAGGCTGGGGGCTTTATTCGGAATATATTCCCAAAGAGATGGGCTTTTACGCCGATCCCTATTCCGACTTTGGCCGTCTGGCGATGGAGCTTTGGCGCGCGGCGCGCCTCGTCGTCGACACCGGCCTTCACGACAAAAAATGGACGCGGGCCGAAGCGATTGATTATCTCCTCGCCAACACGCCGAACCCCGAGGGCGACGCCATCAAGGCGATTGAGCGCTACATCGTCATGCCTGGCCAGGCGACCGCCTATAAAATTGGCATGCTGAAAATTCTTGAATTACGCACCCGCGCCGAAGCCGCGCTCGGCGATGATTTCGACATTCGCGCATTCCACGACGTGGTGTTAAAAAACGGCGCCGTGCCGCTCGCGATCCTTGAAGAAAATGTCGATGCGTGGATTGCTGAGAGCGAGGCCTCTTAAATAGCGATCACGCAAAAAAATCCGGCGCAGCTATTGTTGCTGCGCCGCGTTTCCCATTAGAAGCCAGCCATGACATCCAACCCTCGCCCGCCTGTTTCTGCAATCATCCGCACGTTTAACGAACAGCGTTTGATCGCCGAGGTGGTGCGCGCCGCGCTGATGGCCGCGCGCGAGGTGGTTATTGTTGATAGCGGCTCCACCGACGACACCGTCAGCCTTGCGCGGGCGGCGGGCGCGCGCGTCATTGAACATGAGTGGACCGGCTGGGGCCGTCAGAAACGCATCGCGGAAGAGGCTTGCGAGCATGACTGGATGCTTGATCTTGACGGTGATGAAGTGGTGACGCCGGAATTTGCGCAAGAGCTGGCAGAGCTGTTTGCTAATGGCGAACCGCCAAAGAAAATCTATCGCACGATGCTGGCGCTGGTTCCTCCGGTTGGCGCGCCGTGGATGGATTTTGGCAACCAGACCCGCCACAAAGTTTATGACCGCCGCATCATTCGCGCGCCGGACCATGATGGCTGGGACCAGTTCAGACTGCCGAAAGACATCCCGATCGGGCATATGAAAGCGCGCATGCTGCATTACGCCTTTACCGATGTGGCGCATCTGGTAGCGAAGCTAAACCGCAACTCATCAATTCCGGCGCCGTTAAAGTCGCGGCCCTATCTGATGGTGCGCATATTATTCGGGCTGCCGTTCTATTTCGCCAAGCGCTATTTCCTCGATCAATATTTCCGCGGCGGCGTTTATGGGTTTGCGCTAGCGCTGATCTATGGCTTTGCGCGATGGCTGCGCGATGTCAAAATGTGGGAACAGCACCGCAAGGATTAAGCCGCCGCCACTAATTCTAGTATCTTATCGGCTGGCTTTCATGGCAATGCGCTCGCCCGCGGTTGCGCTATCATGGCGTTTGACGACACCGTTCTGGAAGCGCGCTTCGACCGTCGCTTCGCTCGCCTCCCCCAGGCCGAAAATCATTTCCGCGGACTGGTCAGAGCCAAGCCCCTGGCTGGCGGTAAATTGTTTTGTCCGCACCATTCCGTCAGGTGTCGTCACGGTAACGATGGCGCCAAGCGAGGCTGTGGTATCGGGCAGGCGCACTTTCAGCCAGTTGCCGGTGTCAACGCCGCTGATAAACGCCTTGGCCGTGCCGCCAATATTGGCCCAGACCAAATCCGGCCGGCCGTCATCGTTAAAGTCCGAGACAACCGGCGCCACGGCATAGTTCCTGTTCACCGCGCCGGCGCGTTTTTCCACCGGCATGAATTTACCGTCCGGATATTGCAGCATGATTTTGCAGGTATATTTATGGAGAAACTCTTTGCCGGGAAAGCGCGCATAGTTTTGCGCGGCCAATAAATCCTCGCGCCCGTCGAGATTCATATCCGCAAACACAACGCCCCAGCCAAAGCCGATGCGCGCGGTGCGGGTTTGCTTGGCGACATCGACAAACTCCCTGTCGCCCTGGTTTTCAAATAACACATAGCTGGCGTTGAACGGCGCATCCTCATCCAGATCGCCGCGCAACATCGCCTCGGGCATAGTGTGGCCGACATTGGAGAAGTAGAAATCAATCAACCCGTCATTGTCATAATCACCGGCGGCGATGCCCATGGGGTAGCTATTAACCGACGGGTTATCGACACGGCGCATGGGGAAGGCGCCGGTATTGTCATAGATTTCAACCACGCCGGTGTCCTGAGCGATGACGAGGTCGCTGTCCATGTCGTTGTCGATGTCGACAAACATCGCAGTGAATGTGTTGTGCTGGCGCCAGACGCCGGCCTGTTTAGAAACATCGCGCCAAGTGTTGTCGCCCCGGTTAATGAACAGATAGCTATAACCGCCATAGTCGCCTGTAAAAATGGTTTGGCCTTCCACCAGCTCATTTTTGAGATAGCCTGAAATATAAAGGTCAACCGCGCCGTCCTTGTTGACGTCGCCAAGCGCAATCGACAGCGGCGTTGTATTATCCGCCAACGGAAGATTGAGATTTTGACTGGTAAAGCCATTGCCGACATTCATATGCAGCCAGACGCCAGATTCGCGCGCCACAAACAAATCGACCCGGCCGTCGCTATCGACGTCAATGGAGGCGGCGCCATGGGTGGCGTCCGCATCGCCCTTTTCAAAGCTATAGCCGGCGCCAAGCGAGCGAAACGCGCCGCCTTCATAGCCGAAAATTGCATCGGCCTGGCCCTTGCCGCCGCCCATGAAAATCTCATCGACGCCGTCGCCGTCAACATCGATCGCCGCCGCCGCCATAAACGGCAGCGATTTTTCAAGGTCCGCCTCATGGGTAAAGGGCAGCGAGACTTCGACAAAACGAAGCTCGGTCTCGCCCTGTTTTTTCCACTCCAACTGCCACAACCGGAACGCCGCCCCGCCGGTCGCGGCCAATCCTGCAACCACGCCGATGGCGATCAGCGAAACACAGCCAAAGCCAATAATGAAAACTCTTGCTCGCATGATGTCCCCGTTTTCTGTTTCGCCGCAAATCAGCGCGCAGGGTACGCGCGCCCGTCCCAGGGCGCAATTCACGGGGCCGTGTTATTCGGCATTGATAGCTTAATCCGCGTAATAATCTTTTATTAAATTAAGCGTCTCTAAGTCCGGCTCACAATAATCGCAATCGTCAATCGATGGCCGCGGCGGCAGTTTGACCGGCTTGAAGGCTTGCTTGTTAAACTCATATGGCGCCCGGTCGAGGATGGCGCGGATAATATTGAGCCGCGCCTTTCTCTTGTCATTGCCGTCCACGACCAGCCATGGCGAGCGCTCCGTCGATGTTTCCTCAAACATCCGGTCGCGCGCTTGCGTAAATTCAATCCACAAATCGCGCGCCTTCAAATCGATCGGCGAAAGCTTCCAGCGTTTGCGCGGATCGTTGGCGCGGTCCTGAAAGCGCTGTTCTTGTTCCTCCGCCGAGACATGTATCCAGAACTTGATCAGGATAAGCCCGCTATCGACAAGCATTTTTTCAAACTGCGGAACCTCGCGCATGAACGCTTCATGTTCGGCCTCCGTGCAGAACCCCATTACCGGCTCAATCACCGCGCGGTTATACCACGAGCGGTCAAACAGCACCACTTCGCCGCCGGAGGGAAGGTGTTTAACATAACGCTCAAAATACCACTGGGTGCGTTCGCGGTCTGATGGTTTGGGCAACGCCGCGACGCGCCAGACCCGCGCATTCATCCGTCTCAGGATGGTTTTGATCGCCCCGCCCTTGCCCGAGGCGTCGCGCCCCTCAAAGATGACAGCAATTTTCAGCCCCTTGCGCTGGACGGTCTCTTGCAGCTTGGCGAGCTCAAATTCCAGCCCTTCCAGTTCTTTTTCAAAGCGTCGTTTTTTCATGGCGCGCCCGAGGGCTCTCCTTGCGGCGTGAAATGATAATCCTTACGGCAGAACTCGCAAACCACCTTGATGGCGCCGGCTTCAACCATGTCTTGCAACTCGTCTTCGCTATAGCGCGACAGCACCGCGGCGATTTTTTCGCCATTGCAGCCGCATTCGGCGCGCACCGGCTGAGGCTCGAAAGCGCGCACGCCGTCTTCATGGAACAGGCGATAAAGCAGCGTTTCAGCGCTGATCGCCGGGTCGAGCAACTCGTCGTCCTTGGCGGTGCCGACAAACGCCGCCGCGCGCGCCCAGACATCGCGGTCGTCATCGCTTTTTAAAATCTCCTCGCCGCGCTCACGCGTACCGCCTTCGCCGGGGACAAATTGCGCCATGATGCCGCCGGCGCGCCATCGGTCCGGTTCGCCCGGCGCCGACACTCTCCCGACCGCGAGGCGTATTACGGTTGGTATCTGCTCGGACTGATTAAAATAGGCGACCGCCGCCTCGGCGAGGTTGCCCCCTTCAATTGGCGTGACGCCCTGATAGCGTTCCATATCCGCACCCTGATCAATCGTCATGACGATGTGCCCCTTGCCCAATAGCGCCATGCCGGTTTGCGCAATGTCGCCGTCACGCAGGCTCGCCGTCGCGCGCAAAGCGCCGCCCGCGGTATAATCGGCGACCAGCATCGACACCGGGCCGGCGCCTTGCGCCTGGAAAATCAGCTTGCCGTCAAATTTTAACGCCGCGCCCATCATCGCTGCGAGACTGGCCGCCTCGCCGACAAGACGGCTCACCGGGTCGGCAAATTGATGCGCCTGCAGAATGTCATCTATGACGCCGGACAGCCTCACCACATGTCCGCGCACCGCCGTTTCGCCGACCTGAAAAGGGAAAATCGCGTTGTCGGTCAAATCATTACCTATGGTCTGGGGCGCGCCTTAAGATGCGCCCTTAGTCCTTCAACTTATAGCCGGACCGCAACAGCCAGTAACACGCAAAGCCGAAAATCAGCATCAGCGCCATGGTCATCGTTACGCCAACCGTCAGGCTGGCCTCGGCCTGGCCGGTAAAACCGGAGCGGAACCCGTCTATCAGATAATAGACCGGGTTATATTGGCTTGCCGTGCGGAAAGGCTCGGGCAGTCTTTCTACGGAATAAAATGTGCCGGACAGAAACGTCAGCGGGGTGATGATGAAATTTGAAAACGCGGCGAGCTGATCAAATTTCTCCGCCCAAATGCCGCCAAGAACGCCGAGCATGGCGAAGATTGTTGCGGCGGCAAAGGCGAAATATAAAATTGCCCATGCCGCGCCGATTTGCATTGGCGAGCCGATCGCCACCATGAAGCCAGCGCTGGTGGCGGCGGTGATGGCGCCAACCAGCAGCCCGCGGGTTGCCGCGCCAGCGACAAATGCAACCGTCAACTCCGCCGCCGACAAAGGCGGCATCAGCACATCAACAATGGACCCTTGCACTTTGGCGATGATCAGCGAAGACGCTGAGTTGGTAAAAGCATTGGTCAACACCGCCATGATGATGAGGCCGGGCGCCAGAAACTCAACAAACGGAACCCCCGCAACCGCCGGCCGCGAAGCGCCGAAAGCTTGCGTAAAGACCACCAGAAACAACAAAGTTGAGACGACCGGCGCGACCACCGTCTGGGTCACCACCTTCATAAAGCGGCGCACTTCTTTGAGATAAAGCGTCCAAAGCCCGAGCCAGTTTACCGCGCCAAAGCGGCGTACGCCAAAATCCGCCTTCAGATTTGTAGCGGCCAGGTTGGTCTTTTTCGCTCTGCCAGCGCCGTCCATAGGTCATTTTTCTCTTGTTGCGGCGCAACGGTGTGCGCCCAGGCGTTAGCTTCCGTCAAGCATCAGTGTTTATCAACATGTTGTGGGCAAAAAAAATCACCGGCGCCATATTGTGTTTTATGAGTGCTGGGATACTATATTTAGGCGCTTTAGGCGGCGCTTATATTAGATATACAAGATATTGATTTTAAAGCCGAGGCGGCCTGGCCGCTGCCGGACCAGCAGGGAGAACGGCGACATGGCATGGACAGACGATAGGGTCGAGCTTTTAAAGACACTCTGGGCGGAAGGCCTTTCCGCCGCGCAGATCGCCAACAAGATGGGCGGCGTCACCCGCAATGCGGTAATCGGCAAAGTTCACCGCCTTGGCCTGTCCGGTCGCGCCACGCCAGCCAAGCCACAACGCGGTTGTGCGCCGTCGCTGGAACGCCGGGGGACGAGCGCGGCGCCGAAGGTGCGCCGGCCGGAAGTGAAATCAGTTATTCCCGAGCCTGAATTTATCGCGCCGCTGGTGCTCGACACTGGCGACCGGACCACCGTCACCACCATCAAAAATAATATGTGCAAATGGCCGCTCGGCGATCCGGCGCGGGAAGACTTTCATTTTTGCGGACAGTCGACGCTGTCGGGCAAATCCTATTGCGCCTATCACGCGCATCTCGCCTTTCAACCGCCGCAACGCCGCGAAGCCCGGCGCGAGCCGCGACGCGTGCTTGCAGCGCCGCAAAAGCGCCGCGCCACCGCATAATCATCGGATATGTTTTGAGAATAAAAGGCCCGCCACTGGCGGGTCTTTTTTGTTGGCAATTGGCGGGTATTTATTTACGCGCAGCGTCCAGCACATAACCGGCTGAGCGCACGGTGCGCACTGGGTCGCCCTGGCCGTATTTGTTGAGCGCTTTGCGCAGCCGGCCGATATGGACATCTACCGTGCGCACTTCGACGAACACATCCGTTCCCCAAACCGCATTCAGCAATTGCTCGCGCGAGAACACGCGTCCCGGATGTTGCATCAAATGATCGAGCAGCCGGAACTCGGTTGGACCGAGATGAATTTCCTGCTCGCCGCGCATCACCCGGTGCGAGACCCGGTCAACGATAATGTCGCCGACGCTGACCTTATCCTCCACAAGCCCCGGACGGATGCGCCGCAACACTGCGCGCACGCGGGCGATAAGCTCATTAGTGGAAAATGGTTTGGTGAGATAATCGTCAGCGCCGGTGTCCAGCCCGCGGATGCGATCGTCTTCTTCAGCGCGCGCCGTCACCATGATGATTGGCAGGTTGCGGGTCTCTGACCTCGCGCGGATGCGCCTGCAAACCTCAATGCCGGAGACCTTGGGCAACAACCAATCGAGGATCACCAGATCCGGCGGGCTTTCCTCGATCCGCAACAGCGCATCCTCGCCATCCGCCGAAAGCGAAACGTCAAAGCCTTCCTTCTCAAGATTATACTCAAGCAGGGTCGCCAGCGCGGCCTCATCTTCAACAATCAATATCTGGGTCGCAGCCATTTTTGTCCCCGGTCAATTCATGCCGAATGCGCCGCCCGACTGTCTCGGCGGCGCGGCCGCGCCTGTCGCGGCTTCATCGCTCTTTTGCGGTGATTCCACAAACGGCGATCCGGTCTCCAGAAAATAGATCGCCTCGGCAATGTTGGTGGCGTGATCGCCGACACGCTCAAAATTTTTCGCAATGAACACAAGATGGGTGCAGGCGTTGACCTTCGATGAATCGGCGATCATCGCCAGGGTGATTTCCTGAAACACCGAATTATATAACTCGTCAACTTCGTCGTCGCCGCCCCACACCGCTTTTGCCGCATCAAGATTGCGGGTGGCATACGCGTCGAGGATATCGGAAAACTGCCGCAGACTGGCGCGGCCCATGCGCGCGACACCCATGGCGGGGCGCGACGGCGCTTCGCGGCTGACGACAAGCGTCCGCTTGGCGATGTTTTTTGCAAGATCGCCCACCCGCTCCAGCTCGCCGGTGAGCTTCATGATGGTCATCACTTCACGCAACAATTCCGCCGGCAATAACTCCGCCGCCAGCAACGCCATCACGCGGGTTTCAATATCGCGGTCAAATTCGTTGACGCGAGCGTCGTTAGGGATGAGGTTTTCGGCAGCGGCAACATCGCGCCGCTCAAACGCGGTAATCGCGCCCTGCAATTGGCTTTCCACCAACGCCGCCATGCGCGACAGCTCAACCTCAAGCTGCCGGCGCGCCGAAAAAGTAGAATGTGCAGGCTGCAACGCCATAAATCCGCCGATACTAAAAAAGATGCGAAAGCCTCGCCAAGACATAACGCCGTCGAGCGATCCTCTAAATGCCCGTTATATGTGACAATTTCTTGTCGAGCTATTTTGATAGCGCATTTTGTGCGCTAACGCCAATTTAGCACGGTGCGAGGCTACTCCGCCGCCAGGAAATGACACGAAAACGCAGTGCCGCCGCCGGACCGGGTTTCTATTTGAAACCCGCCCTGATGCCGGTTGGCGATGTGTTTGACTATGGCGAGGCCTAGGCCGGTGCCGCCGCTTTTGCGGCTTCGCTCCAGATCGACGCGGTAAAATCGTTCCGTCAGCCGCGGCAGGTCAGCGCGTTCAATGCCGGGCCCGAAATCACGGATTTGAATATAGACCAGATCATCGACAGGCACACTCAGCCGCGCAGCAGTTTGCGCCGCCGCGTCGCCGGCCCGGTGCACCGGCATCGCCGCCCAAAGGCGGCGCCGGCCCGCGCCCAACCCGCACCTTTATCATCGCCGGGTCGCCGCCATATTTAACCGCATTGTCAAGCAGGTTTTGCACCGCTTGAAATAACTCGTCGCGGTCGCCGCGAATTTTTGTCGGTTCATCGGTATCGTTTAGAAAATCGACAATCGCGCCGGCGCGTTCCAGCAGCGGCGCCAGACTATCGATGACATCGCCAGCCAGATCGGCAAGCGCGACATTGCCTTTTGGCGGCACATGTTCGTTTAGTTCAATGCGCGACAACGACATCAAATCCGAGACCAGGCGCTGCATGCGCTCAGCCTGGGACTGCATGATGCCCAAAAACTTCTCGCGCGCTTCCGGGTCGTCCTTGGCGTGGCCGCGCATGGTCTCGATAAAACCGAGCAGCGAGGCGATGGGCGTGCGCAGCTCGTGGCTGGCGCTGGCGATAAAATCAGCGCGCATCCGCTCCACCCGGCGCTCGCTGGTGAGGTCATGGACGAAAATCAGCGCCCGCGTCAGCCCGTCGCCGGATTTGGCGCCAAGCGGGGCCACCAGCGCGCGGCACGAACGCTCGACCGATCCGGTGGTGACGAAATCCACCGTCTGCGGCTCTTGCGTCTTGATGACCGCTTCTGCGGCCTCAAACACGTCCGGCGCGCGCAATGCTGCTGCAAAATGGCGGCCTTCTATATTGTCCGAGCCGACCAGTTCTTTCGCCGCCGGATTTGCATATTCAACGATGCCGTCCGTATCCAGAATAAACAACGGATCGGGCAGCGCCTCGGGAACATCGCGGGCGATGCGCAAATCAGCCAACCCCTCACGCCTCACCGCAAGCTGCTTGTCGACGATGTCGATAACCGGCTCGGCATAGGAGCGCACCGGCGACACCTGGTTGCGAATAAAAAGCGCGCCGCCCAGCGCCAGCCACGCGCCAAGAACAACCCGCCAGTCGGCAAAACCGGCGACAATCAACCCCGCGCCGATCAGCGCGGCAAAGCCTGCCGCCCAGAACAGGTCATGCGTGCGGATGGCGCTAACCGTTTTGGCGATCTGTGATGAGAGCTTTGTATTCATAAATAAATTTCGCCTGCGCCTCTTGGTTGCGTCATGCTTAGCGCCGGGGGCGCAGCCATTCAAACACCGCCCCGCCAGCCGCGCCGGCCAACATTTGCAAGCCAACGCCCAGCGCATCGCGCGCGCCGCCAATCGCCCCGACGCCGCCGCCGGCGACAAAAGTTTCAATCGCCCATATCAGCGTCCACATTGCCGCCGCGCCGGCGAGCGGATAAGCGATCGGCGCCAGCGGAACGACAATGCGTTTAACGCCCGCCGCCACCACAAACCCGACCAGCAGCGCAATCGCCACCATGAGCCCATAGGCGGGGACCAGACCGATGAAGTTTTCAAAATAGGTCTGCGCTTGCTGCGACGGCGTATAGATGGCGCCAATCTCAGCCTGTTTGGCCAGCACCTGTTGGGTGTAAAAACCCGCCGCCGCCGTATAGGCTGTGATAACCGCTGCGATATACGCTGCTGCAAGCTTGATAATCTGCATATTTCCCTGCCTTCCACCCGTCTGCCTGTCGTCGGCGAAGGTTTTGTCACATCATCACCGTTGACGTCGAGCCCCTTGCGCGCATACGCCTATGGCCTCAGCCATTTTGCCCCTTTTGCCTCACGGAGCTCGAAATGACTTTACCCTTCCGACACATCATCCTCGCAAGCCTCATAGCCGTTTTTGCCGCCGGCTGCTCTGACAGTAGCGACGCTGTCGCCGCAGCCAATACGGGCCTGCCGCCGGGCGGCGGCGGCGGCGATTCATCTTTGCAGAAAAAACTCGCGCCCGACGCGCCGGAAGGCCAATTGGCGCTCAGCGTCGAGACACTCGCCGACGGTCTCGTCAATCCGTGGTCGATTTCGTTTTTTCCGGACGGAACCATTTTAGTCACCGAACGGCCGGGACGCATCCGCGCGATCCGCAACGGGGCTCTGGAAGCCGAACCAATAGCCGGCGCGCCCGAGGTGTTCGCAGAAGGCCAGGGCGGGTTGTTCGACATTCTTCCGCATCCGGATTATGCGGACAACAATGTCATCTTTATTTCCTACGCCCATGGCTCTGAGACTGCTAACCATCTGCGCGTTGCGCGCGCGATCTTTGACGGCAAGACGATCAGCAATCTTGAAGTGATTTATGAGGCGACGCCGCCAAAGGCTTCCGCTTATCACTTCGGCGGCCGTCTCGTCTGGGGGCCAGACGACAAGCTTTATTTCAGCGTTGGCGAGGGCTCGCGCTATAAGGAAAAAGCCCAGGACATGACCACCAGCTATGGCGCGGTGATCCGCCTTAATGAAGACGGCTCGGTTCCTGACGACAATCCTGATTTCGGTCCCGGTTCACTGCCTGAGCTCTACTCCAAGGGCCACCGCAACCCACAAGGCCTTGCCTATGACGGCGCCCGCGACATTTTATGGGAGCATGAACATGGCGCCATGGGCGGTGATGAAATCAACATCATCAAACCGGGCGCCAATTATGGCTGGCCGATCGCCACTTACGGCATCGATTATAATGGCGCACGGATTACACCGTTCACGGAATATGAAGGAACCACGCAACCGTTCAAATATTGGACGCCGTCAATTGCCCCTTCAGGCCTTGCGGTTTATCGCGGCAATCTGTTTGGCGACTGGGACGGCGATCTTCTGGTCGGCGCAATGGCGCGAACCGCGCTTCACCGCGTCATATTGGAGGGCGACAAGGAAATCGGCGAGGAGCGTTATCTTATCGGCGAGCGCATCCGCGATGTTCGGGTCGGACCGGACGGCGCAATTTATGTGACCACGGAAGATCAAGGCGGCGAACCGCTCGGCAAGGTGTTGCGGCTTACGCCGCAATAAAGCAGGTCATTCGACACAAATGCGCCGCGCCGCCTGGCGGGCGAACCGCAACGTCACCGCCTTGCGCCGCGCCGCCGCCATCACTCGTTCTTGCGCGGGCCGGTTAACCATCGCGCCATAGGCGTCAGCGAGAATGAGCCCTTCTGACGCCGGCAACAGCGCCAACGGAAAGCCCGGATCGACGGCAAAATAAAAATAATCGCAAAACCCCAGATAATCGGTCCATTTGCCGTCGCACTCGAAATCTGCACGGCACGACTTCACCTCCGCCACCGTCAGCCGGCCCTTGCGGTCCAGCCCGGCGACATCAACGCGGCGACCATTGGCGAGTTTAAATTCAAGCAGCGGCGACAGCCCCAGCTCGATGAACAGGCGGACCACGCCGCGAGTGAGGATTGTGGTCTGGTCCGGACGCGTGAGCGCCTCGCCCTCATAAATTAGCGGCGCTTCATTGTTCTGCATTTGTTCATGAAACGACAGCCGAGGGCGATCGTCAAGAGCGGTTTCGCTTAGCCTTGGAATTCAGGCAGCCGGACTATCAGCCCGTCCAGCGCATCGCTAACCTTGAGCTGGCAGGACAGGCGCGAGCTTTCTTTCGGCTCGGCGGCAAAATCCAGCATCGATTCTTCCATTGCTTCGGGCTTGCCGGTCTTTTCGCGCCAGCTGTCATCGATATAAACGTGGCAGGTGGCGCAGGCGCAGGCGCCGCCGCAATCAGCGTCGATCCCCGGCACCATATTGCGCACTGCCGCCTCCATCACCGAAACGCCGTTCTCGGCCTCGACTACATGCTCGGTCCCGTTGTGCTCAATATAGGTAATCTTCGCCATCGCTTGGTTTCTTCCCAATCGCCGGCTCGGCCGGCCTTACGCAAAGTCTTGAAGGGCGTCATTTAAGGCCTCTCGCGCGCACGGCAAGCCCCAAACGATGTCGCAGCACATTATCTCCAGCGCCAACAAGGCTTGCATCGTAGAAAATTCCCGCCGATATGGCTGACTATGAGGCTCGGTTCGATAATTCTGGCGAATGAAGGCGCCGCCGTTAAGCTCGGCGCGCAGCTCGCCCCGGGCCTGCAAACCGGCGATATTATCTGCCTGGAAGGCCCGCTCGGCGCCGGCAAGACCACTTGCGCGCGCGGGCTCATCAAAGCTTTTTGCGGCGCGCGCGAAGTCCCGAGCCCGACTTTTACGCTGGTTGAAACCTACCAGAAGCCCCAGAACTCTGGCGCCGCGCTCTGGCATTTTGACCTCTACCGGCTGGAACAGCCGCGCGATGTCTATGAGCTTGGCTTTGAAGACGCGCTTGGCGACGGCATTTGTCTGATCGAATGGCCGCAGCGCATTGAGGGCTTGCTGCCGCCGGAACGATTGCGGCTGGTTTTCCACATCCTGCAAGAGGGCGGCCGCAGGGTTGATATTGAGGGCACGGAAATCTGGCGCCAACGCTTAGCGGCGACGGGATTAATTTGAAGAATCGCGTATGGTCCCGGCGATGAACGTCACACACACACAAGACGCTTGCGCGCAATTCCTGGAGCGCGCCGGATGGGGCGGCGCCAAGCTGCGCCCGCTCGCCGGCGACGCCTCCACCCGCAGCTATATGCGCGCCGAACATAATCGCCGCCACGCTGTGTTGATGATCGCCCCACCGAAAGCGGAAAGCGCGCCCTGCCCGCCTGACGCCAGCGACGCAGAGCGCCGCGCGCTGGGCTATAATGCCATGGCGCGCCTTGCCGGGCCGAACCTCAACGCCTTCATCGCCATTGCCGAAGCGCTGCGCAGCGCCGGTCTGTCGGCGCCGGAAGTCTTCGCCGCCGATGCCGCTAATGGCTTTGCGTTGATCGAAGACCTTGGCGACGGTCTTTATGCGCGCGCCGCAAACGCCACAAACGAGGCCGAGCTATACAGCAGCGCCCTCGACGCGTTGGTGATGCTGCGGCAAAACCCGCCAAAGCGTCCGGCCCATGATAATTACGCCATGGCGAGCTATGACGCGATGGCGCTTTGCACCGAGGCCAACCTTCTCATCGAGTGGTATTGGCCGTTAAAAAAATCCGCGCCCGCGCCGGAAAGTCTGCAAGCGGAATATCGCGAGATTTTCCAAAACCTCGCCAGCGCATTATCGCCGCCGCACCAGATCGTGCTGCGCGACTATCATGCGGAAAACCTGTTATGGCTGCCGCAACGCAAAGCGGCGGCGCGCACCGGCGTCATCGATTTTCAGGACGGGCTTTATGGCCACGCCGCCTATGATGTGGTCTCGCTGCTGGAAGACGCCCGCCGCGATGTTTCACCGGCGCTGGCCGCTGCGGTGATTGACCATTACGCGCACGCCGCCGATATCGACCAGGCGGCGTTCATCAACGACTATGCTATCCTAGCCGCACAACGCAACGCAAAGATCCTCGGGATTTTTGCGCGCCTGGCGCGGCGCGATAACAAACCGCACTATCTCGATTTCCTGCCCCGGGTCGAAGCGCATTTCCGCAATGATTTGAAGCGCGAGGGGATGGCGCCGTTGCGCGACTTCATCACTGCGCATTTGCCGGAGTTGGCGCCATGACCGACGCGTCCCCAACTACCGCCCCAAACACCGCAATGGTGCTCGCCGCCGGGCTCGGCACGCGGATACGTCCGCTTGCGGAGGATGTCCCCAAGCCGCTCATCAAAGTCGCCGGCAAGGCGCTCATCGACTATGCGCTGGACCGCTTTGCCGCTGCTGGCGTTACCAAAGCGGTGGTCAACGTACATTATCTCGCTGACGCGATGGAGCAGCACTTGCACGCCCGCACTGCGCCGGAAGTGATTATCTCCGATGAGCGCGGCTTGCTGCTTGAGACCGGCGGCGGGCTTAAAAAAGCCCGCCCGCATTTTGGCGACCGGGCGATTTTCTGCACCAATACCGATGCGATCCTGCTTGACGCCGATGGTGCGGAAGCCTGCGCGACGCTGACGCGCCATTGGGACAGCGAACGGATGGATGCGCTATTGCTGCTTGTGCCGATAGGCAAGACCAGCGGTTATGACGGCAAGGGCGATTTTGATCAGAGTGCGGATGGGCGTATCGCCCTGCGCCAAAGCGAGCATGCGCCGTTTGTGTTCACCGGCCTGCAAATAATCTCTCCGGCGCTGATCGACGAAGGACCTGACGGCGCCTTTTCAACCAAACTCCTGTGGGACCGCGCCAAGACGCGCGGCCGGCTGTTCGGCGCCGTCCATCAAGGCGCGTGGATGCATGTTGGCGATCCGGCCGGGCACGCCGCCGCCGAGGCGCGGCTTGCTGAGGCGCGCCTCAAAGCGAGCGCCGGGTGACCGCGCGCCAGCCTTTAACGATATTTTCGAGGCCTGCGCCCCGGCTCTTCACGATTGACGCCGGGCGCGCGTTCCTAACTGATCTGGCGTCTGTGCTGCGCGCTTCGATTGACGAAAGCACGGACACCGAACTTGCCGATGCGCTTATCTATCTACCCACAAGACGCGCCGTCCGTGCACTGACGGAGGCTTTCATCGCTATCGCGCCGGGCGCGGGCGCAAGCCTCCTGCCGCGCATCCGCGCGCTTGGCGATATCGATGAAGATGAGCTCATAGTGTTTGAAGGCGCAAGCGCCGATGAGCTTGACCTGCCGCCGGCGATCTCAGCAATTGAACGCCGCCTAACGCTCGCACAAATGGTCGCCGCCAAAGACCGCGCCTTTGACGGGCAGGAACACTGGGCTGGCGCGCTCAGCGCTGCTGACGAGCTTGGCCGGTTGCTTGATTCTTTCTATACGGAAGAAGTCTCGCCCGATGCGCTGGAAACGCTGGTGCCGGAAGAGCTGGCGGCGCATTGGCGCGCATCGCTGGCGTTCCTCACCATCATCACCGAAATTTGGCCGGCCTATCTTGATGAGCGCGGGCTGATGGACCCGGCGGACCGGCGCGTCAAACTGATCGACCGTCAAACCGCACATTGGCGGGCCTCACCGCCGCGCCATCCGGTGATTATCGCCGGCACCACCGGGTCGGCGCCGGCCGTGGCGCGGATGATGAAACAAGTCGCACTGCTGCCATTGGGGGCGGTGGTCCTGCCGGGGCTTGATCTCGCCTCCGACCAACGCTTTTGGGACAGCATTGACGCGCCGCACCCGCAAGCCGGGTTGAAACAATTGCTGAACGAGCTTGGCGCCGACCGGCAGTCCGTCGCGCCATGGCCACAGGCGGCGACTAACAACACCGCTGCAATAACCACGCGGCGGGAGGTTTTTTCCGTGGCGCTGCGCCCGGCGGCGACCTCCGACAGCTGGCGCGACTGGGCGGCGGCGATTAAGGCTGACCGCCCGGCGCTGGACGCCGCACTCAGCAAAGTCATGCTGGTTGAAGCCGCCGATGAAGAGCGCGAAGCCGATGCGGCGGCGCTCAAAATCCGTGAGACCCTAGAGACGCCGGGCAAAACTATCTTTCTGGTGACGCCGGACCGAGATTTGTCGCGCCGCGTCGCCATGAAACTGCGGCGCTGGAACATTAGCGTTGACGATTCCGCCGGCGTGCCTTTCGCCAATAGTCCGTGCGGAACCTATCTGCGCCTGACAGCGCGATGGCTCATGGAGCCGTCAGACGCCGTCGCGCTGATGGCGATGGCGCGCCACTCATTATTCGGCGGCGGGTTTGACGGCGCAACGCGCGCCCGCGCGGTTAACGCCATGGACCGCGCTTTGCGGGGCTTGCGCCCAACTGGCGCGGATGGGTTGGCCCAGAAAATCAACGCCGATAAGCGCAACGGGCCCGCCGCTGCGCCATTGCTTGACGGGCTCCTCGGCGGCCTCAAACACTGGCCGCCAGCCGATGCGCCTTTCGCAGAACGCCTGATGGCGCATCTTCGCATTGCCGAGCAGTTTGCGGGCTTTGATGGCGAGGACGGCGCCGCACGCTTGTGGCGCGGTGATGATGGCGAGGCCGGCGCCATCGGGCTCGCGCCCTTACAAGGCGCCGTCGCCGCCATCACCCATGACGCGCCGGAAGATTACGCCGGCATATTCGATCAACTGATTGCGAAAATCACCGTGCGCCGGCGCAATGACGCCCATCCGCGCATCGCCATCCTCGGACCGCTGGAAGCGCGGCTGCAACACGCCGATGTTATTATTCTTGGCGGCCTGAATGAGGGCGCATGGCCGCGTGATGCGGCGATTGACCCGTTCCTGTCGCGCCCGATGCGCCATGACCTCGGCCTGCCGTCGCCCGAACAGCGCATCGGCCTTGCCGCCCATGACTTCGCCCAGTTGACCGCAGCGCCGGAAATCATGCTGACCCGCTCAACCCGGGCGGGCGGCAAGCCAACCAAACCATCGCGCTGGATTGTCCGCCTCAAGAACATTTTAAAAGGCGCAGAGGCTTTAGAGCAAATCCAACAATCCGGATTCTATAACACGCTGGCCCAGCGCCTCGACGTCGCCAGTGAGGTGCAAACCATCTCCGCGCCGACGCCGCGCCCGCCAGTTGACGCGCGTCCGCGCGATTTTTACGTCACCCGGATTGAGAAACTCCTGCGCGATCCTTATGCGATTTATGCAGGCTATATTTTACGGCTGAAAAAGCTTGATGCGCTGAATGAGCCGTTTGGCTCGCGTGATATCGGCAATCTCTTCCATAAAATTTTTCACGTCTTTGTCGCGGAAGGCGCGCCGGCCGGTGCCAAGGACCGGTTGGCCCGCCTCGAAGCGCTATATGCCGAGCATGCGCCGCAATTTGGGCTGACCCAAACTCACGCACCGTTCTGGCGCGACCGCGCGATTGAGGCCTTGCGCTGGTTTTCTGACTGGGACGCGGCGCGCACCGCCATCGGCAAGCCGGTAGTGTTCGAAGAGAAAGGCGCATGGGCGTTTGAGCTGGGCGGCCTCGCTTTTTCGCTGAACGCCAAGGCGGATCGCATCGACCAGCTGGGTAACGGCGACGCCTATATTATCGATTACAAGACCGGCGCAGCACCAACCCTTAGCCAGACAAAAAAGTTCAGCCCGCAATTGCCGCTGACCGGCCTGATTACCGTCAAAGGCGGTTTTGAAAAACTTGGCGCCGCGGCGGTCGCGGGATTTGAATATGTTCGCGTCGTCGGCCGCAAAGGCGTGAAGGCTGATGATGTCGGCGCCACGAGCGAGAAGGCTGCAAAGCATATAGCCGACGCCGAAGACGGGCTTTATGAACTGCTGCAAAGCTTTAATAATCAGGACACGGCCTATCTGTCGCAACCGCGCCCGCAATATATGGACGACTATGGCGACTATGACCATCTCGCCCGGCGGCGCGAGCGCAACGCCGCCGGCGCCGATAGTGACGGGGGCGATGAATGACCCCGCTGGAGCAGGCAAGCCTCAATCAGATACTCGCCGCCGACCCGGTGCGCTCGGCCTTTGTGATGGCCAATGCCGGCTCGGGCAAGACCCGGGTTTTAACCAATCGCGTGGCGCGCTTGTTGTTAGCAAACACTTCGCCCGGCAAAATCCTCTGCATCACCTTCACAAAAGCTGCCGCCGCGGAAATGGCCGAACGCTTGTTCGAGGTGCTGGGCGCATGGGCGCTCGCCGATGACGAAACGCTCATCAAGGCGCTGAACGAGCTTGAAGGCGAGGCCGCAAAGCAACGCGACGCTGACGCGCTTAACAAAGTCCGCCGGTTGTTTGTGCGTGCGCTGGAAACGCCGGGCGGGCTTAAAATCCAGACCATTCACGCATTTTGTGAGCAAGTGCTGCGACGCTTCCCGCTGGAAGCTGGCGCGCCGCCGGGATTTGCCATCATCGAAGATAGCGAGGCGAGGCAATTGCGTGATGCAGCGCTGGACGCCGTCGCCTTGCGCGCGCGCGAGGATGCGGCCATCGCCAGCGCTTTCACGCGCCTCGCCCGCGGCCATAACGAAAAAAGCTTGCGCGAATTGCTCCACAATGGAGCCATGAAGCGGCTAGGTTTTGACGCCGCCCTCACCCGGTTTGGCGGGCTTGACGGCGTCCTTCGCGGATGCGCCGCCGAGCTTGATGTTAACCCTCAGACAACGGAAGAAATGCTGCAAGCGGAATTTCTCGGCCAGCTCGACAAGCGCGAACTTGAGCGCGCTTGCACGGCGCTGGAGGCCAGCGGCTCCAATCCGACAAAATTTGGGGCCATTCCGATTAAAATCTTTCTCGCAGCTACCAGTGATGCGGAACGCTGGGCGGCGCTAATCCCGATGTTCACCAAGGCGAATGGCGAACCGCGCGAAAAAATTGCCTCCAACGCCACCGATAAAATCGACGCCTGGGTGCGGCCCTATGTCGACGCGCTGCGCGAACAATTCGTTAGCCAATTGGCGCACCTGAAAGCGCTCAACATCTATCACGACACCGCCGCTTATGTCCGTCTCCTCTCTGCACTGATTGACGCCTACGCAAACATGAAATCGGCGCGCGCCGCGCTCGATTTCGACGACCTCATCAAACGCACGCAACATTTATTGGAAGACACCGACGGCGCCTGGGTGATGTATAAGCTCGATCAGGGCATTGACCACATTCTGGTTGATGAAGCGCAAGACACTTCGCCGGCGCAATGGGCGATTATCGAAGCGCTGCTCATTGAGATTAAAAGCGGCGGCGGCGCGGGGAGCGCGGCGCGGAGTTTTTTCGCGGTTGGCGATATGAAACAGTCGATCTATTCGTTCCAGGGCGCGGATGCGGAACTGTTTGAAGAAAAAGAAATAACCCTTGGCAAGGCGCTGGAAGCTGTTGGCGAATATGACAATTTCAACCTGCAAGTCTCGTTTCGCTCAACCGCGCCGGTGCTGGAATTTGTTGATGCGCTGTTTGCCGCCGACGGCGCCGCTGACGGTCTCGGCCAGCGCGGCGTGCCGGCGCATGGGCTGAAGCGCGAGGGCGAGGCCGGCCTGGTTGAACTGTGGCCGTTAACGCCGCGCCCGGATACGCCAAAAGCCAACCCGTGGGATGCGCCGGTTGATACGCCGGAGGCGAGCGCGCCGGTGAAAGTGCTGAGCCGGAAAATCGCTGGCGCCATCAAAGGCTGGCTCGGCGCCGAGCAACTGATATCGCAAGGCCGCAAGATTGCGCCGGGCGATATTATGATCCTTGTACAGAGCCGCGGCCCCTTGTTTGAAGAGGTTATCCGCCAGCTGGCGCAGGCCGGCGTCCGTGTCGCCGGCGCTGACCGCCTGAAGCTTGTTGAAGACCCGGCGGTGGAAGACCTGTTGTCATTTGCAAAATTCGCGCTGCTCTCTTCTGACGATCTGTCGCTTGCGGAAGTTTTAAAATCGCCGCTTTACGGCTTTGATGATGACGCCGATCTGTTCCCCCTCGCGCATCCGCGCGGGGCGGCGCAAAGCCTGTGGTCGGCGCTGAACGAGCGGGCGGGCGAACAGGCGAAATGGCGCCAAGCCGCTGATGAGATTAGCGCCGCACGCGCGCGCGGTTTGCGTGAGGGGCCTTATGCGTTCTTTACACATATTTTAGACGCCGGAACGCCGTCCGGACGGCGCCGGTTCTATACCCGTCTCAGCGAAGCCTCGCGCGATGCGGTCGATGAACTCTTGCGCCAGGCGCTGAATTATGAAAACGCCCGTCCGCGCGCACTGCAAGGCTTTGTTGATTGGTTTACGGACAATGCCGGCGAGATTAAACGTGAGATGGAACGCTCAAACGATGCCGTCCGGGTGATGACTGTGCATGGCGCCAAGGGCTTGCAGTCAAAAATCGTGTTTTTGCTGGACGCCCATCGCGGCCCGAATATTCGCCGCATCGGCCCGGTTCTTGACCTCGCCCGCGACAGCGCCAACGCGCCCGCCCGCGAGCGCCTGTCGCTGCTTGTGCCGAGCAAGGCTGGCGACGTTCCAACGACTGAGGAAGCGCGCGCGGAAATTAAACGCAAGGCTTATGAAGAATACCGCCGCCAGCTTTATGTGGCCGCGACGCGCGCCGAAGACCGGCTTTATATTTGTGGGCTTGAACAGGGCAATCAGAAATCACCCGGCGACAAGCCGGTGACGGAAAAATCCTGGCATGCTTTGGCGCAAGACGCCTTCGACCGGCTTGGCGATGCGGTACACGTTCCTGACGAGCCGTTCTGGCCCGATGGCGAGGATGCGTTGCGGCGTTATGCCTGTGCGCAGACGGCGGAAATCAAACAACCGGATAGCCCGGAGACGCCGCCCGACATCGCCTCGCCTTCATGGTTGTTTGCGCCGGCAAAACCCGAGACCGCAGCCTTAAGCCTTGCGCCCTCGCGCCTTGCCGACAAGGAAGAAGCGGCCGCCGATGGGGTTGAAAAGGCGCCCGCCCAAACACCGGCCCAAACACCGGCCCACTCACCGACTGCCAGCGACCGATATTTCCGTGGGCGGACGCTGCACCGCCTGCTCGAACTATTGCCCGATGTCGAGGCCGGCGCACGCGCCGCCGCCGGAGACCGGTTGCTGGCGCGCATCGCGCCGCAAATTGAACCTGATGAGCGCGCGCGCTGGCGTGATGAAATTTTGACGGTTCTCAATGACCCGCAATTCGCCGCCGTCTTCGGCGCCGGCTCGCGCGCCGAAGTTAGCATCGCCGGCGCGCCCAAAGGCGCCAGGCCCGGCCTGAAGATATCGGGACAAATTGACCGGCTGGTTGTTGGCGCGGATGAAATTCTCGTTATCGATTATAAAACCAACCGCCCGCCGCCCAAAGACGTTGCAGACGCATCGCCCGCTTATGTTGCGCAAATGGCCGCTTATCGTGCGCTGCTTCAGGAAATCTATCCGGACCATAAGATCAAATCGGCTTTGCTGTGGACCTTTGAAGCGCGGCTTATGGCGCTTCCCGATGCGATGCTCGATCACGCTTTCGCGCGCAGCATTGCGGCGGGTTGATCTTCGCCGCGGCTGGCCTATCTTTCGCCTCTAGTTTACGTTCCACCGCGTTCACGCGCCGCCAATCAGGAGTTTCACCCCATGGCCACCAAACCCGTTACCGATGCCAGTTTTCCGAGCGACGTTTTAGAAGCCGACAAGCCAGTGCTGGTCGATTTCTGGGCGGAATGGTGTGGGCCGTGCAAGCAGATTGGCCCGGCGCTGGAGGAAATTTCCGGCGAATATGCCGACAAGCTGACCATTGCAAAAATCAATATTGATGATAATCCGGAAGTGCCTGGAAAATACGGCGTACGCGGAATACCGACGCTGATGATTTTCCACAAAGGCGAGCTGGTCTCAACCGAGGTTGGCGCCAAGCCGAAGGGACAGCTCACCGCATGGATTGACGGCGTTCTGAAAGACGCAGCCGCTTAAACTTTCAGCTGTGATCGCGAAGGATTTCGCCGGCGAGATATAATGAGCCGCTGAGAAGAATTCTCGGTGGCTCATTTTTTTTGTCCACCAGCGCCAGCCGCATTGCCTCTTCAAGCGAGGCGCAAGCCTTGGCGTTAAGCCCGGCGGCGTTCGCAGCCGTTTCCACCTCTTTAGCCGTCGCAACGCCGTCCTGGCGCGCGGCGACGGCAAACACCGCCGACGCCAGCCCGACGAAAGGCGCAAAATATCCGGCCGCGTCTTTGTTTGCCTGCATCCCGGAAATCATCACCAGCGGTTTGGGGCTGCGCTGTTCAATGTCGGCAAGAGCCTGCGCAATCGCGCCACCCGCATGCGGGTTGTGTCCGCCATCGAGCCATATTTCCGGCGCCGCGCCGGTCAAGTCTTGCGCCAAATCCACCAGCGGCCCGGCGGTAAGGCGTTGCATGCGCGCCGGCCAGTTGGCGGCGGCCAGACCCTTGGAAATAGCATCGTCGCTAGCACCGAGATTGGCCGCACGTATCGCGGCGACGGCGAGGCCGGCATTGTCTAACTGATGGGCGCCGATAAGGCGCGGCGCGGCAAGGTCGCAAAGACCGTCCTCGTCCTGATAGATCAGCCGCCCGTGCTCGCTATGGCAACTCCATTGCTGGCCGAAGGCGAAGACCGTTGCGCCGGTCTCTTCTGCGCGCGCCTGCAACACCGCCATCGCCTCAGGCGTCTGCACGCCGATCACCGCCGGGGCGCCGCGCCGGAAGATGCCGGCCTTTTCCATCGCCACAAGCGCGATGGTGTTACCGAGAAAATGTTCATGGTCGAGCGCCACCGGACTGACGACTGTTGCAATGGGCGCCTCGATGACATTGGTGGCGTCCAGGCGTCCGCCGAGACCGACCTCAAGCAGGAGATAATCCGCCGGCGTCTCAGCAAAGGCGAGGAACGCCGCGCACGTCGTGGTTTCAAAATAGGTGAGCTTGTCGTCGCCAGCCGCGCCGTCGCAACGCTCAAGCGCATCGATGAGCTTCGCATCGGAAATTTCAGCGCCGCCCAAGACGATGCGCTCGTTAAACCGTACCAGATGCGGCGATGTATAGGCGTGAACGGACTTTCCCGCCGCCTCTAACGCGGCGCGCAGAAACGCAATTGTCGAGCCTTTGCCGTTGGTGCCGGCCACATGAATAACGGGGGGGAGTTTTTTGTGCGGCGAGCCAAGGCGCGCCAGCACCACATGCACGCGGTCAAGCGACAGATCGATAAGCCGGGGCCGCCTGGCGGCGACACGCGCCAGAACCGTTTCAATATCGCTCAAAGCGTCAGACTTCCTGTTGCGGCGGGTTTATTCCGCCGCTTTGTCGAGCGGGGCGGGCGTTTGCGCCGGCGCTTTTGGCGGCTCAAGCACGGCGACATTTGTTGTCGGCGCGGCGCGGCGGCGCTCCTTAATCAGGACACGCACCAGTTTCGACAGCGTGTTCTTTAACTCGCGGCGATGGACGACCATATCGACCATGCCTTTTTCCTGCAAAAACTCCGCCCGCTGAAAACCTTCGGGAAGCTTCTCACGGATGGTCTGCTCAATCACCCGCGCACCGGCAAAACCGATAAGCGCGCCCGGTTCAGCCAGATGAACATCGCCCAGCATCGCATAAGATGCGGTAACGCCGCCGGTGGTCGGGTGGGTGAGGACGACGATATAGGGAAGCCCCGCTTCCTTCACCATCTGAACGGCGATGGTGGTGCGCGGCATCTGCATCAATGCGAGAATGCCTTCCTGCATGCGCGCGCCGCCCGATGCGGCAAACACAATCAACGCCGCCTTGCGCGCGATTGCCTCTTCGGCCGCCTTCAACATCGCCTCGCCAAGGGCGAGCCCCATGGAGCCGCCCATAAATTTGAAATTTTGGATCGCAATCACAACCGGCGCGCCGTCTATCGCGCCCGCCGTCACCTGCATTGCATCGGGATCGCCGGTTTTCTTGCGGTTGTCTTTTAATCTGTCCGTATACTTCTTTTCGTCGCGAAATTTCAACGGGTCCTGAACCGTTTCGGGCACGTCAATTTTTTGATACTCGCCATTGTCATAAACCAGCGCCAGGCGCGCGGCCGGTTTCAGCGGCAAATGATAATTGCAGGACGGGCAAACCTGATTGGCCGCGTCGAGATCGCGCTGGAAAATCATCTCCCCGCAACCGCCGCATTTGGTCCACAGCGTGCCGGCGCCATCATCTTCTTTTTTGAAAATGTTTTTGATGCCCGGCGGAATGTTGGAAAGCCAATTCATATTTACACTTTACTCCTTACGCGCAGCGCGAACCGCAGTTGAAATATCCTTCGCCAGCCTCAACACCGCGTTAACGCCACTATCGCCCTGGCTGGCCCTGGCATCAAGGGGCGCAGCGCTGCCCGCTCCGGCTTTTGCGGACCCGGTTTCGCCAGAATTGGCGAATTCCTCAACCAGCGCCGAGCCGACCACGACGGCGTCAGCAAATCTGGCGAAATCTGCCGCTTTTTGCGGAGTTTTGATGCCGAAGCCGACCGCGACCGGCAGTCCGGACGCGCGTTTAATGCGCGCCACCGCCGCCTCAACCGCCCCGCCAGCGCCGACGCCCTTGCCGGTGATGCCGGCGACAGAGACGTAATAGACAAAGCCGGAGGTGTTTTTAACCACATCCGGCAGCCGTTCGTCGTCCGTTGTCGGGGTCGCAAGGCGGATGAAATCGATGCCCGCTTCGCGCGCCGGCAGGCACAGTTCGGTGTCTTCTTCCGGCGGTAAATCAACAATAATCAGCCCGTCAACGCCAGCTTTCTTGGCGTCGGCTACAAACGCCTCGACCCCATAGGCGTAGAACGGATTGTAATAGCCCATCAAAATGATCGGCGTTGTATCGTCACCGGCGCGGAATGCGCGCACCATCTGGAGCGTCTTGCGCAAGGTCTGACCGGCGTCGAGGGCGCGCCGTCCGGCCGCCTGGATTGCCGGGCCGTCGGCCATGGGGTCGGTGAAGGCGACCCCAAGCTCGATAATGTCGGCGCCGGCGGCGGGGAGTTTTTTTAACAAATCAAGCGAGGCGTCCATGTCGGGATCGCCGGCCATGGTGTACGCGATAAAGGCGGCGCGATTTTCGCGGCCGAGCTTTTCAAAACAGGGCGTGATCCGGGACATAATAACTCCGGCGGCCTGACTAGCGCAGCCGCCGGGAAATGCAACAGGGCGCAGGGATTCTCGCCTGCGCATGCCTTAGGAGTGAACCGATCAGTCGGCCTCGGCGTTCTTGTCCATATAGGCGTCAAGCGCGGCTTTCACCGGCGCGACCGCGCGTTTGTCCGCCTCAGACACGTTTTTCACCGCCTCCATCATCGCGAACGTGCTTTCCAGCTGCGCACGCATTTCCGGCGGCACCATATCGAGCATGGATTTGTCCATGGTCTGCATCATCTGCATCGTGCGCGGATCTTCGTCCTGCATTTTGAGCGCTATATAGGCGATCATCACGCGGTCACCCGCATCACCCCAGTCCTTGGCGGAAAATCCGTGCGACTTAACGATCTTGGCAAGGCGCGCATGGTCTGCGGGATATTTGTCTTTGAGCGCTGTGACCGCTTTTGAATAAGGCGTGAACGCCTCGCCTGGTTTCGGCTTGGTGGCGATCTCGATATTGTCAATCTTGCCTTCCGCCTCAAGCCTGTCGCGCATACTGTCAACGCTCTCCAGGCTGGCGACAAAGCGCTTGGCCTGATTTTCCGTAAGCGGTTTTTGCTCTTCCGCCGAGGCGCCGGCGACCAGCAAAACAAAGGCGCCCGCGGCGGCGATAATCATCCGTTGAAACATCATTTATTCTCCCTGCCTAGCGCAGCGCTCGACTAATTCGACGGCGCTGCGCGATGACAAAGCGTAGCATAACGCGCCGCCGCGCCAATGTGACTTCTGCGTAACGTGGCGCGGCTAACTGTCGTCGCCCGGGCGCTTGCGCCGCTGTTTCAAGGCGCCCTGTCGGCGCTTGTTCTCCAGGCGCTTGCGCTTTTGCGATGGCGGCGTGCGGGTGGGTTTGCGTTTCTTTGGCGGCGCGGCGGCGCGCGCGATCAAAGCGGCAAGCCGGGCGCGCGCATCCACCCGGTTGCGCTCGCGCGCGCGAAAGCGCTTTGCCTCAATAATAATAACCCCGTCCTTGGTCATCCGCCGCCCGGCGATAGTCCGAAGCCGCACCTTCACCGCATCATCAAGCGACGGCGAGGCCAGCGCATCAAAACGCAACTGCACCGCGGTCTCAACCTTATTGACATTCTGCCCGCCGGGCCCGGAAGCGCGGATGAATGTTTCGGTGAGTTCCCAGTCGGGGATGGTGATCTTTGGTGTAACGACAAGCGGCATTGAAGCGCCTTAGCATAAACGACAATTTTTCGCCAAAAGTGGACATTGACATCTTGCAAGTCATGTCATCTATGCTCTCAAAGCAGAGTTCGCCGAACGCCAGTGACCAAGCGACCTTCACGATTTCAAATAGTTCTGAAAACCCTACACCCACCCGACTTTGCTATCTCATTGACTAAGCCTTGGGTCGCTGCGGCGAAGCCGTATAGATGCGCTTAAATTCGTCAATCTGTTTTGAAATTTCAGACTTCAACGTAGGTTGCGGATTTAATTCCGATACTAACTGTACTATTTGTTCGTACATCTTTTTATCTACACTCTTCTTAGCAATAAATGCAAAAATCAGGCGCAATACATTTTCCCGTAATTCACATGATAGCTCTTGATATTTTTTGCTGATTTCTCCCTCCGCAGAATTGTCAATGTAAACCTCTAGCAACCAAAGCACGGTGTTCATCAATTCTCTGACACGTTTGTATCCATGATTATCGCCTAATACATAGACAAGTGAGTTATTCGAGAACCTCTTGTCAATCTCTTTGACGGTGTTTTCCGCTTCGCGTTTGATTGTTTGATGATGTTTCCTCGGCCCCGGTCTCTCAATTGAAAACCCAAAGAAATCCGACATCGGATCAAGGCAGGCATCTATTAGTGCGTCGTGCTCCGCTGTCTTGTATCGATGTTTTTCAGACCGACGACGCAGGAGGTCTACGATGAATACTGTCAACAGGAAGAAGAAAAATTCAGTGAGTAAGTTTTGTGAAAGCCCGGTATCAATCCCAAACACTCCACGATCACCGTGAAGAATGCGGTCAACAATGTTTTGCATTCTTGCCCCCTATGGCAGCATCTCATCCACTAATCTATATCTTCTTTGAAATCACAAGACCATCGAGATGTCAGCCAGTCTTGCGAATTGGCAAATAAATTATCAATTTCACAGCGCTTCGCGTTCGATACGGTGGGTTTATATCCGCAAAAAAGATCAAACGGACAGTTCTCCCGACTCGGTGTGTGTCTGTATTGGGCCAACAAAAGCCACTCGGCAAATACCTAAACCGCCGCTTCCCGCCTTATCTCACTCGCCCGTTTCTTCACGCTCTCCGACTTCAGCTGCCCGCAGGCCGCTTGAATATCGCGGCCGCGCGGGGTGCGGATCGGCGAGGCGTATCCGGCGCGGTTGACGATTTCGGCGAAGGCTTCGATCCGCTCCCAGCTTGAACATTCATAAGGCGCGCCCGGCCACGGATTGAACGGGATGAGGTTTATCTTCGCCGGAATGCCTTTGAGGAGACGCACCAGCTCGCGCGCCTCGTCGTCTGTGTCATTGACGCCCTTCAACATCACATATTCAAACGTGATGCGCCGTGCATTGGAGGCGCCGGGATAATTCCGGCAGGCTTCCAGAAGCTCCGTAAGCGGATATTTCCGGTTGATCGGCACTAATTCGTCGCGCAAGGCGTCGTTGGTGGCGTGCAGCGAAATCGCCAGCATCACTGATGTGTCCTCGCCAAGCGCATGCATCTGCGGCACGACGCCGGAGGTTGAGACGGTGATCCGTCGGCGCGACAAGCCGATCCCGTCGCCGTCGGAAATCACCTCAATCGCCTTGGCGACATTGTCGAGATTATAGAGCGGCTCGCCCATGCCCATGAACACCACATTGGAAAGCTGCCGGTCAGCCTTGTCGGAGGGCCATTCTTCAAGGTCGTCTTTGACCGCGATGACCTGGCCGATAATTTCCGCCGCCGTCAGATTGCGAACCAGTTTTTGCGTGCCGGTATGACAGAAAGTGCAATTGAGCGTGCAGCCGACCTGGCTTGAAACACACAACGCGCCGGTGCGCCCGACATTCGGAATAAAGACGCATTCCACCTCAATGCCGGGCCCGAACCCAAGCAGATATTTGCGCGTGCCGTCCGTCGAGACCTGACGCTCGATCACTTTCGGGCGCGCAAGCGTAAACTGCGCGGCTAACGCGGCGCGCATCTCCTTGCCGATATTGCTCATCTCGGAAAAATCGCGCGCGCCGAAATCATAAATCCACCGCCATAGCTGGCTGGCGCGCATGCGGGCTTGTTTCTCGTCGAGCCCGAACTGCTCGCCAACAGCCGCGCAAAGCTCGCTGCGGGTTAAACCGGCAAGGTTTGTGAGCGCCGCCTGAGGCGGGCCGGAGCTGAGGTCTAATTTGGCCATAATGGGATATAAGCAACCGCTGCTTAGGCGTCCATCGCTCGCCTAGATATAATCGAGCGGCAATTCGGTGGTGTGTTTGAGCCGCTCCATCGAGAAGGTCGAGGAGACATCGGAAAACTCGGCGATTGAGATCAGCTGTTTATAGATCCGGTCAAACTGCGCCATATCCGGGCACATCAGCTTCATCAGATAATCCGTGTCGCCGCTCATCCGGTGCAGCTCCACAACCTCGGGGATGCGGCGCACGGCTTCGGAAAAATCCCGCAACCATTTTTCGCTGTGCTGGGCGGTTTTAACGGCCACAAAAGCGGTGAGGTTGAGATTGACGGCGGCCGGGTCAATCAGCGCCGTGCGCCGGGCGATGACGCCCTCCTCTTCAAGCTTTTTGATCCGCCGCCAGCACGGCGTCGCCGACAGACCGACAGATTCGGAAATTTCACTAACCGGGGTCCCTGAATCGTGCTGTAACTGCGCCAGAATGGCCTTGTCGATGGTATCCATTCTATTATTCTAACATATAATAGAAAATAGTCGCAACAAATAGTTTTTCTAATCACGTATATAGAGAAAATTTCTCTCAAAAGTCGCGCATATTCAGGAGAGGCCACTGAAGGGACGACATCGCCATGATTAAACGCGCCTTTACTGAACATCCCGCCAGCGTTGGCGAGAGCTATTTTCAGCATATGGGCATGGCGTTCAGCTTCGGCGCCAAGATGATCTGCGCCGGGTTCGCCTGCGCGCTGCATGGGTTGTTTCCGTTTTGGTTTACCCGCACCGGCAGCCAGTGCATCACAAATTTGCATGACTGCATGGTCGCCAATCGCGACCGCCGCGAATGCGCTGAGGCCGGCGAAGAAATGCCGGCGCTGGCGCGCGACAAAACTGAAATGTCCGCCGCGCAGTAACTCGCCAAAATGTGAGCTCGCTAAAATCTGCAAAACGTCTTCAATCAGACGCACAGCTTTACCCTCATCTTAACCAGATTGCGCCACTATTCTTCCAACCGTTCTTCGGATGGGAGTTCCATTAAATGCCTGACCAGCAAAAATCTGACCAGCCCTTGCAAACCCGGATCGCCGCTATTGGCGCGGACGGTTATGTCACCGCCGACGAGGTTTTGTTTTTACGGCGCTCGGTGTTCGCCGATGGCGTGGTTAGCACTGAAGAGCTTGATGCGTTGTTTGCGCTGGGCGATCGCGCGCAGGAAGGCGATGCGGAATGGGCGCAGTTTTTTGCCGAAGCCGCGGCTGATTTCTATCTGCGCGAGGAAGAACCCCAAGGCTATCTGACGGCGGCGGAATTTCAATCCTTGAAAGCGCGCGTCACCCGGGACGGCCATGCCAACCGGCTGGAGCTTGGGCTTCTCGTCAAGCTGATGGAGACCGCAACGCAAACGCCGCCGGAAATGGCCGCGTTTGTTGGTGAACAGATTAAACAAGCGGTGCTGGGCAAGCCGGATGGACCAGCGATTGATAAAGTCGAGATCATGCTCACCCGGCGCTATCTTTTTGCCGCCGGCGGCGACGGCAATGTCGCGGTGACGCGGCGCGAAGCGGAACTTTTATTCGATATCAATGACGCCATCGGCAAGAGCCAGGACACACCCGCCTGGACCGAGCTTTTCGTGCAGGGGATTGTCAATCATCTGATGGCGCATCTTGGCTATAAGGCGCCCAGTCGCGAGGAAGCGTTTCGCCGCGACGCATGGATGCGCGACCAGACCGTCGATGTCGGCGGCTTCTTCAAGCGCATGGTGTCGGGCGGCTTTACCGCGCTGAAAGACGCCTATTCGAATGGTTCCGACGAGGAAGACTTCAACGACAAACGCGACGACGATATTGCAGAAGCGGCGAAAGTCACCGGCGAGGAAGCCGTCTGGCTCGCCGCGCGCATCGGCCGCGACGGCGCCTTCGACATCAACGAACGCCAACTCATCGAGCGCATGCGGGCTTTGAGAAAAGACTTGCCGGAAGATTTAAGGGCGTTGCTGGAACGCGCCGCGTGAGCGCGTAGGCAAAACTAGCCTAAGACCCAGCCGAGCCTTCCTGAAACTTCGCCACAAAGGCTGAAATCACATCCGCCCAGCGGTTGATGTTCTGCGCCAGATGCTCCGGCGAGACGCCGCCGCCAAGCTCGATGACATAATCGACGCCGACCTGGTTCTGGTTTTCCAGAATATAGGCGCGGCCGAAAACCTGACTGTCATTGAAACTGTTGATGATGCGATAATCCTTAGTGGTGACGCTGCGGCCGAGGTCAAAATTGGCGAAAAATACCAAATTCTCACACGCCGGCGGCTTGCCCGAACAGGACAGCGCCCGCACAAAAAAGCCGAAATCTCCCGCCGCGCCGCGCGCCACCGGCGCGCCCGTGGCCGCGTCCTCAATCATGGTCGGGCTCAGCCCCGCCGCGCTTAAGGCGGCGCTCAACTGATCGCCATTGACCGAATCCAAAACCTGCCCCGCCGCACTGCTAAGCGAAAGCACCATCGCCGCTGCAAATGCAGCCAAGCCTCGAAGATTATTACCCATCAATTCCACCCCGCCAGAACAACCCCAATACCGCCCCATCATGACCGATCCGCGCCCGGCTTGGCAATGGTGTGTTTTCGGAGGCGCTCCAAGCGCAGAAGCTGCGTGTTGACTTGAAAAAGGGGCGCTCTATTTTCTCTAGGCCTGATTGCCGCTCGGCGAACCGGGCCTAATCAATAAAGCCCATTCCAGCCGACCACATCATACGGGGATTTCATGGCCGACGGCGCAGCATCCAAGCGACCCCTTTCGCCGCATCTTCAGATCTGGCGCTTTACCGTCACTCTGGCGGCCTCCATCACCCATCGTGGCACAGGCGTCGTGCTTTATGGCGGCCTGTTGTTGATGGCGCTGTGGGTCATCGGCCTTGCGCTCAGCCCAGAGTTATTTGCCGTGGTCTCGGCGATTATCCATTCGCCGCTCGGCTTTATCCTTATTGTCGGCTTTGTGTGGTCGTTATTGTTTCACCTGATGAACGGGCTGCGCCATCTCTATTGGGATTATGGCCGCGGCTTTGCGATGAAAACCGCAACCATGACCGCGTGGCTGGTCTATATCGCCGCCACGCTCGCGACCGCCCTGATTATCTGGGCCGGCTATGGCGGGGGCGCTTAAATGTCAAAAAAAGGCACATCGTCGTTTATCCTTCAGCGCGCCAGCGCGGTTGTCCTGGCGCCGCTTTCGATCTGGTTTTTATTTGAAATCGTTAGCGCCCTCACGGCCGATTACGCCGCCGCGCGCGCCTGGCTCTCCGCCCCGCTGAACGCCGCTCTGCTTGGCGGGTTCTTCATTATCGGCGCCTTGCATATGCGCATCGGCCTGGCGGAAATCATTGTCGATTATGTCCACTCATGGGCGAAAGACGTTCTTCTTTTCATCAATTGGCTTGCCGCGCTCGGTCTTATCGCCGTCGCCGGCTGGTCAATTTACACAATTTCCTTTGCAGGCTAACGCATGACCCAAAGCTATGAGATTATTGACCACCAATATGATGTTGTGGTTGTCGGCGCCGGCGGCTCCGGTTTGCGCGCAACGCTTGGCGCGGCGCAAGCGGGGCTTAAAACCGCCTGCATCACCAAAGTCTTCCCGACCCGCTCGCACACGGTGGCGGCCCAAGGCGGCATCTCCGCCTCGCTCGGCAATATGGGCGAGGATGACTGGCGCTGGCACATGTATGACACCGTCAAGGGTTCGGACTGGCTCGGCGATCAAGACGCCATCGAATATCTCTGCAAGCACGCGCCGGCAGCGGTTTACGAGCTTGAACATTGGGGGGTTCCGTTCTCGCGCACCGAGGAAGGCAAAATTTATCAACGCGCCTTTGGCGGCATGACCAAAAATTTTGGCGAGGGACAAGTCCAGCGTACCTGCGCCGCCGCTGACCGCACCGGTCACGCCATCCTGCACACGCTTTACGGCCAGGCGGTCAAACACAAGGCCAAGTTTTTTATCGAACATTTTGCCCTCGATTTGATTATGTCCGATGACGGAGAATGTCGCGGCGTCATCTCCTGGGAGCTCGACACCGGTAAAATCCACCGCTACGCGGCAAAAATGGTGATCCTGGCGACGGGGGGGTATGGCCGCACCTATTTTTCCTGCACCTCCGCGCATACCTGCACCGGCGACGGCAATGGCATGGTGTTGCGCGCCGGCCTGCCATTGCAGGATATGGAATTTATTCAGTTTCACCCGACCGGGGTTTATGGCGCCGGCGTCCTGATCACCGAGGGCGCACGCGGCGAGGGCGGATACCTCACCAATTCCGAGGGCGAGCGGTTTATGGAGCGCTATGCGCCATCGGCCAAAGACCTCGCCTCGCGCGATGTGGTCTCGCGCGCAATGACGATTGAGATTCGCGAAGGCCGCGGCGTCGGCCCGGACAAGGACCATATTCATTTAAACCTTGCGCATCTTGACCCGAAAATTCTCGCCCATCGCCTGCCCGGGATTTCTGAATCGGCGAAAATCTTTGCCGGCGTCGATGTCACCAAACAGCCGATACCGGTCATTCCCACCTGCCATTATAATATGGGCGGCATACCGACGAATTATCATGGCGAGGTGGTGACAAAGCGCGGCGATGACGCCGATGCGGTGGTGCCCGGGCTGATGGCGATTGGCGAGGCGGCGTGCGTCTCGGTCCATGGCGCCAACCGGCTTGGCTCCAACTCGCTGATCGATCTGGTGGTGTTTGGCCGCGCGGCGGGGCTGCGCTGCGGCGAAGTGGTGTCCGCGCAAAGCGCCGCGCCCGAGCTACCGCAATCGGCAACAGACGCAGCGCTGGCTCGCCTCGACAGATTTCGGGAGGCCAAGGGCGCAACCCCAACGGCCGTGTTGCGCGACCGCATGCAGCGGGTGATGCAGGAAAATTGCGCGGTCTTCCGCACCGGCGAAGTGCTGGAAGAGGGCGTTAAGAAAATCCACGCCGTCCATGCCGCGATGGATGATATCGGCGTATCTGACCGCTCCCTTATCTGGAACACCGATCTGGTTGAGACCCTAGAGCTCGACAACATGATCGGCCAGGCGGTCGTCGCCATGGAGGGCGCGGCCAACCGGACGGAAAGCCGCGGCGCCCATGCGCGCGAGGACTATCCCGACCGCGACGACGCCAACTGGATGAAACACACCGCCGCCTGGTTTGCGCAAGGCAAAACCACCATCGACTACCGCCCGGTCCATGACTATACGCTCACGGACGAAATGGATTATGTCGAGCCAAAGGCGCGGGTTTATTGAGCGGCGCGTGCTGCGACGCAACACCAACTTACCGCTGAAAATTCAACGTCGCGCGGCGGTTGGTGGACAGCCGGGCGGCGCCGTTTGTGGTTTCTGGCTCAAACCGCCATTTGGAAATCGCCCGCAGCGCGGCTTCGTTAAAGCACGCATTTGTTGAAACCCCGGCGCGCGCATTGGCGGTGCGCCCTTCTGGCGTGACGTCAAAAAAGACGGTGACGGTTTCAAGTTCCGCCGCCCTGCGCTCACACCTTGCCGGATAGCGCGGCGCCTTTGAGCGGATGAGCTTCGGCTCGACAATCACCGGAACGCGCACCGATGGCGCCGCCGGCGCGTCGCTGAGAGGCGCGTCTTGCGGTTCATTCAGGGTAATTTCGGGCGCCTCAATATCGGCCATAACGGCGTCCAACAGGTTTGGCGTTTCCTCCACAGGAGAAACATCGACCGGTGTTGCATCAGTCGAGAGATCAGGGACCACGGGGTCAGCGACAACGCGATTGAGCGGCGCGGCATCGGAAGCCGCCGGTTTGGGCGCCAAGATCGCCTCGGTCTGGCCGTCGCTGTCGGCGACGACAGGCTGAGGCGGCTCTTCCAGCGATGGCTCTGCCGCCGGCGACGCGCTCGCTTGCAACCTTACCGGTTGCGACCACGGCGTCGGCGCCGCCGCGATAACATCGTCAGGCTGTCTTCCGCCGGCGACCTCATAGGCGATCCACGCGACAAACATTAATATCACCACAATCGCGGCGATGGAGACCAGATGCACGCCGGCGTCATCATCGGCCGCCTGCGACAGCTCCGCCGGAGCCGTCAAAATCTCAGGCGGCGCAATATCGCTCTTGAACTGGGCCGTAATCGCCTCAGCATCAAGGCCAAGGAAGCGCGCGTAAACCTTAACGAAGCCCACCGCATAAGGCAGCGCCGGCAGGGCGGGCGCATCGCAGGCTTCTATCGCTTCGAGATGGCGGGGTTTGATTTTGGTCGCCTCAGCGACATTGGCGTGGCTAAAACCGGCTGCGCGCCGGGCATTGGCGAGAAACGCACCCGCGGTCTCGCCCGCCGCCAGCTTCTGGCGCGAAGCGTTAAGATCGATAATGTCCGCCGCCTTTTCCCACACCATCGCAAACGGCCGCCCACTCTACTCAACCGACCGCACCATAGCGGCCATCACTCCCCAAGCATAAACGGCGCCAGCACAAAGCCCCCAAACCGCGCCCTGGCCAGGCTGAACTGCGTTTCAGATTAACCCGGCCTCAAAATAGGATATCATCGATATAAGATATCATCGATCCCGCAAATTGGTGAATCGACGGCAAACCGGAGACGCATATGGCTTATGAATGTTTCGACCTGACCATCGAGGACGCGATTGCGCATATCCGGCTGTCGCGGCCGGAGAAAGCCAATTCGATGACGCCGGCGTTCTGGCAAGAGCTGCCCGAGGCGGTAGGCGACATCTCCGATAACGCCCGCGCGCGGGTGATTGTGATCTCGGCTGAGGGCAAACACTTTACCGCCGGAATGGATATTTCTGTGTTCATGCAAGGCGGGCTTGATGCGCCGCCGGAAAATCGCGAGACCGCCGCGGAGGCGTTTCGCCATCATATTAGCATGCTTCAAAACACGTTCTCGGCGCTTGAAAATGCGCGCCAGCCGGTGCTCGCCGCCATTCAGGGCGGCGCCATTGGCGGCGGCGTCGATCTCATCACCGCCTGCGACTGCCGTTACGCCAGCGCGGATGCTTTCTTTTGCATCGAGGAAACCGCCATCGGCATGACCGCCGATGTCGGCAGCTTCCCGCGGCTGGCGAAAGTCATCCCCGAGGGTTGGGCGCGCCAGCTCGCCTATACCGCAGAGCGCCTGCCGGCCGCCAAAGCGCTGGAAATCGGGCTCGTCAACGCAGTCTTTGACAGCCACGAGGCGCTGTTGGAAGGCGTGATGAAAATCGCCCGCACCATCGCCGCGCATTCCCCGCTCGCGGTCGCCGGCTCAAAGCGGATGATCACTTACGCGCGCGATCACTCAACCGCTGATGCGCTCGACTATATCGCGCTGTGGAACGCAGCGATGTTGCGCACTGATGACATCAAGGAAAGCTATGTCGCAAAGATGGAAGGCCGCAGCGCGACTTACGGCGAGCTTCAACCGCTGAAGAAATCTTTGAGTTGATTCCAATACGGGCGCGACTGCGCCCCGGCGCTTATGCGCCCGACCGCGAAGGCGGTCGTGTTTTAGTGAGCGCGCCTTCGCGCGCGGCCCGCGCAGGCCCTCCCCCGGACTTAACCCGGGGGAGAAGCGGCCGCGAGCGAAAATGAACCGATAGCAAAATCAATATTCATTGATTTTGCTATCGCCACGCCTTGAAATTTCCCTGATCGCGTCATTCAAGGGTCATGCTTCTCGCCGATATCACCGCCGGGCCGGGCGGATAAATCGGGAGACGTTCATGGACCTTCGCGCATCATCTGAGGCCCGTTCGCTTGGCCTCAAGCTCATTCTTGTTGGCGCGTTGGCGTTTTTATTGTGGATACCGGCGATGCTGGTCTACGCGCTCATCTGGGATCGCTCCACCCGCGCCGACGAGGTAAAAACTGAAATTTACCAGCTTGCCGGCGGCCGCCAGACCATCAGTGGGCCGATTATTCTGGCGCCGGGCGTCATTGACACCGGCAAGACCGACAAGGACGGCGCCGCAATCACCCGCACAACTGTAGTCGCTTTCACGCCGCAAACCCTCAGCATTGATGCGCCAACCAAGACGTCCGTCCGTCGCCGCTCAATCTATGAGGCGACAATATTCGACGCAGACATCGTCATGAAAGGCCGCTTCGGCGCCCTCAAAGCGCCGCGCCCGGCAGAGGGCGTGTTGTCCATCGACTGGGACCGGGCAGTGCTTGCGGTAAAATTTTCTTCCGGCGCCGGGCTGAAGGGCGTGCGCGAGGCCTTGCAGCTCAAGCTCAACGGCCGGCCCGTGCGGGCGGCTTTCGAGCCCGGCTTTGATACGTTGCGCGGGCTCGATGAGGGGCCCGGAACCGCCAGCTTCTATGCTACCGGCATTAGCGCCGCTCTGCCGATTGATAATCCACAAAACGGGTTTTCCTTTGAACTCGCGCTGCCGCTATCGGGCGGCGGCGCGCTTTACTTCGCGCCGGTTGGCGAGCAAACCAGCGTTTCGATTAAGGCCGACTGGCCAGACCCCAGCTTTCAGGGCGCCTATCTCCCCGACACTCGCAAGATCACGGATAAAGGCTTTTCCGCCCAATGGCGCATTCCCTATCTCGCCCGCGGTCTGCCGCGAAGCTTCGTTGCGCAGGGCAATCTCGACATCCTCGATCAGGGAAAATCGTTCGGCGTGGAGTTCATCGCAACGGCAAGCCCCTATCAAAGCGTCAGCAGGGCGCTCAAATATGCGCTGATGTTTTTGGGGATTGTTTTTCTAACCTTTTTCCTGTTTGAGGCGACGATGGGCGCACGAGCGCATCCGGCGCAATATATCCTGCTTGGCGCGACCCAGGTGATCTTCTACCTTCTGGTGCTTGCCTTCTCAGAACATATCGGCTTCGGCCCGGCCTTTGCGCTCACCGCCGGAGCCACCGTCTTGCTCACCGGTTATTACGCGGCAACTGTCTTTCGCAGCCTTCTGCACGGCCTAATCGCGTTTACCGCCTTTTCAGGAGCTTATGGTCTGATATATTTACTCATGAAATCAGAAGATTATGCTCTCCTGATTGGTTCTGTTACGGCCTTTGGCGCGATTGCGCTGACGATGTTCATCACCCGTAATCTGGACTGGTACGGCGCGCGTATAAAAGAATAACAAAGGCGACTTCAAAATGGTCCAACTGACCCTGCCCAAAAATTCCACGGTCAACAAAAACGGCAAAACCTTCAAGGCCGACAAGAGCGCAAAGCAAGTCCGTACCTTCAAGGTCTATCGCTATGATCCGTCAACCGATGACAATCCCCGCCTCGACACATATGAAGTCGATGTCTCGGATGTCTCCATGGTGCTCGACGGGCTTATCAAGATCAAAGACAAAATGGATGCGAGCTTAGCGTTTCGCCGCTCCTGTCGGGAAGGGGTTTGCGGGTCGTGCTCGTTTAACATCAACGGCTCCAACACGCTCGCCTGCACCGCCAGCCTCGATGATTTGGGGCCGGGCGATATCACCGTCTATCCGTTGCCGCACCAGCCGGTGCTGAAAGATCTCATCACCGACCTTTCCAATTTCTACAAGCAGCACGCCTATATTGAACCGTTCCTGATGACGAAGTCGGACGAGCCGGAAACGGAATGGAAGCAATCGCAGGAAGACCGCGCCAAACTCGACGGGCTTTACGAATGCATCCTTTGCGCGTGTTGCTCAACCTCTTGCCCGTCCTATTGGTGGAACGGCGAGACGCAGAGCGGCGCGGATGAATATCTCGGCCCGGCGGCGCTTTTGCAGTCCTATCGCTGGCTTGTCGACAGCCGCGATCAGCATACGAATGAACGTCTCGACAAGCTTGAGGACGAGTTTAAACTCTATCGCTGCCACACCATCATGAACTGTACGCAAGTTTGCCCCAAGCATCTCAACCCCGCCAAAGCGATTGCAGAGGTTAAGAAAATGATGGTCAACCGGCCGCTGCAAAAATCCGCCAAAGCGCCGGCTGAGTAATCCGCCGCGCGCAAACGTCTCTGTCCTGACGACCGAATTTACATAAAACCCTGCCTGTCCTCGCCAGAGGGCCCTGTTTACGGTCAATAGGGTCAACAGGCGTTAACCATTCGTGGGCTGAATTATGCTATTATCGGCGTTCCGCAACGACGGAGGGCCAGGTGCGTTTTATACTGGATTTGGCAATATTCGGCGTGGTGTTGGTTTTTGGGATGATCGTTTTTGAAAGTGCGGCGTATGGCGCGCTGGCAGGGGTCATCATCGTCGCAGCAGCAGACGCGCTGGTCTGGGACACGAACAAACGCTGAATACGGATTAAGCGCTGAGCGAAATCTACCGCCGAGCGCAGGGGCCTTTCATCAGCCCCAGGATGAAACCGGGTTTCACAACAGAAAAACGGACGGGCGGCTTTGCGATTTTCGAGCAAGCAACCACCAGTTCAATTGCTATAAGGCGCCGCCTCAAGCCCCTCCTCCAGCGCAAACGGCAAAACTCCGGCCCAAAAATCGGCCGTACTTTTCGGGCCGGGCGTTTCACTCTGTCGAGCGCCGGTTGCGGGTTTAGAGACGCCGCGACAGCCAACTGAATGGGACCGAAACGGCGTAAATATTCACAATGTCAAATAGCCCACGCGAGGCGAAGTTACCGTTCCCTGCGCATGAATGCCGAAAGGGCCTTGTCGGGTGTTCGCGATGTCCGTTTTTTCAGGAGCCAATCGCCTGTCGTTAAGGCCGCATGTCGACATTGGGGAAAGTATAAGGCCGCCCAAATGCGTGAGGATAACTTTTCACCAAATATAGGTTTGATGGCCAACGCCCCTCTCTGGGTTGTATTTTTTGCGCCTGCGAATGCCAATAGGTTGTGCGGATTTGCGCTATTTCACGCACTGCCATGGAATGCGAGAAATTATCGTATCAGACGCTGGTTCAGCACCGCTGCTGCCCGTTTTAAAACTTCCGAGTGGGGTTCCTCCTTCGTCAGTATTTTGTTGACGCCCACACGATTGCTGCGGCCTGGAACGCCAAACAAGCGCCGCCGGGTTCAGCGACGCGCCCTTTCCGATAGCGCGATGTCTTTGCCGGACTTGTTCCGGCAACCCAGGGAGGCAAGCTTTTAATCTTCTTTTCTCTTGTGCTGGATCACCGGAATAAATCCGGTGATGACACCGCGTGGGAACAGTGGGCTGTACGGCGCTTAAGGCGGAAGCATTTTCCAACCCGGACAGCCGTGGTTCAGAGCCAGTTTTTTAATAATCAAAAATTTGCCACTTGACATTAATTCGATATTTCCATACATATCAAATTATGGAAATAAATACCGCATGCGATTGTTTTTCGGCTCTATCACAGGCCTCCCGGCTCGAAGTGCTGAAGCGCCTGGTGCGGGCCGGCCCGCGCGGCGAGGCTGCTGGCGCCATTGCTGAAGGGCTCGGCGTGCCCGCGCCGACCATGTCTTTTCATCTCAAAGAGCTGGAACGCGCCGGGATGATCGCCTCGCGCAGAGAAGGCCGCCGGGTGATTTACGCCGCCGATTATGGCGGCATCCGCGGCCTCGTTGATTTTCTACTGGCCGATTGCTGCGCCGGCGACCGCCGGCTTTGCGGACCCTATGTCATAAAGGAACAGGCATCATGAAACGACTGCACATCCATATCAAAACCCAGGACCTCGACCAGTCGGTAGCGTTCTATACGGCGATGTTCGGACAGGCGCCGTCCAAGCTTGAGGACGACTACGCCAAATGGCTGCTCGACGATCCCTGCGCCAATGTTTCGCTCTCCTCTCACGGCGGTGAGGCGGGCGTCGATCATGCGGGAATTTCAATCGACACCCGCGAAGAGCTTGATGAAGTCGCAGACCGTTTGCGCGAAAACGGCGCATCGCTGATGGCGGAAGAAGACACCACCTGCTGCTATGCCAAAAGCAACAAATTCTGGGCGCGCGATCCGCAAGGCGCGGTGTGGGAGCTGTTCCAGACATTCGGCGAGAGCGCGGACTATGGCGGCGAGCCGGATCGGGAAATTTTTAACCAGAGCCCGCCCTCTAGCGACGCCTCTTCCCCGCCCAAAGCTTGCTGCACGCCGCAATGATGTATGCTGACGCGCCTCGATAATCCGCACTCGGAGCGATGGGTTGATTTCAGCTAGACACAGATGAGTTTTTCAACACTCCAAAAGCTCGTCGCAGAAGCGGTTGGCACAGGGTTGTTGCTGGCGATCATTGTCGGCTCCGGAATTATGGGCGCGGCGTTGGCCGGCGGTAATGATGCGCTTGCGCTGCTCGCCAATTCTCTCGCGACCGGCGCCGGGCTGGTGGTGTTGATCACTATATTCGCGCCGGTTTCAGGCGCGCATTTCAACCCGGCGGTGACGCTGGCGTTTGTTTTGCGCCGTGAGATCGGCCCGCGCCGGGCTATCGCCTATGTCGGCGCTCAAATCATCGGGGCTGTCGCCGGCGTCGCGCTTGCCCATGCGATGTTCGACCTTGAGATTATCCAGGCGAGCCAGACCCCGCGCGCCGGCGCCGGGCAGCTATTGAGCGAAGGCGCGGCGAGCTTTGGGCTGGTCTTGACTATTCTCGGCACAATTCGTTTCCGCCCCGAAAGCGTTGCAATGAATGTTGGGCTTTTCATCACCGCCGGATACTGGTTCACCGCATCGACCAGCTTCGCCAACCCTGCGGTGACGCTCGCACGGGCCTTCACCGACAGCTTCGCCGGCATCCGCCTCGCCGATGCGCCAGCGTTTATCCTCGCGCAACTTGCCGGCGCTATGGTCGCGACAGCGCTCGCCACCTGGCTGTTCACCCCCACAAACGGCCCCCGTGCCAGCGCAACCGGTGACGTCGAACGCGAGCAAGGCTATAGGCGCGATTATGAAAAAGGGGCCAAAGCCGCGCTATCGGGCGCTGATTAACCAGGGCGTGCTCGAGCGCGACCCGGCGCAGGAAGACGCCGCCGACCGGCTGCAAGCCCTCCATGATGCGCTCAAAAATTATCGCAGGCCCCGCCTGTTCGGCAATGGCGCCGCGCCCGATGGGCTTTACCTTTGGGGACCGGCGGGGCGGGGCAAAACCCTGCTGATGGATATTTTCTTCAACAATCTCGCGCTTACCGCCAAGCGCCGCGTCCACTTGCATGAGTTCATGAGCGAGGTTCACGATCGCATCGCCGCCTGGCGCAACGCCGACGAAAAGACGCGCCGGCGCCACAAAGCCTATAACCGCAAAAACCCGGACGATCCGATTGCGCCCGCGGCCCATGACATTGCGCGCGGTGCACTGGTATTATGCTTCGATGAGTTTCAGGTCACCGACATCGCCGACGCAATGATCCTCGGGCGATTGTTTGAGGCGCTGTTCGCCAACGGCGTCGTCGTCGTTGCAACCTCTAACCGCGCGCCTGACGATCTCTACAAGGACGGCCTTAACCGCCAGCTGTTTGTCCCCTTCATTGAATTGTTAAAATCAAAGCTTGGCGTGTTTCACTTGCAGGCGGCAAAAGACTACCGCCTGGCCAAGCTGGAAGGCGCGCCTGTTTATTATCAGCCGCTTGACCGCGATGCCGACAAGGCGATGGATGCGGCGTGGAAAAAAATGATCGCCGGCGCACGCGAGCATTGCGAAGATTTAACCGTAGCGGGCCGTATTTTAACAGCAGCGCGCACAGCACGCGGTGCGGCGCGGTTTGAATTTGCCGAGCTTTGCGAAAGGCCGCTGGGCGCGCGCGATTATATCGCCCTCGTGCGCCATTTCGATACGCTGTTCATCGACCATATCCCGATCATGACGCCGGACAAACGCAATGAAGCCAAACGCTTTGTCACGCTTATCGACGCCATATATGACCGCCGCACCAAGCTGGTCTGTTCTGCGGATGGCGAACCGGATGCGCTATACAGGGCCGGCGACGGCGCCTTTGAATTTGAACGCACCGCATCGCGGCTGGTGGAAATGCGTTCAGCCGCCTATCTTGGCGCTGACCGGCGCGAGGTTGAAGAGGATTAAGCGCTGGCGCCAATGTCGGCGTTGAATTACTTTGCTGGCGGGGTAAGTTACCAGATGCGGATACACGAGGCGCCACGCCCCGCCGTCGCGCAGCGCTTTGAGGGAAAAACCATTGATTAAAAACATTAAAGCACTGGGCTTTCTCGCCATCGGCGCCTTTGCACTGTCAGCGGCTTACGCGCTGATAGTGAAAGACGACGACGCCGAGCACGCGTTTGATGATGATGACAAGAAATCGTCTCACCACACGATTAATGGCGACAGTGGCGAGTTCGTGCTCGCCGATGACGACTATACTATCAAAGCAGAGTGGAGCGGTGATTATAGCCTCAACGATGCTGGCGCCGCGCTTGCCGAATTGGATGATGAAATTGAGATCGTGCTCAAACAGGATGGCGTAAAAGAGCGCGTCAAATTTGAACGCCGCGACGGCGCCATTCGCACCACCTATTATCGCGACGGAGACAAACTGCCTGACGGCGAGGAAGCAGACCAAGCCGCCGGCGCGCTATTTTTGAAATTTCTGCGCATTAGCGGCTTGAAATCTGGCGAGCGCATCAGCGCTCTACTCAAGACAGGCGACACCGCCTCGGTGCTGGAAGAAATTGACGCGCTTGAACGCGACCGCGCAAAGCGGCGATATGTTGTTGCGCTTATTGAGCAGAGTGATTTATCGCCAGCGGAAATTGACGCGCTCTCGCAGACGTTCGAGCAAATTGAAAGCGATCATGATTTGCGCATTGCTATTACTGCGCTGATAGAAAATGAAACGCTGACGGCGGCGCAGGTCGCGCGCCTGCTGACAATAGCGGGAAGACAGATCGAAAGCGACCATGATTTGCGCCTGGTGCTTTCTGAAAGCGCTGATTTCTTCTCAAAGAATAGTGATTTTGATGATGCCTGGATGGACGCTTATGCGGGGCTTCAATCGAACTACGATCAGCGCCTGGCGCTCGAGGAAATTGCCGTCGCGGCCAAAGGCGACCCGGCGCTTGTTGCCGCCTATCGCAAGGCGGCGCAGGCAATCAGCGATGACGCGGACCGCGAACGCGCGCTTGAAGCTATTGGCGAGGAGGCCGAGCGCTAATACGTGGTGGTTATTTTTCTGACGCCGCTACGCTGGTGGGAATTCGGATCGCATCGACCATGTCGCGCACGCCCGGCGGCGTCTTCGCGGTAAACCTGGCTACTCCGGCCGCGACAGCAAAATTAACCGCCATGCCCACCGCGCCAATGCCCTCCGGCGAAATACCAAACAGCCAGTGATCGGCATTGTTGACGGCGCCGAACCATGGCGACTTGAAATAGATGATATAGCTCAGGGTAAAGACAATCCCCGCCACCATGCCGGCAATCGCCCCCTCCCGGTTCATGGCTTTGAAGAATATGCCCATGAAAATCGCCGGAAACAGCGAAGACGCCGCCAGCCCGAAGGCAAGCGCCACCACCTGCGCCACAAAACCCGGCGGGTTAATGCCGAGATAGCCGGCAACGACAATCGCGGCGGCGGCAGAGCCGCGCGCCGCAAGCAGCTCCGCGCGCTCGCTAATCTGGGGACGGAAGGTTTTTTTCAATAGATCGTGACTTATTGATGCGGAGATCACCAATAACAGCCCGGCGGCCGTTGAAAGCGCCGCAGCCACCCCGCCCGCCGCCACCAGCGCCACCACCCAGCCCGGCAGGCCGGCGATTTCCGGATTGGCGAGCACCATAATATCGCGGTCAACGACAATTTCGTTGGCGGCGTCAGTCGGCGCATTGGCAAGCAGCCGCTCGCCAGAAGGCCCCGTCTCACCGGTGTAATCGGCGCGGCCCTCAAACGGCGCGCCGGCGCCATATTGGATGACGCCGTCGTCATTTTTGTCCATCCACGCAATCAGGCCGATCCCCTCCCAGGTTTTCACCCAGCCGGGCGCCTCAGCATAAGATTGCTGATCGACACTATGGATATAATTAAGCCGCGCGAAGGCGCCGACCGCCGGCGCGGTTGTGTATAACAGCGCGATAAACACCAGCGCATAGCCCGCCGACCGGCGCGCATCGGAGACTTTGGGGACGGTGAAAAACCGCACAATCACATGCGGCAGGCCGGCCGTGCCAACCATCAGCGCGAGCGTGATCGCAAACATATCAAGCTTGGATTTCGAGCCCTCCGTAAACGCCGTAAACCCAAGGTCGACAAGCGCGCCATCGAGCTGCGCCAATACTGAAACATCACCGCCAACGACATCGGAGCCAAGCCCAAGCTGGGGAACCGGATTGCCGGTTATCAAAATCGAGATGAACACCGCCGGCACAAGATAGGCGAAAATCAACACGCAATATTGCGCCACTTGCGTATAGGTAATGCCCTTCATGCCGCCAAGAACCGCATAGAAGAAGACAATCCCCATACCGACAATCACGCCCCACTCAATCGGCAACTCAAGAAACCGCGAAAACACAACGCCCACGCCGCGCATCTGCCCGGCAATATAGGTAAACGAAATAATGATCAGACATATCACCGCGACCACGCGCGCGGTCTTTGAATAATACCGCTCGCCGATAAAATCGGGCACGGTGAACTGCCCGAATTTGCGCAAATAAGGAGCCAGCAACAACGCCAGCAAGACATAGCCACCGGTCCAGCCCATCAGGTAAACGCTCGCATCATAGCCTGAAAAGGCGATGATGCCGGCCATGGAAATGAACGAGGCCGCGCTCATCCAGTCGGCGGCGGTGGCCATGCCGTTGGCTATGGGGTGAACGTCACCGCCAGCGATATAGAACTCAGCTGTTGAGCCGGCGCGCGACCAGATCGCGATGCCGATATAAAGCGCGAAGGAAAACCCGACGAAAATATAGGTGAGCGTTTGCGTGTCCATGGCCGCTATTCGTCGCTAACGCCGAAGCGCTTTTCGATGGCGCGCATGCGCCCGACATAGACAAATATCAACACAACAAAAACCAGGATGGAGCCCTGTTGCGCAAACCAAAACCCTAAGGGGACGCCGCCGAGCTGCACCTTGTTCAAAACATCGACAAACAAAATGCCAGCGCCGAAAGAAACAATGAACCAAACCACAAGCAGGCCGCAGACCAGCTTTATGTTCTCGCGCCAGTATAGTTTCGCCTTGTCGGCAAGCTCGGGCTGTTCTGATTTACGGTCCACGCCGCGCCTCCGTTAGTGCAAATTGGCGCGCACTATAAACGGGTTTGCGCGCACAATGCGATCCCTTCGCCGGCGCCGTTTTCAACCATTGCAAAAAACCCCTTTGCGGCGTAATTCGGGGGATGGACGCTGAAACCAAACCCTTTGTCATGCCGCGCATCGCCTATGCGGAGCTTGTCGCCATCGTCGCCGGGGTGATGGCGCTGAATGCGTTGGCGATCGACATGATGTTGCCGGCGCTGGGGCTGATCGGCGACGAATTTGGCGCCGCCCAAGGCAATGATCGCCAGCTCATCATTGTTGTCTATGTGCTCGGCAATGGCATTGCGCAACTTTTCTTCGGCCCGCTTGTCGACCGCTTTGGGCGCAAGCGCGTGCTGATGTGGGCGCTTGGCGGGTATATCGTCGGCTCGGCGCTGACCGTCATGGCGGCGTCTTTTACGTTGCTGCTTGCGGCGCGTGCGTTTCAAGGGGTCGCCACCGCAGCGACACGGGTTGCGGCAATTGCGATTGTCCGCGATCAATGTTCGGGCCGGCGCATGGCCGAGGTGATGTCGCTCGCCATCACCGTTTTCATGGCGGCGCCCATTCTCGCCCCCGGGCTCGGCCAGCTTGTTCTTATGGTTAGCCCATGGCGGGGAATTTTCCTTACACTGCTTATTTATGGCGTCGTGCTGGCCCTATGGCTTGGCTGGCGGCTGCCGGAAACGCTGGCGCCCGAGCGCCGCAAACCGTTGCAGCCGGGGCCCATCCTCTCAAACTATCTTGAGTTCATCCGCAACCGCACTGCGATTGGCTACACGCTGGCCTCTGCCCTCTGCTTTGGCGCCTTGTTTGGATATATCAGCGCCGCTGAGCAGGTTTTCCTTGAAACCTTCAACCTCGGCCAGCGCTTCCCGATTGCTTTTGCCGCCATTGCCGGCTCGCTGGCGGCGGCGACGCTGATTAATGCGCGGCTGGTGTCGCGCTTTGGTATGCGGCGGATATCCCATACGGCAATCCTGATATTTATCGTCGCCAACCTGTTTCATCTGGTTGCGGCGACAAGCAACGGCGAAAGCTTCATGATGTTCATGGTGTTTATGTCTATATCATTCTTTGCGCTTGGCCTTATCGGGCCAAATGCAAACGCCCTGGCGATGGAGCCCATGGGACACATTGCCGGCTCAGCGGCGGCGGCGAACGGCTTTGCCGGCACCACGGTTGCAGGCTTTCTCGGCGGCGTTATCGGTCATTATTATGACGGCACAACCACGCCTATTATTATGGGCTTTGCCTGGCTCGGGGTCGCCGCTTTCCTGGTTATTGTGTGGGCGGAAAAAGGCGTCCTGTTTCGCCCACAAACGCCGGATGCGCAGCCATGAGCGAGAACGACAAACCCCGCATTTGCCTTGGCGCCTTCGCCGGCGCCCATGGCGTCAGGGGCGAAGCGAAGGTTAAATGCTTTACCGAAGAGCTGAGCAATATCGCCGCCTACGGCCCGGTTGAAACCGAAGACCGCAAGCGCCAGTTCACGCTTACCGTTATCCGCAGCCTGAAAGCGGACTTTGTTCTGGTGCGGGCGCCACAGATCCAAAGCCGCGAGGACGCAGAAGCGTTAAAAGGCGTGCGGTTTTATGTGAGCCGCGACAAGCTGCCAGCGCCGGACGAAGACGAATTTTATTTAAACGATCTTGTCGGCCTGGATGCGGTTGATGAGACCGGCGCCCCGCTCGGCGCCGTTAACGCGGTTTATAATTTCGGCGCCGGCGACGTCATCGAGCTGATGGGCGTGCCGGGCTTAAAAGGCATGCGCCTGGTGCGCTTTACCAGGCAAAATGTTCCGGGCGTTGATATTGCGGGCGGTAAAATCACCGTGCGCCGGGCGGCGGTTTTGGTGGACGATGATGTAGATGACAACATGGCCTAGCTTTTTTCGGACAGTTTGCGAAGTTCGATATGCAATCTTTTCGCTTCGCTATCCAGCTCCCGCAGAATCTCAAAATATGACGCCCGCCTCTGAACCGTCAATTCATACATCCCATTGCGAGCGTCTAAGCATCTGAAGAGAAAATTGTTTGCGGGCGCAGCGGCGGCAATTGCCAGTCTTTTTGCATGATGCCGGTGCGTGGGGTTTTGGACGAGCCCATTGATGGCCCGCAAACCGCAACTTATTAGCGTATCCACAAGGTACATCGTGAGGATGACATGCGCGTTAATCGTCTCCTGCGTTAAATACTCGTCGGTGTCGATATTGGAAAAAAACACACGCGTTTGCTCTCTCGTCGCCTTCAAGAAAGTATAAAACGCCGTCACATAATCGACGACATCCGATTCAAGCGCGCCTAATTCTTTCATGTTGCTCACGAAAATATCGGAATAATGATCGCTGAGAAGAAACCCGCTTGAGGCCTCAGCTTTGCTAAGGTTTATTTTTTCACGTTTATCGACTTCAGTTGCATCACCATGTGTGGTCGGCGGCACATAGAGACGAATGGTTTTTCCGACAAAGTTCGTTATATTAAACAACCGAACGACCGTGAGCATCTCCATACTGAATAGATCAACCGTCGCAAATCGTCGTTTTCCAATCTCATAAAGCGCAATTACAGCGCCCGTGATACCGCCCAAGCTCAACACAACAAGGGATTGGACGCTGAGTTGCATGCCGGAATCTGAAATCTGAGATGTAGCATCGCTCAGTAAATAAGTAATAACCCATGCGAAAATTAAAAACGCCGCCAGGCCGAATGAAATCTGACGTAAATCTTTTGTATGCGGCGACGTCCACCCGCGCGATGTCGGATATGGCGCATAGGTCGCCTCAAATGGCTTTATAGGGAGGAAAACAACAAGATCGCCTTCATCGCGGTCTGGTTTGCGATTACGTTTCAGACCGAACATTTCTTTGCCCGCTATTGACCCACTTCTTATCGGACGCAGAAGCGTTGGCGACGAGGTCGTGAATATGATGCTTCTGCCGATCAAAGCCGGCCATACTTGTACGAAATTGTTCCGCCCAATAAGCGTTCCCGCGATTGCTTCCTATCCAGGAAACAACAAGGAAAGCGCCTCCGGAAATAACGGCAAGGGTCGCAAAAATTGTCGGCGCATTGTCGTTGCTTTCCCCCTGAAAGATGGCGTTCAACACAAGTATTCCAAACACAACCAACACAACAATTTTCAACGTCCTGAAAAAAGTTTCCATCATTCGGTAGCGGGAGTCTACGCGCCACGCCACTGCCGTTACATGCCGGTCCAAATATTCATATCGTTTCCCCAGCCAGAGGCTGATTTTTATCCAGCCCGCCGACCGGTCTGGCCATTCTCGCGACAACATACCGTCTTCACTTGATAGCCGCACTGCGCTGCTCGCGCGGTCATGGATGTTGTTCATGCGTTTAAAAAAGTGATTTGCAAACGTCGTTGCGGCGCCGCCAATCTTGTTGAGATCATCGCGCCTGACTTTTTGTCTAATGACCCAAATCACAACTGTCACAACGACAATAAGCCCGAGGGCGACAAAATCTTGCCCGCTAAATTCTTTTGAAAAAAATGGTACCCACAAACTCCATTGGACATATGCAAATATCAAGAACGCACTACCAAAAAACAGCCCGAAAGTTTTGCAGCGCATCCAGAAAGCACTCCTTATCGCAAACCTTTCATTTTCATCTGCTTCATCATAAGCGGTGCGGTCTTCCGGGAACATTGATCGCAGCTGTGTTTTAAATTGTGCGGAGAACGGCGCTTTGAATTCGCCAAATTCACCTAACCTCGATTTTTCGATCAGCTTTGAAGCGGCAAGGCTATAACGATCAAAATCCGCAGGCGTGAGCTCACCGATATCAAGATCATCGCTCTCAGCAGTCGTATCAACGGCTTCGACTGCATCAACAGAGCCGTCATCCTCACTCCAAATGTCGCTCTGATTGTCTGTCATCTGCCCCTCTAATTGATCGTATGACGCGCCCCTCGCCCGTGGATCAGACATATGATGCACGTAATACGCGACATACTCAAGCGACAACAATCATAGGTTGGCACGCGCATGCTGCTATTTGTTGAGGCGCCAGCTAAACTAGACTTGCGTCTTGAGCGGGATAAGTTTTTTACATTCTTATTCTTTCGCTCTGTGGACTGGGCAAGCAGCCACCACATTCGCGAGCGAACGGCGCCAAACAGGCTTCCCAGGCAGGCCCGCACCTCGCTTGCCCCCCACGCCCCGTCATGCGATTTGAGCCCCCATGTGGCGCGCAACTGTTCTTACGCTCTTTCCGGAGATGTTTCCGGGCCCGCTCGATGCTTCGGTGTTGGGGCGCGGCCGGGCGGAGGGGCATTGGGCGCTCGACACGGTGAATATTCGCGACTTTTCCGACAATAAATATGGCTCGGTCGATGATACGCCCGCCGGCGGCGGCGCCGGGCTGGTGATGCGCGCTGATATTCTGAGCCACGCTATCGACGCCGTCCCGAAGGACAACAGACCGGTCCTCTGCCTTAGCCCGCGCGGCGCGCCGTTTACGCAGGCCCGCGCCCATGAGCTGGCCAAAGGCGGCGGGCTGGTCGCCATTTGCGGCCGGTTTGAGGGCGTCGATGAGCGGATTTTCGCCGCCCGTGACATCGAGGAAGTCTCAATCGGGGATTTTGTCCTGGCCGGCGGCGAAATCGCCGCTATGGCCCTGATAGAGGCTTGCGTCCGGCTCATCCCCGGGGTATTGGGCTCGGCTTCCTCCGTGCGGGAGGAAAGCTTTGAGGGCGGTTTGCTGGAATATCCCCAGTATACGCGGCCACGGGAATTTGAAGGCCGGGCGATCCCGGCGGTGCTGCTGTCTGGCGATCATCAAAGAATCGCAGACTGGCGGCGCGAAGAGGCGGAAAAAATAACGCGGACGCGACGACCGGACCTCTGGGAGAGGTTTTTAGCTGACGGTCCTATCCGGCGCGACAAAAACAAGGAACCGAAACGATGAACATCATCGAGCAGCTCGAAAAAGAGCATATCGAAGAATTAGGCAAGCAAGTGCCGGAATTTGCGCCGGGCGATACGCTGCGCGTTAACGTCAAAGTCAAGGAAGGCGATCGCGAACGCATCCAGGCGTTTGAAGGCGTCTGCATCGCGCGCAAGGGCGGCGGGCTCAATGAGAGCTTTACGGTGCGCAAAATTTCGTTCGGCGAGGGCGTTGAGCGGGTGTTCCCGATCTACTCCCCGCTGGTTGATAGCATCGACGTCATCCGCCGCGGCAAGGTGCGCCGCGCGAAGCTTTATTACCTGCGCGAGCGCCGCGGGAAGTCGGCCCGGATCAAAGAAAAGGTCGACCGTCGCCCACGCAAGAAAACCGCGAAGTAGCGCGAGCGAAAATCAGGAATTTGAAAAGCGGCCCTTCGGGGCCGTTTTCTTGATGTCCAACAGTCACTATGCTATAGTGTGTTGCAACATATATTTGGGGACCCTTATGTGTAAAATAATCGCGACATTCATCGCGACTACTGCGCTTGCTCTAAGCGTATCATCTACAGCTTCTGCTACTGTGTATACCGACGAAGCGGCATGGCGCGCTGCTGTCGGCGGCGTTTTTGCGGTCGAAACTTTTGACTCGCTCGGCGCCGGATCTGACGTTAATTCGCTGGCAAATCTGGGCATCTCATTTGACCCGTTAAACGACGGCACGCAACCAACGGTTCAACCTTACAGTTCGACTGGCGGCATCCCGCGTTCGGGACCGAACAATCTGCTCAATGATCGGGATTTCACACTACCGGGCCGTGGGCCCATCAGTGTGCGCCCTATCGATTCAAATGATTTCATCTTTGCCCTTGGTTTATGGAATGTCGGCGGCGACGACCAATTACAACTAGCTTTTTATGACGCAACCGACACGCTGATTGAATTGGTTGTCTCAGCAGTAGCCTCTGGGTTTTTTGGAATCGTTAACGACAACGGCGCCAAGCGCGCAGAAGTCAGTTTCGTTGGCGGCAACGGTTATGCACCCACTGATGATTGGCAAACAGCGACTAGAGAAATTTTTGATCCAAGCGTACCTGAAATTCCCATCCCTGCAGCTTTACCATTGTTCTTGTCTGGGTTAGCCGCTGGCGGATTTCTTACACGGCGCAAGAAAAAGACGTCTTAAATAGCGCACAAAATAGACACGGACGCAAAGCAAAGCGACCGAA
>JAADIQ010000035.1 GCA_013151255.1 Alphaproteobacteria bacterium
GCTCGCTTCATCGGCCTCGACTTGCGAAATGCCGCCTTGGGCCAGCATGCGCCGGATCACCAGATTGCGCCGCGCGACCGCGTCCTCTTCATTGGCGACCGGATGGTAGTTGCTCGGCCCCTTGGCGAGCCCGGCAAGATAGGCCGCCTCACCGATGGTCAATTCATCGAGCGCCTTGTTAAAATAATTCAACGCCGCGGCGGCAACGCCGTAAGAGCGGTTGCCGAGATAAATCTCGTTGAGATAAAGCTCAAGAATATGCCCCTTGGTGAAGGCGCGCTCCATCTTCCGGGCTATCAGCATTTCTTTTAGTTTGCGGTCGATGCGCTGCTCGCTCGACAAGAGGAAGTTTTTCGCCACCTGCTGGGTAATCGTCGAGCCGCCTTCAAGCCTACGGCCGCTCAGAATATTGCCGATATTGGACACTTGCGCGCGCGCGATACCGCGCATGTCGATACCGGTATGCTCATAGAAGGTCTTGTCTTCGGTCGAGACAAAGGCGGCTTTGACATGTTCGGGAATGTTTTCAATCGGAACAAACAACCGCCGCTCGCGGGCGAACTCGGCCACCAGCGATCCGTCCCCGGCATAGACCCGGGTGGTGACGGGCGGTGCATATTCGGCCAGCACCTGATAGTCCGGCAGGTCCTGGCTCAGCTGATTAAGGTACCAGCCCGCAAAAGCAGCAACGGCGATGACGCCAAACGCGGCGATGGCGAACCCCATGCCCGCAAGCCGCACCAATAATGGAAACAAAGCCTCCCCCTCGCGCGCCGGGCGCGCAGCTGTTTCGACATCAAACTCAGACTTGCGCGGCGCGGAAAGCTTTTCAGGTTTTTTCGCGCCGGCGCGATGGTCGCGGTCGGCCTTGTTGCGACGGCCCCGACTTACGGCTGCGCGATCATCGCGGCCAAGAACGATTTCATCGCCCGCGTCTTCCGCATCGTCTTCAAGATTTTCTGGCGCATCTTCTGGCTCGCCGCTTTGCATGCTAACGTCTTCGTCTGTATCAAAACTTTCGGCTTCATCCGGCGCCTCATGCAGCGCTGCTTCATCAGCGGGCTCATCGGACGCCTCAGCTAAAACCTCGTCCGCCGCCGCATCGATTTCCGTCTCGGCGACCGCGTCAGCTTCTGTGTCACTTACGGGGCCGGCCTGTTCTTCCGACGCGAACATATCATTTTCAATCGCGGCGCTGTCCTCATCGGCAGCGGCCCGGCTAATGCCATCTGAGTTTTCGCCCCCGGAGGTCCGCTCCTCAGGGTCTTTCTCATGGGGAATATCGTTTTCGTCGCTCATGGCGTCCGTCGCTTAATTCCTGTCACACTCACGTCTTTACCGGCCTTTGTGTAGCGCAAAATTTTGGCGACAGCGAGGCGCAAGCCATCATGTTTTGCCTTCATTTTGGTAAGGCTCCGCCTTGATAGCCGCCTAATTAGCACCGCCGGCGCTGTTTGCGGCAAAGCGTTGTTCGCCATATTCTTCAAAATACTGGTCAATGGAGTCGGCCACCGCCGTCATGGTGCGTTTGCGCCACACGGGGGAGTTGAGATTGGCCTCATCTTTCGCGTTGGAAATAAACGCCATCTCAAACAGCACCGCCGGCACGTCCGGCGCCAGCAGCACCCGCAAATCGCCGGTGCGGTGAGAGCGGCCAAGCAGCGGCGTCTTGCCGGCAAGGTTTTCAAGAAGTTTTTCGGCAAACCGCGACGACCCGGTATGGGTGGCGCCCTGCGCCAGATCAAACATAATGCCGCCGACCTCCTCGCCATAGGCAGCGACATCAAGATCGTAGACGTTGTAATCACCTTCCGCCTTGGCCAGCTTCGCTGAGCGCGCCGTGCCATCGGTTGAAAGCGTATAGACCGAGCCGCCGCGCACCGCCCGGGCGGCGATCGCATCTGCATGCAGCGAGACGAACAGATTGGCGCCGGCGTTGCGCGCCAGTGCTTCGCGCTTATCCGGTTTGATTTTGGCGTCCTTATTGCGGGTCAGCACGACCTCATAATTACCGCGCTTTTTCAATATCGCCGCCAGCTCCAGCGCCGCAGCCAGAGTGACGTTCTTTTCATACGTCCCGCTTTGCCCCTGAGCGCCGGGATCGCTTCCGCCATGGCCGGCGTCAATGACGACGACGCGCTTTTCGATCACGAGATCTTGCTGCGGCGGCAGCGCAACCTCTTTCTGGCTCGGCGTCGGGAGAACTTCAGGCGGCGTCGCCGTCGCCTGCTCTATCACCGCCGTCAGGTCAGGATATTGCGCCGGCAGGCTGGCGATAAAGCCTTGCTTGTCAGCGGTTTGAAGGTCGATCACCAGACGATATTGTTTGACCCCGTCTTTTGGCTCCAGCACGAAGATTTTGTTGATTCGGGCGGTTTTTTTGAAATCAAACATCGCCCGCACGCCGCCATCACTGCGGCCGGCAAACCCATAACGGGCGATATGGCCCTTGCCGGGGCGATAGTGCAAATCCGCGGTGCTGACCGAAAGGCCAGCAAAATCAACGATTAAGCGGCCTTCGCCGGTCTCAACCCCGGAAATCGAATAGACCGGCGCGCCGGCAATATCAAAAACTACCCGGGTCGCGTCGCCATTAGGGCCAAACCGCACGCCAAGCAGCTCCTCAGCCCAAGCGCCGCCTGTCGCCGCCAGGCCCGAGGCCGCAACAGCAAGTCCGATCCAGATTTTGCGCCTTAAATTCATCTACGCCCATCCATACTTAAGCCACACTGAGTGGCCAAAACCACATCTAGCGCCCCTGCCGGCCCCATTCCAGCCTGAAATCAGCTGTTTCAGTCTCTTTCGCCAGCGTTAACGCAGGTTTAAGATTTCATCCACGATTGAATGCAACACTGAGTCGGCCTGAACCGGGTGGGTTTTCTTTTCCCCCGGGGTTTGGCATTAGTAGAAATTGCTTGCGGAAAGGTGATTTAATCGCCAAATCCAAGCAAGGGAATATTAACGGTGAAAAAGGCCCCAAGCGGCTAGCCGTGATTTTTCTCCCGAATAACGTAAGCGAAAGCCCGTTATTTATGGGATAACCGCCGGCAGCTCCTTCAGGCCGGCTCGCGAAACGGCGGATGCCGGCGCGTTTGGAGCAAAAAGATCAGGCGCATAAGGCGCCAAAACAGAACCAGCCGGCAATAAAGCCGGCGCGAACAAAGCTTTCGCCGATGCTGCAAGATGCGAATATGACCCAAAGTAGCGCCCTTTCCAGGGCGCTCCGTAGGGCTGCGCACGCGCTGAGGCGTTCCAACACAGTCAATGCGCAGGCCCATGGCCCGCATTGCGGAGCCAATTTAAATGACAAAAAAGATGCTAATCGACGCCGCCCACCCCGAAGAGGTGCGCGTGGCCCTGCTGAGCCAGGGCAAAATCGAAGATTTCGACTTCGAATCCGCTGCGAAAAGGCCGCTTAGAGGCAATATTTTCCTGGCGCGGGTGACCCGCGTCGAGCCCTCGCTGCAGGCCGCCTTCGTTGACTATGGCGGCAACCGCCATGGTTTCCTCGCCTTTAGCGAAATCCATCCCGATTATTACCAAATCCCGATCTCTGACCGGCAGCTGCTGCAAGAAGCAGAACAAGAAGTCGTCAAACTTGCGGCCGAACTGGAACTTGTCCAGCGCGGCGACGAAGACGACGATGATAATGGCCACGACGAAGACGACGATGACGGCCAGGACATCGCTGCTGTTGCGGAAGACGAAGAAGTCGATGAACAACCGGCCGCCGAGGCCACAAGCAGCGACAGTGAAGCTGGCGATGGCGATGGCGAAGATACCGCTGAAAGCGCCGATCTGAATGACGCCGAAGTCAGTGACGCCAAAGCCAGTGACGCCCCCTCAAAAGATGAAGAGGAGGAAGAAGAAGAAGACGTCAAAAATGACGCCAGCGACGCCGCCAACACGTCCGATAACAACGCCGCTAAAGGCGCTGAGGAAGACGATAACAGCCCGGCCGTGGCCGCCGCCGAAGATGGCGAGGCCGAAGACAGCGCTGAAGAAGATGCAGAAGAAGACACTGTAGCCGAAGCCAGCGGCGTAGAAGATGGCGATGCTGCGGAAGACGCCGCCGATACAGAAGACGACAGCGGTGAAAACGCTAACGCCGAAGACGATGACGCTGAAGACGATAACGCTGAAGGTGGGGCGGAGGCAAAATCAGCGAGCGCCAGCGCACGCAAAGCCCGCGCCCAGCTTTTTGAGCGCTACAAGGAAGCAAAGCGCAAACGCTCTAACCTGTTGCGCAATTACAAAATTCAAGAAGTCATCAAGCGCCGGCAAATTCTCCTCATTCAGGTCGTCAAAGAAGAGCGCGGCAACAAAGGCGCGGCGCTGACCACCTATATGTCGCTTGCCGGGCGCTATTGCGTGCTGATGCCAAACACTGCGCGCGGCGGCGGCATTTCGCGCAAAATCGCACACGCGTCTGACCGTCGCCGGTTGCGCCGCATCGTTGACAGTCTCGATGTACCGCAAGGCATGGGGCTCATCATCCGCACCGCCGGCTCCAAACGCACCAAGGTCGAAATCAAGCGCGATTACGACTATCTGCTCCGATTGTGGGAAAACATCCGCACACTGACGTTGAAGTCGATTGCACCATGCATGGTCTATGAAGAAGCAAACCTCATCAAGCGCGCGATCCGCGATCTCTACGACAAAGATATTTCCAGCGTCCTGATTGAGGGCGAGAACGGCTATCGCGAAGCTAAAGACTTCATGAAGATGCTGATGCCGAGCCACGCTAAAAACGTGCAGCCCTATAAAGACGCGGCGCCGATTTTCCTGCGCCACGGCATCGAGGAACAGCTGGACGGCATGTATCAGCCAACCGTGCGGTTGAAATCGGGCGGCTACATCGTCATTCATCAAACCGAAGCGCTGATCGCCATTGACGTCAACTCCGGCCGCTCAACACGCGAGCGCAATATCGAACAGACCGCGCTCAAGACCAATGTTGAGGCTGCGGCCGAAGCGGCGCGTCAGTTCCGGTTGCGCGATCTGGCCGGTCTTATCGTCATCGACTTCATCGACATGGATGAGGCGAAAAACAACCGCAAGGTTGAAAAGGCGCTGAAGGAAGCCATGAAGACCGACCGCGCGCGCGTTCAAGTCGGGCGGATTTCACCCTTCGGCCTGCTCGAACTCTCACGCCAGCGCCGCCGCTCAGGGATTGTTGACGGCACCACTCAAACTTGCCCGACCTGCGCCGGCGCCGGCGCCATCCGCTCCAACGAAATCGCTGCGCTGCGGATTTTGCGCGCCATCGAGGGCGAAGCCATCTCCGGCAAAGTCGGACGCATCACATTGCGCGCCTCGCTCGATGTCAGTCTGCACATCCTCAATCACAATCGCGACTGGATTAAACGCATCGAAGACGCCAACGGCGTGGCGATTGAAATCCTCGCCGACCCGGACAAAGCCGGCGACGCGCACGATCTTGAAAAAAGCGGCGTACCAAGCGAACGCAAAACAGAAAGAACTTTCATAAGCGCCGACCAAAACGAGCCGGTCGAGGTGGTTGAGGAAGTGGTCGAGCCAATCGACGACGAGACGGAAGAAAAACACGACAATAATGGACGCAAACGCAGCCGTCGCAGACGCGGCGGTCGCGGACGCGACACCAGACAAGAAACCGCAGCGCCGGACGAGAAAACCGACGACGGCGACGCAGGTGATGACCAAAGCGAAAAAGCCGCCCGCGACGGCGACGATGAAAACGATGACGGCAAACGTAAAAAACGCCGTCGCGGTCGACGCGGCGGCCGCCGCAACCGTCGCAGCAATGGCGATGGCGACCAGGCGACGCCGCAAGAAGCCGATGCGCCGCAAAGCGACCAAGACGCAGCGCCATCGGACGCCGACGAACAACCCGCGCCGGCGTCACAACAGCCAGAGCCCGCTGATGCGCCAGCCGCGACTGCGCCCGCAGAACAGGCCGCGCCAGAGACCGTGAGCGCAGACGAAGACCCGGCGCCGAAAAAACGCACCCGCAAACGCAGGGTCAGAAAGAAGGCAGCGGCGAGCGATGATGCCGCGGCGCCAACCAGCGCAAACCAAGACGGCCCACCCGCAGAGCCTGTCTCCAAATCTGCGCAAAGCGAAACCCCTCCGAGCGAGACTGTCGCCAGCTCTGATACTGCGTCAAATGGCGCGGCAAAACCGTCTGATGCGCCGCAAGAAGCTGCGCCTAGCGCCAAGGAAGACACCTCAGAAAGCCCGGCCGCGCCCAAAAAGCGGAGCCGGAAAGGCTGGTGGCAGAAGGCGGTTTAACTCCGGCAATGCGGGATTGGCGCTAACTGAGCGTATGAAAGATGGCCGGCGTCACAAACCGCGGCTTCACAATTGCGGCGCCGCGCCTGTGTGACCTCGAAATTGTCGCAAATGGCGCATAGTCTGGTATAGCTATTTCTTGGGAGCCCCGTTGATGTCCTTGCGTAATGCGTTTCTGTCCCTCGCCGCTGCTGCCGTCGCCCTTGGCGGGTCGTTGGCCCAGGCGCAGGGCTTGCGGACATTGCGCGATGCGGAAATCGAGATATTTATCGATGATTATGCGCGGCCGATTTTCCGCGTCGCCGGCCTGCCAGAAGACTCCGTTCAAATCATTATCGTCAATGACGGCTCGTTCAACGCTTTCGCGGGCGGGCGCTATATGGGCGTTAATACCGGCCTGTTGACGATTGCCGATACACCGAACCAGATTGAATCGGTGATCGCACACGAAGCCGGCCACCTTGCGGGCGGACATTCGGCGCGCACCGGCGACGCCATCGCCGCCGCCTCGCGGCCAATGTTGTTGAGCCTGGTTCTCGCCGGCGCCGCCATCGCCGCCGGCGCGCCCGAAGCCGGCATGGGGATTTTAGGCCTTGGACAAACCATAGGACGGGCAAATTTTCTAAGTTACAGCCGCGGCCAGGAATCAACCGCCGACCAGGCCTCAATCACCTATCTCGACAAGCTAGGCCATTCGAGCAAGGGCGCCGTCGAAATCTGGCGGAAAATGCGCAATACCCAGATTATTCGCGGCTACCGGATAAACCCTTATTCCCAGACCCACCCGATGGCGAATGTGCGCCTGTCCGCGCTTCAGCGGCGCGTCGTCGGCTCGCCCTTTTATGACCGCAAGGACAGCCCCGAAGAAATTGAACGCCTGCATTATATTCAAGCTAAAATATACGGGTTCCTTCATGATCCGGAAGTTGCTTTGCGAACCTATCCGCTGACGGACCAGTCCGGCCCTGCCCAATATGCGCGCGCCGTCGCCTTTTATCGCACCGGGCTCATCGACAAGGGGCTCAGCGAAATCCGCAAGCTCACCGCCGCGCAACCAGACAATCCCTTTTTCCATGAGCTGGAAGGCCAGATGTTATTCGAATTCGGCCGCGCGCGCGAAGCGGTCGGCCCACATCGGCGCTCGACGGAACTTTTGACGGACAACGCGTTGTTGCGGATCAATCTCGGCCGCGCACTCCTCGCGACTGGTGAATATGCCGACCGCGAGGAAGCGGTGAAAGAATTGAAGCGCGCACTGTTGTTAGAATCTGACAACAGTTTCGGCTGGTTTGAACTCGCCAGAGCCTATGGTGCGATGGACAATGAAACGCTGGCGATGTTGGCGACCGCAGAGTCGCGCTATTATGCCGGCGCGCAACATGACGCCAATCAGTTCGCCCGGCGCGCCATCAACCGGCTGCAGCGCGGAACGCCGGAATGGCGCCAAGCCGCAGACATTATTCTCGCCACCCAGCCAGAAAGCGGCGGCTTGCCGCTGCCCAGCGGCGCCGACGACGACGAGGCTCCGGCCCCAAAGCCTACTGGCGGCGAGAAGCGCGGGCCTGATGTACCGGACCCGGCCTTTGCCGGGCCTGAAGGACTTTGAATTTAATTCGTTTCGAGCCGTAAAATAACCCCCAGGAAGGGTATCGGAGATGGGTATGACTTTGAATACAAAACTCGGTATTGGCGCTGCTCTCATCGGCGCATTTGCACTCGGCGTCAGCGTGATTGCATTTTCATCCGCCAAGGAAGAGCCGACGCAATCAAAAGCGCCGTCGCGCATTTCGACGTCTTTTTCCGACCTTCAGGAAGATGAAATCCGCGAATTGGTGCGCGACTATTTGATGACGAACCCGGAAATCATCATCGAGGCGGTCAATGAATATAGCGCGCGCCAGCGCCGGCAAAGCGCAGCGCTTGCTAAAGAGGGGGCGGCGGCCAACCTGTCCGCCCTCCTCGACCCGGCGCATGGGTTCACTGCCGGCAAGAATCCAAAAAAGGCGACCGTCGCGGTGATCGAACTCTATGACTACCACTGCACCTTTTGCAAACGCGCCGCACCGCTGATCAAAGAAATTACCGCTGATGATGCGGCTGTGAAAGTCGTGTTCCGTGAGCTGCCAATTTTACGAGAAGAGTCCAATTACGCCGCAGAAATATCGCTTGCCGCACGCGACCAGAATAAATTCCTGCCGCTACATTTTGCGATGATGGAGGCCAAGGGCGTGCTCACCAAAGAACGCATCCATAGCATCGCCAAAAAACAGGGCATCGACGTCAACAAGCTGAAAATATCCCGCACCAAGGCGGAAGTCTCCGACGCGATTGTCGAAACCCATAGGATTGCAGCGGATATGGGCGTCGATGGCACGCCAGCGTTTATTGTCGCCGCCCTCGACGGGTCTTATGTCGAAGTCGTCACCGGCTTCCGCCCGGAAGAATTGATCGAGAAAATCGAAGCCGCCAAACAGGCCGCGAAGAAGTAGGCCCGACTAATCTTTCGTCCCGTACATGCGGTCGCCGGCGTCGCCGAGCCCCGGCAGGATATAGCCGTGATCGTTCAGCTCACGGTCTAATGCGGCGCAAATGATCGGGATATCCGGGTGGGCGTTTGAAAACGCCTCAACCCCTTCCGGCGCCGCCAGCAGGCACATGAACTTCATTTTGCGCGCGCCTTTTTCCTTAAGCAGCCTCGCGGCTGCAATGGCGGTGTTTGCGGTCGCCAACATCGGATCAACCATCACCACCAGCCGCTCTCCCAACGCATCCGGCGTTTTGAAATAATACTGCACCGGTTGCAGCGTTTGCGGATCGCGATACATGCCGATATGGCCAACCCGCGCGGACGGAACCAGATCAAGCAGCCCATCGATCAACCCATTGCCGGCGCGCAGGATCGATACGAAGCAGAGCTTTTTACCCTCAAGATAAGGGAAAAACCCGCGCTCCAGCGGGGTTTCGATTTCAACCTCGCCGAGCTCCAGATCCTTGGTGACCTCGCAGCCAAGAACAAACGCAATCTCACGCAAGAGCTGTCGGAACTGCGCCGTCGTCGTGTCCGTCCGGCGCAGGATAGTGAGTTTGTGCTGAATTAAAGGGTGGTCGACAAGCGTGAAGGATGCAGACATAAAATGCTCAATAAATAGCCGCTGTGACGTTTGCGCTTGTTATTAATGATAAGCTTCATAATGTCCATGAAGCCAAACTCGGCGCAACCCAGATGTGGAAAGAATTGGGAGCACCTTCTATATGACGACTGAACTGGACCGGAAATTTATCGAGCTGGCTTTTGCGGAGGCGAAAAAAAGCGCTGACGCTGGCGGCCTGCCAATCGGCGCGGTGCTGGCGCGCGGCGAGACGGTTTTGGCATGCGGTCACAACCAAAGGGTCCAACACAGCGACCCGATCGCCCATGGCGAGATGGACTGCCTTCGCAAGGCTGGGCGGCAAACCACCTATCGCGACACGACGCTCTATACATCGCTGTCGCCTTGCATGATGTGTTCGGGAACCATTGTTCAGTTTAAAATCCCGCGGCTGGTGATCAACGATACGCAAAATTTTGGCGGCAACGAAGATTTCCTGCGCGAGCATGGCGTCGAGGTAATCGATGCAGCGCATGACGGCTCTATCACACAGATGCGAGAGTTCATCGCCAGCAACGCAGATTTGTGGAACGAAGATATTATGGAGTAAGCGCCGGCATAATAAGATTATACGCACCATCCTGGTTCACTGAAATTATTCCGTGTTCTGAGCTAAATGTTTCAGGTCCGGGGTCTGGCCATAGCCGGGACACTTTTCACTAATGGCTTCAAGGCCTTTTCTGGCGCGATCTATATCGCCTCTGAGCAACCAGGTTTGCGCCATGTGGCGCTGGGCGGATGATTCAAACTGGGCGTCGGCGATCTCATTGAGGCTTTCGGCGATCTCGCGATCGATCGCGTCGGTTACAGTTGTCTTATCGAGATGGCGAAGCACGGTGTAATAATATGCGCGCGCAGCCCTGTCGGCCACCGGTATTCTGCCTCGCACATGGTCTCGTTCTGCAATATCGGCGGCCTGGCGGTAGGCGGCGATCGCTTCCGGCCTATCGCCGTTTTGCCGGTAAGCATCGCCCAAATCACCCCACATTTCATGGATTTCCGGCGCGCCGGTTCCAATTGAGTCAATCGCTTTGCGGCGCAACCGAATGGCTTCTTTATAGTCGCCCAAATAATAATACACCGTGGCAAGGAACTCACTGCCGACATAAGACTCTGGCGCGATCTCTAGCGCGCGTTCATAGGTGGCTCGGGCGCGTTCAAAATTTCCGACACAAACATAAAACGTTCCCAGGTTTGCAAGCACAAATTCATTTTCTTGGCGTTGAAGAGCTTCTTCACTCGTTGTGATCCCTGCCTCTACATCATCGGCAAACCACTGATTGAGTGCAAGATGAAAAAGCGGCTTCCATAATGTTTGGTCTAGGTCCGCAGCTTTTCGGTTGGCGGTTATGGCGGCGTCTAGCGCTGTTCTCTCCCCATCTTGGCGATAGATATCCAGCCAACCAGCGGCGAGTCCCGAATAAGCAGACGGGTAATTTGGATTTTGCTCGATGATGGCCTGGTAGAGCGCCATGGCTTCATCATTGCGCCCGGTGCGCCTTAGAAAATGCGCCTGCGCAATTTTGACCACGGGGTCATCCGGGGCGAGCAGCAAGGCTTGGTTACAAGCTGTTTTCGCATCCTCCAGCATGCGGTCTTCTTCGAGCATCCAATGCGCTTCCATTAAAGCCTGACATAATCCTGCATGCGCCTTGGCATAGTCGGGGTCCTGTCGCAGGACGGCTTCGAAGCGCGTTTCCGCGCGTTTTATATTGAGTTCACTCGACGGTTCATCAAGGTAGAACTCGCCTAAGAGATAGTCGTCCTGTACGGCGGCCAGAGGAAAGTGCGGTAACTCTTTTTCTTTGCCAACATAGTGGCGAAGCGCGAAAGCCATCTTTTCGGCGATATCGGGGCGGCGTTCATCAAGCGCGATACGCGGGAAGCTGTCTGACCAGAGCTGTTGCCGCACGCCGTCATGAAACACGAAAGCGCGCACACCCATCAGCCGGTGTTCAACCACCAATTCTGTTTCGACAACAAGATCGGCCCGCAACCGTTTGGCGAGTGCAGACAAATCATAAGGCGGCGGCGTCGTCACCGCGGTGTCGGCCGTAATATTGAAATCAGACCGCAGCGCCTGCCGCAACGCGCGCGACAACGCGCCGTCTGTGTCGCCAAAAGTCGGCAGCACCAACACGCTCATGTCGCCCATGGTCAGTTGCCGACGGGCCGCGACGTTCTGCGGTGCTGGCGTCAACGCGCCATACAACACCCAACCGGCAATGAGCGCCAACCCGATGGCCGGCGCTGCCAATTTAAGCCAGCGGTTGTTCGACCAAAATCCCGTTAGCGCTGAACCCGGTGTCAGCTTGTTATTATCCTCAACCTTTGCCGCTTGCGTGCGTTCATTGCCCACATCGGAAATTTTGACACCCTCTGATTCGTCTGGGGTTTTCAAAAGAGAATCAACGTCAACGCCAAGCGCCCGCGCGATGCGATCAATCGAGCGCGCTTCCACGGGGAGCTCGCGAAAAGCCCGGCTGACCATATCTCGCGGCGCGGCTTCAAGCTCTTCAAGGTCGGCGATACGGTCAGCAAGGGCGGCTTGGGTTTTTAATCCGGCGTCCGACAAGGCGCGGGTGAGTTTCACCTTCGATGCGCGGATGCCCCGGCGGCGTTTCCCATTTTCTTCCCCGGTCATGGTCCCCCTCAGAAAATGAGAAATTAGCCCCGAAATACAGTAAAAAACTGCACTAACCCCGTTTATCTGCCGTTAACCCAAGATGCAAATCAATCCTGCGTTAGCATACTGCTTCAACATTCTACGTTTGGCAGTGTCGTCAGACGATTTGGCTAAATCAAGAACCAGACCCAAATTACAGGAGTGACTTCATGCCTAGACTGTACCCGCGCATATTTTCGATGATTGGAAGTTTGACGCTGGCGCTGGCGGTTGCCGGATGCGGCGCCGCGCCGGAAGAAAAGACAATGCGCAACGCCTGTCTCGCTGGCTTGTTTGGCGGCGCGATGAGCAAGGATTATTGCGGTTGCGTCGCAGAAAACATGACCCAAAACCTCGATAAGAAAGACCTCAAAAAATACGCCAGCCTCATGGACAAAGCGCTCAAAGCGCAAAGCGGCAAAGACGCGGATGTCCAACGTTTATATGCCGAAGCAATGTCGAACGGCTTCGGCGATATGAATATGACGATGCGCATCGCTAAAGCTACGCAAACCGCAACGCTAACTTGCATGAAACAGCGCTAGCCGAGCGCAAGCAACATTGGAAACTAAACCTGAAGCGAACCTGGAGACGGATATGAAACGGATCAGCATGATTGTTGGGTTTGTCGCCTTGCTCAGCCTGGCCGCTTGCGGCGGAAGCAGCGACGGCGGCGAAAGTGGCGGCGGCGGTCGCGAACTATCGGGAGGCTATGAGCCTCAATTTGCACCCGGAACGCCGCGCTATGAAATGGCTTTGTCCGATCGCCGGCTTGATTTTTTGCCGGACCATAAAGTTGAAATTACAAATACGTACGGCAAAAAAACCTGGCGTTACTCAATCCGAGGCAAGCAGATTATTATGAAACACGCCAATGGCGACGTCAGAAAACATTACTCGATCGCCAGCGGCGGGTGTCTTCTGTTGAAATGCGGGCAAACCCACTCTCGAGCTTCGATACTGCCCTGCATAGCCCCTTTCCCTTATCGATTTTCCAAGGATGGAGAACCACCTCATGACAATGAATACAAACCTATTGGCGCGCCCAGCCGAATTGGAAAGTCAGCATCAAAATCGAATGGCAAGGTTTCTAACCTATATCGCTATTGCGGTGACCGCACTTTTTCTGGTTGGTTGCGGCGAAGGCGGCGGTCTGCCGGACTATGAAAAAAACGCGACCTATAATGGCAGACCTTTGTCGGAATACACCGAAGGCCTGTCCGATCTCAATCCGCAACGACGCCTCAAAGCGCTTATGGATATAGGAAAATTTGGCGTCAACGGATTGCCGGCGCGCAAGCAAATTCAGAAAATGGTGCGCGAAGACGAAGATGACAAGCTAAGGGTCGTCGCCCTTGGCGCGCTGCTTTATATGAAAGACCCGGCCGTGCCTGGTCTGTTTGCCGAAGTGTTGGCCGAGCCTGATTTTCTTTCCTCTCCCCGCGCCTGGCGCGACCTGGTGGGGGGCGCTGGCGACGTCTTTTCCGATGAAGAACTGCAAAAACAAGCGAAATCGATTGCCTCCAAGAACCTCGAACATGCCGAATTTCTTTTCAGCCATGCATCGGGTTCTAAATTGGAAACGCCGCTTGCTCTAAATTTGATGAAAAGAAAAAAGGTGAGCGCAGATACGTTGCAGAGAATTGTCAGTGCGCTGCCGCGGCTTGATTTGAGCGAGGATGAAAAAATCGCCTACATCCTCTCGAACAAAGATAAGTTCACCAACCAATCTATCGCCTTAAGCGGGCTACAGTCCATCGGCGGCGAGAAAGCCTTTGACGCCGCCATGGAAATTGTGCGCGCCGATAGCGCCGTGCCGTTTATAAACCGGCTGACCGCTATCACGGGGTTCGGCCCCAGCGTCGGCGCATCAAAGGTCGTTGACGAATTGGCCCGCTTTGCGGCGGAACCCGGTCTCTCCGATGCGCAAGTGCAGCAAATTTTTCCATCCATTGGCGCCCAGCTAAACGTTATCAGTGGCAACGCTGCGGTGAGGCAACGTAAACTCGATGATCCGGCCTATGCAACCTATGTTGTCGCTGCAAAAAAATATGTGGACGCTCTTGCGAGCCTCGCTGAAGGTCCGGCCCCAACCACGCGTGCGCTGGCTGCCTCCTTGCTCATGCAGGCGGGTCTCGGTACAGGAACCAGACCGGCAATCGACCCCGAGACTACGCTTGGCTATGTTTTCGATATGCTGGAATCCGAAGGTGAAGAAGTGGTTCTCGGAACCATCACCCAGCAATTGGTTCGCCCGCCAACGGGCGTGCTTCTGTCCGATAACCCAGCACTTGCCAAAAAATTCGCATCCGCCATCTACGCCAAAGATGCAGACAATCAATGGGCGTACGCTGTCGGCGAAGGGGTGATCAAAGCCATCGACGTCTGGTTCGTGCATTCCAAATTTGAGCGCGGGCAGATGGTCCGGCTGGTTACCGAACAAGCCAAGGCCAATGAAGGCCACCCGGCGAATGCGCGTGTCTTCGACTGGATTACCGCCATGACGCGCAATCAAATGATTGTCCGTACATTGAGCAATGAAGACATTGTCGCCATTGCCGGCGGTGCGGGAACTTTGGCGCTTGATAGTGCGTTGACGCAAGCACATATCGAGAAATTTTTCAGCATGGCCAACCCTGGAAACCTCACCATAGCGACGCAAGCGCCAAGCACCGACGCCATCATCGCTTTTATCGACCCCATGGCCATGTCGCAGGACCAGAAATTTACCGGCAGAAACACACAGCTAGTCTTTAACAGTATTTTGAGTACAAATATCTACTACCTCAGAGGCAATGCCGATCAGCCAAAATATATTGCGTGGGTAAGGAAAATCGCTCAGGAAGGCCATCAAACTTTGCGCCCCATCGCCGTAAAAGGGCTTAACCAGTACGCAAAGTAAATCCGGTTGGTAATGGAACATTCACAAACCCGGAAACCCTCCTGCCGGGAGGCTTAAACATGGGTAGCGTTTCGGCTTCGGAGAAAATCACAAATTTTACGGCTCAGTTAGGGGGACAGAGCGCCTGCCCTTATACTCAGCTAATCAGACGTTAGTAATACTACGGCGTAGTTGTGCGGCGATTTGGCGCCGTGCAACACATTCAAAGAACATAACTAACATGTCGTAAGAATCCGCCCAGGCATACAGAAAACCCTCGCCACGGTATGTTACAAACTTACTCAAAATGAGTATAGTTAAGCGGAATCTCATAGGGGAATTGAAAACCATGGACCAGTGTTCTTATCTGAGTTGTTGAAACGAGATTATCAGTAAGGTTTCATGCATGACCTCAAATCTCTCCCTTCTCGACAAGATCCGGAAGTCGGTTATCGGCGATGATCGGGTTTTTGACGGACCTTTTGGTCCCCGGCGTATTACATACGCCGATTACACCGCGTCTGGCCGCTCGCTTGATTTCATTGAGGACTTTCTACGCGATCGGGTGTTGCCTTACTATGCCAACACCCATTCGGAAGCCTCGCTGACCGGGCTGCAGACTACCCGGTATCGTGAACAGGCGCGGGCGCAAATTCATCGTTCCATCGGCGCCAACGACGATTACGCCATAATCTTTTGCGGCTCCGGGGCAACAGGCGCGATCAACCGGCTGATCGATATTTTGAACATCCGCATCCCGGCCAACCTGGACGCCAAATACAATCTGTCAAAGGCCATCCCCGCAGGCGAAAGGCCCATCGTTTTTATTGGTCCCTATGAGCATCATTCCAACGAGCTGCCGTGGCGCGAAACTATCGCCGAGGTTGTCGCCATTAATGAGGATGCGGATGGGCGCATAGACTTGGAGCATCTGGAACAGCAGTTACGGCTATACCAGGATCGAAAGTTGTTGATCGGCAGTTTCTCGGCGGCCTCTAATGTCACCGGCATTATTTCTGACATGAACGAAATTTCGCGCCTGTTGCACACCCATAACGCCTTGTCGTTTTGCGATTACGCCGCAGCCGCGCCCTATATGGCGATTGACGTTTCCGGCGACGGTGAGATGCAGGCTATGGATGCGCTGTTTATCTCGCCCCATAAATTCGTTGGCGGGCCCGGTTCGCCGGGCGTCTTGGTTGTGCATAAGCGGCTGATGGATAACCGCGTGCCGACCCGGCCCGGCGGCGGCACGGTCAGTTATGTCAATCCCGTCGAGCATGTTTACATCACCGATCAAGAGCACCGCGAAGAAGGCGGCACGCCGGCAATTATCGAAAGCATCCGCGCGGGGCTTGTCTTTCAGCTTAAGGATCGCGTTGGCGTTGATCTGATTGAGGCGCGCGAAACCGCCTTCGTGCGTCGCGCGCTTAAAGCCTGGAGCGCCAATCCAAATATTCACGTCTTAGGCAATCCGGAACTGCCGCGACTGTCCATCATCTCATTCATCATCCGTTACGGCAAACAGAACCTGCACCATGATTTCATCGTCGCCCTCCTCAACGACTTGTTCGGTATTCAGTCCCGAGGCGGCTGTTCATGCGCCGGCCCCTATGGCCACCGTTTGCTGCATATCGGCCTGGACCAGTCCCATGCATTCGAAGAAAGCATCGTGCACGGCTGCATCGGCATTAAGCCGGGCTGGACCCGGGTTGGCTTCAATTATTTTTTCTCCGACACGGTTGTCGACTACATCATCGAAGCCATTAATCTGATTGCAGAACATGGTTGGAAATTACTGCCATTCTACACATTCAATCTTGAGACGGGGCTATGGCGCCATCGAAAAACTGCCGATGTTGCTCCTGCGGCGCTGGACAATATGGATATTTTTAATCCCGTCGCATCAACAACCATCACAATCGGCGAAGAGGCCTTAGCGGGATATTTGGAAGAGGCCCGCAGAGTTCTCACCCAGATGCAATGCGCAAAGACTATGCCCGCCTGCATTAAAGAGTCTTTCTCCTGTGAGACGGAAGTTCTGCGTTGGTTTCCGTTGCCGGAAGAAATCCGAGAAAAGCTGCTGGCAAAATAGACCTGTCGCGGTGGGTTTCAAAAGCTGCGGCGCAAACCGACAAACAGATTTGTGTTATCTTCAAACTGGCCAAAAAAACTATTGCTTCTGGCGCCGTAAAAAATATTTCCGCCGCCTTCAGCGAGCCATGCGTCGCTAAGTTTGTAAGCGGCGCGAAACCGGAAATAGCCGTCCTTCTCATTCGGGCTCCAGAAGTTAAATCCGGAAAGGATGAGGTTCTGGTTGAGCATCATTTTTGTGACGCGAAGCGTGACGACTTGTCGAACCCGGTCCGGCGCCGAAGCCCCTGTCGGCAACGCGCCGGTCAACGCGTCGTAATCTGAGATAACTTCTGCAATATATTGCACCGATGCGGTGAGCTCTTCTCCAACCTCTCGCTCATAGCCCAGCAAAAAACGTGTCTCGCTGTTGCGGATGAGAGGGTTGTCGCCGCCAAGATCATCGCGGCTTAAATAATGTCCAAACTCAGCCGTGGCGAGACCGCCCTGAAGCGGCCCGCGCAGGCTGGCGCCGAAAACCGCGAGGCGCGGATGGAACGGACGGCCCGCCGGAGTTTGGCCTTCCGGCGTTTTCCAATATCCGGCATAGCCATAGATAGCCGCCTCAAACGCGCCAATATTGCGATAGGCGCGGCCGGCGAATTCATCGTCGGAAAACCACGCATCGGGGGTATCCGCATCAATAATTGCATCGCGTCCGGCGATGCGGCCGAGGGCGGGGTTGAAATAGGATATACGTTCGCCGGTGATAGAGCGGTCAGCGTCGAAGCGCGGCACATACACGAATTCAACATTTGCGAAATCACTGAATGTGGAAATCCGGATCGCGTCCGACGGGGCTTTTAGATATTCGTCATCGCGGCCAATGAAGAATGAACGGAAATCTTTCGCGAACAAATCGTTGATAAAGTAAAGATCGCCAACGCCCCATGTCAGAATTTGCCGCCCGGCTTTAATATCCAGAAAATCCACAGGCCGGACCACGACATTGGCCTCGCGCAGATCAAAAAAACCTCTGCCGGTTTCAAGATCAACGCTGACATCGTCTTCGACGCCGTCGTAAATAAAATCCCCGACAAAGCGGAATGTCGCTTGGTCTGTTTCAAAGTCGCGCTCAAATTGCGCCCTGACTTCGGCGATGGATAAAGTTTTCTGGGTCGGGTCTTCAACGATGCGAGCGCCGAGACGGGCCTCAACAAAACCGGTTAGCCCGAAAGGCATAACGAATTCGTTCGTATCGTTCCCTGCCCTTCTGTCCAGTGTTGCCGTGCTTGTTGAGCCTAACCCTGAAGGCAAAGCCGGTTCGGTTGGCTCGCCAAGACCGGCAGGCAGTGCGGGTTCGTCCTTGCCCTTAGGGTCTTGTTTGCTCTGCGGTTCCGGCGCCAATCCGGTCGGCAATGGCGGCTCTTGCGCACGAGCAAACGCCGCCATCGCCAGGCTTACCGCCACAACGCCAATCAATACTCGCCGATAGGCCATCGCCCGTCGCCTTTCCGTTAGCGAAGATACCGGCGCGGCGGAGTGCGCAGATATCGTTCGCTGAAAATATCATCCGGCAGGTTGAGGTCGTAAGCAACATCGCCATAGCTCATACGCGTCTCACCGCCGATACGCGTATCGGCCATGATCGATTCTACAACTGTGGGACGACCGTCAATGGTTTCAACCGCACTGGCCGTGTAGGTGCGGTAGACCTCGCTTGACGCATCATAATATTCTGTCTTTACCGGGATGAAGCTCGCCTTGTGAATCCAGTTTTTATAGCTGGAAAATTCAACGCTTTTAGGGTCTTTCGGCGTAGACTTTACGACGTAGTAAGCGTCCGTCACTTCCTCCAAAACATGATTGTCTTCATTGGGGCTGCGCCCTGAGACATCTTCATAGAAAAAGTGTGACCCGACAAAACTTGTGCGTTCATCGGAAGGCGCAATCCGCTTCACCAGATCGAGCGCCGGAAGATACAGCCAGCGGTCATCATTGGCGTCTGGATGTTTCAAAACGAGAAACACGGTTTTGCTAATGTCAGCAGGCCGGTTGAACAAGACATAGAAGCGTTGCTCGCCATTATCGACATCGCCTATGTCTGTCCTCAGAATAGTGAAATCACGCGTGCGCTCACGCCCTTGGGAATCAAGAATTGACATATGCACATTCGC
>JAADIQ010000009.1 GCA_013151255.1 Alphaproteobacteria bacterium
GTGCGTTTGCCGTTGCGGGTCTGCAACATCCACAGCTTGTTGTCCTGGATGGTAAACTCAATGTCCTGCATATCGCGGTAATGACGCTCAAGCTGGTCAAACACCGCGATCAGCTCGCTATAGGCCTCAGGCATCGCCTCTTCCAGCGACGGCTCGCGCTCGCCCATCGCCTCTCGCGCCCGCTTGGTCAACGGTTGCGGCGTGCGAATGCCGGCGACTACGTCCTCGCCTTGCGCGTTGATCAAAAACTCACCGTAATACTGGTTCTCGCCGGTTGACGGATCGCGCGTGAACGCAACGCCGGTGGCCGACGTCTTGCCCATATTGCCGAACACCATCGCCTGGACACTCACCGCCGTGCCCCAGCTTTCGGGAATATTGTGCAGCCGGCGATAGGTTTCCGCGCGGTTATTGCGCCACGAGCCGAACACCGCGCTAATCGCCCCCCACAGCTGTTCGTTCGGGTCTTGCGGAAACGGCTTGCCGATGGCTTGTTCAATTACCTGCATGTAACCGGCGATTACTTTTCTCCAGTCATCGGCGGTTAAATCCGTATCGAGATGATAGTCGTTATCTTCTTTATAGGTCTCTAAAATATCTTCGAACTCATGATGCTCAACATTGAGAACCACGTCGGAATACATCTGCACGAAGCGGCGATAGCTGTCATAGGCGAAGCGGGCATCGCCAGCGAGTGCGGCGAGGCCCTCGACGGTGTCATCATTGAGGCCGAGATTGAGGACCGTGTCCATCATCCCCGGCATCGAGGCGCGCCCGCCGGAGCGCACCGAAACCAGGAGCGGGTTTTGCTTATCGCCAAACCGGCGCCCCACCGCATCGCCGACCTTGGCCAGCGCCGCCTCGACAGCGGCCTTCAGCCCGTCCGGGTAGCGGCGGTCATGTTCGTAAAAGGCGGAGCAAACCTCAGTGGTCAGCGTCAGCCCCGGCGGCACTGGCAGGCCTAGGCTCGCCATTTCCGCAAGATTGGCGCCCTTGCCGCCAAGCAAGTTCTTCATCGAGGCGTCGCCATCCGCGCCGCCCGCGCCAAACGAATATACCCACTTCTTTTCGGCCATCAAAAATCCCGCTCGTTTTCTCAGCTGCGCCCGGCCTTGCATTAGCCCGCTGCGCGCGGCGATCCAAGCGGGAACTTGCCGCAATGCACAAAAAAATCACCCGGTGGGTACGCTGTACAGCGCCGGGCAAACTGTTAACCTCAAAGGACAACGAAAACAGCGTCAGTAAAGACGTAGTAATGAGCCAGAACGGGGTTTTGATGGGGGCGTTTCAACGCAAGTCTTGGCGGGCATGCGCCTGTATTATCGCCGCTGGCTTATGGTCGACGGGCGCGGCGGCCGCTGGCAAGCCCGGCTTTGATATCAACGCGCTGCCGCCGGCTGTCGGCGTGCTGGCGGTGTTGACGGTGATGGCGCTGATAATTGGCGCGATTATGACCACGCGCCGGCTTGGCAACTCATCGCTTTTCAATCGATTGTTTATTGTCGTTGCCGTCGCATCGGCTTTCTTCAGCGCCGTCAGCTCCGCCATCGGCTTCAGCCTCATCACCTCGCAAGAATCCGCCGACGCCTTCCGCAATTCAGTTTTGCCGGCGGCGTTCGGGGTGTTTGTGTTCTTTCTCGCGGTCGCGGTCTGGGTCGGCGGGGCGGAGCTGGTGCGCCACCGTGACTGGTTCCGCAAGCTTGGGCGCGGGCTCGTCGCCGATGCGACGTTTTTCATCGAGCGCGCCTTCAAGCTGTTGGTCGTCATCCCGATGCTGGCGGTTTTATTGTTTTTCATCTCCACCTGGACCACCGTTGTCGGCATCGGCGGCGTCGATGCGGTGCGCTATACCTATCAGGCTGAAATAGAACGCCTACAGAGCGAATGCGCCGGCATTACCGGGTATCGGCAAAAGGATTTTCTATTTTTGGAAGACCTGCGCCTGTCGGTTACGGGCGTTTCCCGGGTCGCCAGGAGCGAGCGACGCGGCGGCGCGCAATCGGGCGCGGCCGGGCCCGGCGCCGTCACCACCTATTTCACCGGCATCGCCGACTGGCTGGGCGATCTGGAGGCGAGCGTCGCAACCATCATCAATGGCGACGACCCATCGGGTCTCAACCCTTACGACCCAGACATTTGCGCGACAAACATCGAACAATTGAGCGGATTGCTGAGCCACAACGCGTTTGACAATTACGATTTGTGGGCGCGCGAGTTTGAAGCCGCGTTCAACGATTTCGCCTCCATCCTCAATCGCTGGCGCCAGGACCGGCGCATTGAAAAACTGCTGGAGCAGCAATTGGCGAGTTTTGAACGCGCTAATCCCAAGCCAGTCGCATCGCTGTTGTCGCCGCCACAAAGCGAAGCCATCACACGCTATGCGGAAAGTGTCGAAAAGGCGCTGAAATCGCTTATCCGCAAGCAGAAGCTCACTAAACCGCCACCGCCAAAAAAATCCGCAGCCGAACGCTCGCCCGCGCGCGGGCTTGATATTCTGCGAGAGATGATATTGCCGCCGCCGCCGCAAGCGCCGCCGGAAAAAGTCTCGCGCACGCAAGCCGTGGTCGCTGCGGAATTCGTTCCCGGTCTGTCAACAATATCGCCGCGCGACGCGGTCTTAAAAAACGCAAACATCTTCTCCGACATCTGGGCGCTCGCCATCAGCTGGGATTACGCAGCCTATTTGTTGATGTTCGTGTTTTTGTTTTTCCCGAGCGCAGAACGCGCGGCGGGGTTCAAGGATTAGCGGCGCAGCCAAGGCAATCTCAAAATATCCGTATAGTGCTGATTTCGCTACAAAAGCAGTGTCACGCACTGTTTTCGGTGACATCAGCTGGCTATGTTGCTAGGGTGTCAATCATAAGCGATTGTCAGGAACGGGGAGACAACCATGACCCTTCGCCGCGATTTAGCGCGTTTTGCCGGCATAGTCGGCGCCATATTTCTTCTCAACGCAATGGAAACGGCGACAGCCGGCATCTTAAAAGACCAGAAAAACCTCGCCTGGGCGTCGCAACGCGACCTGACGAGCCAGCAATTTTCCAGCAGTTTCAAGAAGTACCGCCAGCGCGGCTATATCATGATTGATATCGACGCCTACCCGGTCGGCAATAGCGTTCGCTACGCAATGATATGGCGGCGCAACACGGACGGGCGCGGCTGGGCAGAAAACCGCGACATGTCGTCGGCTGGTTACAAGAATAAATGGGATGAATATCGCGCAAAAGGATTTCGACCGCACGATGTTGAAACCTATCTCGCCGGCAACAACCGGCGCTGGGCCGGCATTTGGGTCGAGAACAAGGAAGGGCTGCGCTGGTCGTCCAATCGCGGCCTCACCGGCCAGGAATATGGCGCGCTGTTTCAAAGAAAGAAACGCGACGGATTTCGTCTTGTCGATGTTGAGGTTTACTCAACCCGCAACGGCCTGCGCTATGCCTGCATCTGGCTAGAAAACAAACCACGCATCGCCTGGTCGCAGCTGCGCAATATGACGCGTTCGAAATATCAGGACGAGGTCAACAAACGCAGCGCCAACGGGTTCCGTGTTGTCGATTTTGAATCCTACAACACCTCGAACGGCCAACGTTACGCAGCCATCTGGGAACGCAAACCCGGCTACAACTGGCAAACACGCACCAACCGCACCGCACGGCAATTTGCCAATCTGTGGCGGCAATATCGCGACGAAGGCTACCGCCTGGTCGATTTTGAACGCTACCAAACCGCGCGCGGCGCACGCTATGCAGGCGTCTGGGCGGAAAATGACGGGCGTTACCGCTATAACCGCAAAGGGCAGATCAACACCGCGGTGCAAAACTATCGCAACACTAACGCCCTGCCCGGCATTTCCGTAGCGGTCATCCGCAATGGCCAGACGATTTACCGCCGCGGCTTCGGACAGGCCGATGTCGCCAACAATAAAGCCGCCCATGGCGAGACCGTCTACGCCGCCGCTTCCGTTTCCAAAGTGATCGGCGGCACGCTCGCCGCCAAGCTCGAAGACGAGGAGCGTTTGCGTGATGGCACGGCCTTCACGCTCGATTTGACACGGCCGACATCAGCCTATCTTTCCAACATTCCGGTCGGCCGCGGCCAAACGGCGTCGATACCGAGCGCGCATACGCATACGGTGGAGCAAATGCTGGCGCATCTGGGGTGCATCCCGCATTACCCAAGCTCGACGACGCCTGGCATCTCCAATCAGTCGACGCATTATACAAACGCCGTCGCTGCCGTGCGCAATATCTGGAACACCGGCCTGGTCACGCAAACCAGCAACAACACATCGTGCACCGTGGGCAATACAAGGAGCTATTCAACGCCCGCCTTCACCTTTATCGGCGCGGTGCTGGAACGGCGCACCGGGCGCACCATTGCGCGTCTTGTCAATGAGGAGATTGCCGACCGTTATGGTTTTTCAACCATGCGGGCGATGTTTACGACATCCAGCCTGCCATCAAATTATGATCGCGCCGTGCCCTATACGTCGCGCGATACAATTCACACCGCCAACACAACCGACTGGGCGGACCCGCCGAACAATCAGAGCAATCCTAATCAACCGACCAGTTGGTCAAATAATAGCTGGAAGGTTCTCGGCGGCGGGATTGAAGTCAGCACAGTTGATCTGGCGCGGTTCGGATGGCGAACCTTAAACGGCGATATTGTCGCCGCCGATGCGCGTGACAACCGGATGTGGACCCCGGTTCGCGCCGGGCGCACTAATGGTCTTGCATGGGAATTGCGCAACATCGGCGGGCGCCGCGTGGCCGAACATGGCGGCTCGTGGGCTGGCGCGCGCACTCAGCTGCGGGTCTATCGCGACGATGGCCTGGTCATCGCGATCATGTCGAACCGGCGCAACCACCGCTCAGACCAAAACCTGGATGTCGATGATCTGGCGACGCAGATCGGCAATATTGTCCTGAATTAACCGAACGGGCGGCGCTCTAACGCCGCCCATTCACCCCTCAAGTTTGGAGAAATCAGCAACACGCGCCGTCGCCGCGCGCAAACGCGTGAGCAGCGCCAGGCGATTGGCGCGCAGGGCCGCATCGTCGGCGTTCACCGTCACCTTGTCGAAGAAATGGTCAACCGGCGCACGCAAAGCGGCCAGCGCCGTCATCGCCGCCTCGAAATCTTCTGAGGCGACGGCTTTTTCGACCTTCGCCTCCGCATCACACAGCGCGGCAAAGAAAGACTTCTCCTGCGGCTCTTTTAAAAGGCCAGCATCAACAATGAGGGTGTCCGGTAGCGCACCCTTCTTCTCCTCCGCCCGCAAAATATTCACCGCCCGCTTATAAGCCGCCGCGAGATTGGCGCCGTCATCGGTTTTGAGAAATGCTTCGAGCGCGGTGAGTTTTGCAACAATGAGCACGAGGTCGTCTTGCAGGTTACCGTCAGCATCGACACGCACGGCGTCGATAGCATCGTGGCGGTGGCCTTTATCCTTGAGGTAGACTTTTAGGCGATCGTGGAAGAAGGCGAGCAAACTCGGAATTTGCTCAGATTTAGGAATAACCTTAGTAAGCACAGCCTTTTCTAATTCAGCCCACCCTCCTGAGAATTCGTATTTTCTAGTAGGATCAATTACATAAAATTCATCATCTAACAAAATAAGTGTGTCTGATTTTTCTCCAGGCGCATTAGAATCATATTTTGGGTTCGCACTATATAATATTACTGTTCCCTGATCATCTCCAAAGTCTGGGTTATCTAACTCATGCACAAGTGAGGCTTGTCCATTCTCGTACAGTGCGTTGATAAAGAAGTCGCGGGCTTCCTCAATACAATCCCATACGGAAATTCTTGTATTAACAGTTAAAACGGTTTGAATCACGCCCAAAGCCGCACGCCTCAAAGCAAATGGATCGCTCGACCCCGTCGGCTTTTTATCAATCGCCCAGAACGCCGTCAGCGTGTCGATTTTGTCGGCGAGCGCCACAGCGACGGAGACCGGCGCAGCGGGGACCGCGTCATCGGCGCCTGCGGGCTTGTAATGGTCGCGGATGGCGTCGGCGATGTCAGCTGATTCACCTTCTTCGAGAGCGTAATAACGCCCCATAACCCCTTGAAGTTCGGGGAACTCTTTGACCATGCCGGTGACCAGGTCGGCCTTGGCGAGTAACGCGGCCCGCGCCGCGGTTTCCGGGTCGGCGCCGACGCTCCCGGCGATCTCTTTGGCCAGCGCGGCGACCCTTCTCGCCTTGTCGCCGACCGAGCCTAGGCCTTCGAAGAACGTCACCTTGTCGAGCTCTTTAACCCTGTCCTCAAGGTTGATTTTGCGATCCTGATTATAGAGATACCAGGCGTCAGACAGGCGCGCGGTCAGCACCCGCTCATAGCCCTCGCGCATCGCTTTGCCGCCATCTGGCGCCTCGATATTGGCGACGCAGACGAAACGGTTCGCAAGCCCGCCAGTGTTCGGATCGCGCACGGAGAAATATTTCTGGTGGCCGCGCATCGACGCCGTCAACACCTCATCCGGCAACGTCAGAAATTTTTCGTCGAACGCGCCAATCATCGCCGTCGGCCATTCGGAAAGCCCGGCAACCTCGCTCAACAGACCCGCATCCTCGACCAGTTCCAGCCCTTGCGCCTGACACAACGTCGCCGCATCGCCGGCGATGATTTCCTTGCGCTCTTCCGTATCGAGAATAACTTTCGCCGCGCGCAGTTTTGTCGAATAATCGTCAAAGCTGCGGGTTTGAATTTCGCCCGGCGCCATAAACCGATGGCCTTCGGTTTTGTCGCTGGCGGCGAGCGCGCCGATTTTAAAATCAACCACCTCCCCGTCGAACACGCACAAAATCCGATGCAGCGGCCGCACCCACCGCAAATCGCTATCCCCCCAGCGCATCGATTTCGGCCAGGAAAATTTCGCGATGATGTCCGGCATAAAACCGGCCACCAGCGCGGCCGTATCGCTGCCCGCCTGGTCGATTACCGCGACGTAAAACTCGCCCTTTTTGTCCGTGCGGCGCTCGCACTCATCGAGCGAGGACAGCCCCGCCGACTTCAAAAACCCCGCCACGGCCCTCTCCGGAGCGCCCACACGGGGGCCTTTTTTCTCCTCGCGCCTGTCCGGCTGGCGCGCCGGCAGCCCGGTGGCCACCAGCGACAGCCGCCGCGCGCCGGCAAAGGCCTTCACCCCCTCCGGCATTAACCCTGCATCCAGCAGCGCCTTGTTCACGGCGCGCTCAAGCGTCGCCGCGCCGCGCAATTGCATGCGCGCAGGGATTTCTTCGGAGAATAGTTCAATCAGGAGTTCAGGCATGGGCCGCGTTTTAGGGGCGGTTTGGCGGGTGCGCAATAGCCGACGACGGGGCGTGAAAAGCGCCGGCGGCGTCTGGGCCTAACAGGGTTAAGCTGCGGGCCCGCCTGAACGCGCTCACCCGGTCATCCGCCGCACCTGCACCGCATGAATGCGCACGGCGAGCTTTTCATCAGCGTTATAAAAATCCGCCTCCACATGGATCAGCGTTTTTGCCGCATTCGTAACCCGGCCTTCAATCATCGCCAGCGGCATCGTTAACGGGCGGAAAAAGTTGGTCTCCAGCCGCGAAGTGCGGAAGCGCTCTTTGTCGCCGGTCAGCACCGTCATCGCCGTCAGCCCGGCGACGTGATCGGCGACCGAGGCGATATGCCCGCCAAACATCACCCCGTCCGGCATCACAAAGCGATCATCGATGTCCCAGCGCATTTTTATCTCGCCCCACGCCCAATCGGTGAGCGCCAGTGCGCCGAGTTTTTCCTCCGCCCAATGATTGAAGCGCGAGTCTCCAGCCCTATAGCCGTTCAAAATATCGGTGTGACGTGCGGATGTGGTTCGGGTCATGGGCGCGCCTAGTTTCGTGTTACAGAAAGGATCGCCACCGGCGCCGCCAATAGCTGGCCGGTAAAGCCTTCGCCTTCGCGCGTTGGCATGGCGTTAATCGCGCGCACCACATCCATACCCTCAACGATTTTACCGAACACCGCAAAGCCCTGGCCATCCGGATTGCGCGCGCCGCCAAAATCAAGCGGATGATTGTCGCCAATAGTGATAAAAAATTCAGAGCTTGCCGTACCCGGTTCCACCCGCGCCATGGATATCACGCCGTCAACATGGGTTAGGCCCGTGGCCTCAGTTGTTTCATGGGCAATTGGCGCCAGCGGCGCGGTAAAATCCTCATCACCGTCTTCGTTAAAGGGCGCCCATAACCCGCCCTGAATGACAACAATCATCGGGTCATTATCGGGCCGGGTGGTGCGATAAAAATGCGCGCCGCGATAGCGTCCCTCATCAACATAGCGCAGGAAATTTTTCACTGTGATCGGCGCCTTATCGGGATAAAGCGCCAACACAATCACGCCTTCGCTGGTTTCCATCACCACGCGTATGCTGGCCTCGCCCGTCTTACCGCATGCCGCCAGCACCAGCAGCGCAAGGGCGATGATAAAATACCGCATCCTTAAAGCCCGCTATGGCTGCCGTCGCAAAGCGGCGCGCCGTCGGTTTGTTTACAGCCGCAAAAGAACACCTTTTTGGTTTCCGGCGCAGTCCATTTCATCGGCATGAAATCTGTGCCCGAATGCGAGCCGTCACAAAAGGGCTGCGCCGCGGACCGGCCGCAAGCGCACCAGAAGTAAGACTTTCCGGCTTCAACATCGACCGCTACGGGAGATTTTTGCGCGACGACTGGTTTGTTCATAACGAGTTTCCTTTTGAAGTCGTTTATCGACGGCGTCGGCGAATACAATTCGTACACTTTACTTCTTCGCAACCCTAACACAATTATCAAGCCGGTCGCGGCGCACCTGCCCCATCCGCCCCCGCAGCATTCGCGTGCGTCTCTTGACGTAAGGCCCCGGCGGGTCAACGCGCCATTTATGCGGGTTGGGCAGGACGGCGGCGAGCAACGCCGCTTCGCGCGACGTCAGGTTCCGGGCGCTTTTCCCGAACCGCTTTTGCGCCGCCGCCTCAGCGCCGAACAACCCGTCGCCCCATTCGGCGATATTGAGATAGACTTCCATGATCCGCCGCTTGGACCACAAAGTTTCAATCACCAGCGTCATCCACGCTTCGGCGCTTTTGCGCACCCAGCCGCGATGCGACCACAGAAATGCATTCTTTGCGGTCTGCTGAGAAATCGTCGAGGCGCCGCGCAGGCGCTTGCCGTTCTCCGCATCCTCAAACGCCTCGTCGATGGCGTCAAAATCAATGCCGTTATGAAGACAAAAGCGCGTGTCCTCCGCCGCAATCACGGCGGTGACGAGATGCGGGGAAATTTTGTCGAGCGGCGTCCAGCTATGCGTGATCTCCTGGCCGGAAAATTTACGCTCAAGCATCAACAAAGTCCCCGGCGGCGGCTCAAACCGATAGACGCCGGCCCATACAATCGACCCGAGAACGAGCACAACAAACGCCCCTGCGATCACCCGTAAAATTCGCGTCAGGCGATCAAGAACGCCAAAGTCTTTCCATTTCCGGTGTTTCTTGTTTGTCTTCGCCATGGCAGGAGCGCTCAATCCGTTGGTTACAATTTCATCGGTTCCGGGCAGTCTATTGCAAGACGCCTCACGGAAGCTACCGGAAAGTCACCGGTCATGGGCAGGGCTTGATGCGTCATGGCCGCCAGAAAAACTGGCGCGGCCGTTTAATGGGCCGCGCCAGAGATTTTCTTTGTTACGCGCCACAGTGTTTTATTTCATCACCGCCAAAATAACTGCGCTCGCCAACCAGCCGACAAGGACATATGATCCGTCGATCATAAGCAGTGTTGAATTGTGTGCAGGCACATAAATATAATCATACATGATAATCGGCAGCGCCAGCAGCAACCACACTATAAGCACTGTCTTTACCGCTTCGTTTATTCCGCTGGCATTGCGCCAGCTTAACACAAACGCCAGGCCAATGACTTGCAATAACGTTATAAGAACGCCGCCAAGCATGTAGATGTCAAAGCCGCCCGCTTGATCGGCGGGAATTCCATGACCGGCCATCCACGCATCCGAAAACACAACGCCGTACCAAATAAAGCCCAGGAACCAGAAGACCACAGTCGCCAACACAACAGGAATAGGTTTTAATCCAAACATCAGTATCCTCACTTATGTTGCTTACCTTAAATCTAGCGGCGTTTGCGCAGCTTGAAAAGCGCCTCAGATTGGCGGATTTACAGGGCTTATAGAGTATTATTCCCGGCGCCCGCCAAAACATTCGCCGTAAAATTCAACTGGCGAAGTTTGCTCCGTGTCGATGAGGGCGCCCGTCGTTGCGCTGAATGTCAAGCGCCTTCCATCAATTGTCACTAGACGGAATAATGTGTCGCCGCCCCTACGCACAAGGCCTTCTTCTTCCTGAATAACAGTATAATGAGACACGCTGCATGATGCGTTTGCCGGATCGCCGTCTGCGATGTCGAGGGTTGAATAGCGCGCCAGTTCTTTGCCGTTATAATGAAAGGCAATCGCCAGTGTTTCGGCGTTGGGTTTGTGTCCCCGGGGCCATGGGCCCATTTGCACTATCGCAGGCGCGGACATTCCTTTTCCATCCGATGCATTGCACGCGATATAAATACGCTGCGCATACCAGGGAAAAGTCTGTAACAATACCAGCTCATCACCGGCGGCATAGATATGGGTCTTACCGCCGGGCTCGAAATACGCATCCGGTATGGAATGGGCAAAGCACCGGCCATATTCATCGGTTGCAACATATGCGACGTTGGAGGCTTCCTGATCGGCGCGAGCCTCGCTCAGCAATGTTACAGCGAAAACGCCAAACAGAAATATAATAATCCAATATGGCTGGCGCATGGCGGCCCTTTCAAAGTGGACGGTCCTAGTCGCCGAAATTGCCTTGCGCTTTGAACCGCTCGACAAATGGCGAATAATCCGCTGGTTGTCCCTCACAAAGAATATCATCTTCATTGAATCGCACCCAAGGCTGCGCGCTCTTTGTCCAGATGTGCCCAACGGGTTCAACCCAACTGGCGTCATCCAAGGTTCCCGCGCGCAGGCTCAACATGCCGATTGACGGTATCGAGCCATGGGCGATGCGCGTGCCGCAATCGCCGCAGATATATCCATAACGCTGATTGCCCGCATCTGATTGCCACTCGGTTTTTTTGGCCTCGCCGGCGGTAAACTCAAACGAGGTTTCAACAATCGTCGCCGAGATGGCAAAGGCGCTACCGGAAATCTTCTGGCAATTGGTGCAATGACAACAGTAAATCATCAATGGCGGCTGGCTGACACGGTAGCGCAGCTTGCCGCACTGACATCCGCCCTCAAGCGGCAGGGATATTTTCGTCATTCAAGCCTCCGCGAAGTCGACAATGCCGGCGCCTTTGGTTCGCCCTTGCGGACTTTCCAGCCACGCCTCGCAACAGGCTTTGGAGAGCGTTCTGATCCTTAAAATATACGACTGGCGCTCGGTCGCGGAGATGACGCCGCGCGCGTCAAGCAGGTTGAACAGATGGCTCGCCTCGATGCATTTGTCATAGGCCGGCAGTGTATAGGATTTGCCGTCGCGCTTGCCGGCGGCGATTATCGCCGCACAGGCTTCCTCCGCCGCTTTAAACTGGCTGAAAAGAACCTCCGTATCGGCAAGCTCGAAATTGTAGGCGGAAAACTCAACTTCCTGCTGGTGAAAAACATCGCCATAGGTCACCGCATCGTCGCCCTCCGCGCCGTTGAAATCGAGATCGAAGCCATTATCGACGCCTTGCACATACATCGCCAGGCGTTCCAGCCCATAGGTGATCTCGCCGGTCACCGGCTTGCAATCTATCCCGCCGACCTGTTGGAAGTACGTAAATTGCGTCACCTCCATGCCGTCGCACCACACCTCCCAGCCAAGCCCCCAGGCGCCGAGCGTCGGGCTTTCCCAATCATCCTCGACAAAACGTATGTCGTGTACGGAACGGTCCACGCCGATAGCGTCGAGCGATCCGAGATAGAGGTCTTGAATATTGTCCGGTGACGGCTTCAGCGTCACCTGAAACTGATAATAGTGCTGGAAGCGGTTGGGGTTGGCGCCATAGCGCCCATCGGTCGGGCGCCGGCAGGGCTGCACATAGGCCGCCTTCCACGGGCGCGGCCCCAGCGCGCGCAGCGTCGTCGCCGGATGAAAAGTCCCCGCCCCCATTTCCTTGTCGTAGGGCTGCAAGATAACGCAGCCCTGGTCAGCCCAATAGTGCTGCAACTCCAGGATCAGGCCTTGAAAGGACCGCTTTTTTTTCAAATCGCTCATGACGCTCAGGCTCGGTTTATTTCACGCCCGGGGGTTGCACCTGAAACCGTCGCTACAGTCAACAAGCAGCGCTTTACCCCAGCTGCGGCGTAGTCTTCTTCCAGCAATCGAGCGCGCCAAGGCGCTCATACCAGGCGCGGATATTGGCGTAGTCGCCCCACGGAAATTGCGCCGCATCGGCATGGGTCAGCCCGGCGCCGACCGCGAGATCGGCGAGCGTCGGGTTGTCGCCCACCAGCCATGTCTTGCCGTCAAGCGCTGCATCAAGATGCGCGGCCTCGCGGTGAAACGCTTTCGTCGCAGTCTCGACAACCGCCTCATCTGTCTCGCCGCGGCCGAGCATCGGTTTGATCAAACGCTCAAACTGAATCGGCTGATAGGCCGGCGTCCAATGAGCGACGTCCCACGAGAGCCATGAATGGATTTCAGCGCGGGCGACCGCATCTTCCGGATAGATGTCGCTGGGTTTTTTGCTCGCAAGATAGACCATGATCGCATTCGACTCGCCAAGCGTGAACCCGTCATCATCCATCGCCGGAATGCGCCCGCACGGATTGACCGCCTTGACCGCCGGGTCATGCGGCCCGACAGGAATGGATTCAATAGCGATGTCGAGATGCGCAGCGACCGCGAGCGGCTTGCGGACATTTTGTGAAATCCATAAATTTTGACCGGTTCGGACATCTTGCGGTTCTCCAAAAAAATGAAATAGAGCGGGACGCTAGGTGCGCCTCGCTTAGCGATCAAGCGCAGGCTCAGGCGTCAGCGTCAAGCTGTTTGCGCAATGCATCAGGGCCCGGGTTCTGTCGCTCGCGGCACACCGGCAGCTCGCGGCGCATGCGTTCAGCGAAATCGCGCAGGCAAATCTCATCTTTCGAAATTGGACCCGGTTCGTAATCGCCCATGCCAAAGCCCGCCTGAACGCGTTCAATAATGTCCATATCTTCAATATTGACCACGCGATTAATGCGCCAGTTGAGATATCGCGCCGCGCGCATTTCGCGACGGTCATCCGGCAGGGCGTAGGAGATTTCACGCAGCAACGTGCGTTCCGGCGATAAGGGAATGAACTGCATGAAGTCGATTTGATCGGGGTAAATATCGAAGGCGAGATTGGGCCAGAGTTTGATATAGACCCAGCGGCGCTGGCGCTCCGGCGATAGATGCGCAACCTCGGGGAGAAACTTGCGATAGGCGCGCACCGACAACTCCTGGCTCGGCAAATCTTCTACGCTTGCGTCAATATAATATGCATCGCCTTTGATGTTCAGCTTGTAAGTGTCGCCGACAAGACCATTAAGGCCATCATGGGCGATCGGCAAATGCAGGCAGTCGACATAGTTTTCCGTTGCGATCTTCCAGTTAACCTCGCGCTCCCGCAAAGTGATGCGGCCAAGCGCGCGCATCTGCGCCGTTTTGTAAATTTCGAACTCTTCGCGCAACGGCTCTACGAATTCATCGAAAGACTGACCGTTCTCGCCAAAGCGGATAAACACAAAGCCGCCGCACTCGCCCAATGCTAACGGCCTTAGCCCGTAGTTCTTTTTGTCAAACGCCTCATAACCATCCTGTCCCGGAACGCCAACCAGCCGCCCGCCAAGGTCATAGGTCCAGGCGTGATACGGGCAGACGATGCGCGAGGAACATTGTCCGAACGGATCATCCAGAAGCCGCGCCGCACGATGGCGGCAGACATTTTGAAAGGCGCGAATGACCCCGTCGTCGCCGCGAATAACAAACGCAAGCGCGCCGAGAAAGTTCAGCGTCGCATAGGCGCCGCGTTTGGCGATGTCGCTTTCATGGCAGACAATCTGCCAGCTTGAGGCAAACAGTTTGGCGCGCTCAAGGGCGAAAAAATCAGGGTCCGTATACGCCCATGCCGGCAGGCCGGTTTCAATGTCTGTTTGCGCCGCCATTTTGTTCCGCCCTCATCAACGCCTGGATTGCTTTGTCCAATAAAATACCGGAAGCCCGGCGGCAAGCAATAACACGCCCCATAACAACGGCTTCAGACCGGCGCCGGCCATCGCAACAATCGCGTAAACCAAAGCGACGATGGCGATCACCGCCCAGGCCCGCGCCGACTTCATCGAATGGCGCAACTCCGCAAGCGCCGACACCGCATAAGGCATCAGCGTCGCCAGCGTAGACATCGAGATGAGAAAGACGAACGCGGACACCAGCCCGTCGCTGTAGTTGAAAATTAATAGCAAGGTTGCGAGCGTCGATGACACAACCAGTGCGACAATCGGCGCATGGCCGGTGTTTTTCTTCGCCAGTATTTTCGGCGCCAATCCGTCGCGCGCCACCGCCATCGGCATTTGCCCGCTAAGAAGAATATTGCCGTTGAGCGACCCGGCGGTGGAGACCAGCGCGCCAATCGCAATTAACGGCCCGCCAAAGGCGCCGAGTGCAAGCGCGGCGTCTGCAAACGGCGCCTCGGACTGGGCGAGGATTTCCACCGGCACTAACATCATCACCGCGGCGGTGGCCGCAATATAAAGCACGGCGACCGACAGCGTGCCGGCGATAATCGCACGCGGGATTGTCCGCCTGGCGTCGATGACATCCGCGGCGGGAACAACGCCGGCCTCAATGCCGATAAACGCCCACATGGTCAGCAACGCGGTTGTCGCCAGCGCCTCGCCCACCGGCAGGG
>JAADIQ010000064.1:0-2735 GCA_013151255.1 Alphaproteobacteria bacterium
GGCTTTTGCGCGCAGCCGGTCGAAGTCGCCGCCGCGCAAGATCACCAGATTATCCGTTACGGTCGAGCGGCTGAAGCCTTTGGAAATCAGTTGGGTCGCGTCTTTTTGGGTTTTTTCTTCCGTAACCCCATGGCCAATCGCATCGACGGCGGAATCATCCGGGTTCACATGCGCGAGATCGCCGCGACCGAGATAGGAAATCGCCAGCTCGCGGAAAATATAATCGAGGATAGACGTCGCATGTTTGAGCTGGTCATTACCCTTGACCGGCCCGGACGGGTCGAACCGTGTGAAGACATAGGCGTCGACATATTCATCGAGCGGCACGCCATATTGCAGCCCGAGCGAAATGGCGATGGCGAAATTATTCATCAGGCTGCGGAAGGCTGCGCCTTCTTTATGCATATCGATGAAGATTTCACCGATTTCACCGTCGTCGAATTCGCCGGTGTGGAGATAAACTTTGTGGCCGCCGACAATGGCTTTTTGGATATAGCCTTTGCGCCGGTCCGGCAGGCGGCGTCGCCCGGGTGTGCGCTCAATGATGCGCTCGACAATGCGTTCCGCGACAATGCGCGATTTTTCTGTCGCAGGCGCCGCAGCGACGGTCTCGGCGAAGTCATCTTCTTCGTCCTCGCTGTCGGCGGCGAGCAGCATTGACGCTAAGGGTTGGGAAAGTTTGGAGCCGTCGCGATAAAGCGCGATCGATTTCAAGCCCAGCTGCCAGGCGAGCATATAGGCGCGCGCGCAGTCGTTGATGGCCGCGCTTGCCGGCAGGTTGACGGTTTTGGAAATCGCGCCGGAGATGAAGGGTTGCACCGCGGCCATCATCGTCAGATGCGCATCGACGCTGAGCGAGCGCTCGCCAATCCGCCCGCATGGATTAGCGCAATCAAACACCGCGTAGTCCTCTTCCTTCAGATGCGGCGCGCCCTCAACCGTCATTGCCCCGCAGCAATATAAATTCGCCTGATGAATTTCTTCATCGGCAAAGCCGAGATCGCGCAACACCTCATAGCCGGTCGCGCCCAGCTGGGTTTCGTGCATGCCGAGAATATTGATGCAGAAATCCTCGCCCAAGGCTTGCGGTGTGAACGCGTAAGTCATGTCGAACGCGGTTTTCAACCGCTCTTCCAGCGCCTTGATGTGGCGGTCTTCAAATCCTTCATTGCGCAATTCCGCAAGGTTGACGCCCGGCGCATCCGCCAGCGTGCCGCGGCCCAGCGCATAGGCGATGACGTCGTCAATTTTGCTGTGCGGATAGCCGAGCGCGGCCAGCGCGGCGGGCACGCATTGATTGATGATTTTAAGATTACCGCCGCCGGCGAGCTTTTTGAATTTCACCAGCGCATAGTCAGGCTCAACGCCGGTGGTGTCGCAATCCATGACGAGGCCAATCGTGCCGGTGGGCGCAACAACTGAGACTTGCGCATTGCGCAGCCCGTTGATGGCGGCGAGCTCATAGGCCTCGTTCCACACCGTTTGCGCGCGTTCGCCAAGGTCTGTCCACGGACAAAGCCCGGCGTCAAATTGCGCCGGCTCCGCGCCCAGCCCTTCAAACCCTCCGCCAAGCGCGGTGCCCACTGCGGCGCGGCGGTGGTTGCGCAACACCCGCAACAGCGGCTCGCGATTGTCTTTAAACTTGGCGAAAGGCCCGACCGTGGCGGCAATTTCAGCCGAGGCGCGATAGGCCGCGCCGGTCATTAAAGCGCTGACGCCGGCGGCGATGGCGCGGCCTTCGTCGCTGTCATAGGCAATTCCGGATGACATCAACAATCCGCCGAGATTGGCGAAGCCGAGCCCGAGGGTGCGGTAGTCATAAGATTGCTGGGCGATTTTCGCCGACGGATATTGCGCCATCATCACCGAGATTTCGAGCGTCAGCGTCCACAACCGGCAGGCATGGTCAAAGCCGTCGGCATCGAAGCCTTTTTCGGTTTTGAACTTAATCAGGTTCAGCGAGGCAAGATTGCAGGCGGTGTCGTCGAGGAACATATATTCCGAGCACGGATTGGAGGCGCGGATATCGCCGCCTTCCGGGCAGGTGTGCCAGGCGTTGATGGTGTCGTGGAACTGAATGCCCGGATCGGCGCAGGCCCAGGCGGTGGCGCAAATCTCCTGCCACAAGTCGCGCGCCTTGACGGTTTTCTCCGTTGCGCCGTCGACGCGGCGCTTCAGCGCCCAATTATCATTGTCGGAGACGGCTTTTAGAAAGTCGTCGGTGATGCGGACGGAATTATTGGAGTTCTGACCGGAAACGGTGCGGTAGCCGGGCCCATCCCAGTCGAGGTCGTAAATGTCGATTTCAATCGCCCGAAAGCCCTGGCGGGCATAGTCGATGACGCGCTTGATGGAGGCGTCAGGAATGAACGCTTTTTTCGCCGCGCGCACGGCTTGCTTCAGGGCGCTATTGTGCTTGGGGTCGAACCGCGCCTGATCGTCTTCGTCATCGCCGGCAGTGTTTTCATTTTCCGGGGGCGCCCAGCAGGCATCCAAAACCAGCGGCAGATATTTCGCCATGGCGCGTGAGCCTGCGACCAGCGCTGCGACCTTTTCTTCCTCGCGCGCCTTCCAGCGGATGAATTCTTCAATATCGGGATGGTCGGCGTCAACAATCACCATCTTGGCGGCGCGCCGTGTTGTGCCGCCGGATTTCACCGCGCCGGCGGCGGCGTCGCCGACTTTTAAAAAGCTCATCAAGCCGGAGCTTTTGCCGCCGCTGGAAAGCGGCTCGC
>JAADIQ010000064.1:2778-15651 GCA_013151255.1 Alphaproteobacteria bacterium
GAGCCGTATTTGAACAACAACGCTTCGCGCTTCCACAAATCCATCACCCCGCCATCGCCGGCGAGATTGTCGTCAACCGACTGGATGAAACAGGCATGCGGTTGCGGGTGTTCATAGGCGCTGTCGGATTGGGTGAGCGCGCCGGAAGCATGGTCAACGAAATAATGTCCCTGACCGGCGCCGTCGATGCCATAGGCCCAATGCAGTCCGGTGTTGAACCATTGCGGTGAATTCGGCGCGCCAATTTGCGCCGCGAGCATGGCGCGCATTTCGTCGAGATAGGCTTTGGCAGTGTCTTCGTCTTCGAAGTAGCCGCCCTTCCAGCCCCAATAGGCCCAGGCGCCGGCCATGCGGTCGAAAATTTGCCTGGCGGAAGTCTCCTGGCCGAACCGTTTGTCGGCGGGCAGTTTCGCGAGCGCCGCCACATCCGGCATGGAGCGCTGCAAGAACGCCGGCACGCCTTTTTCGCGTACGCGTTTGGTCGCCGCCGGGACGCCGGCCTTGCGGAGATATTTCTGGGCGAGAATATCGACCGCGGTCTGGCTCCACGCCTTGGGAACCTCGATATCGCGCATTTCGAAGATGGTCTCGCCGCCAAACGAGCGAATCTCCGAATCTGCGCGCCGGAATGCCTTCGCGCCATAGGGCGCGCTCCAATCCTTGGAAAATCGGCGGTCAATACGCATTAAAACGACTCGATAAACGGCCCATACATATAGTATGCGGCGAGGGCCCAGCATACCACAATCCGCTAGATTTGCTTGAAAAATCGTCACAGCCCCGGCAGCCACAACGCTATTGCCGGACCCGGCGCAGCACGCCATATTCGCGCCGCAACACTACGCCACTATTGGCGGGTAATAACGGATTTTAGGCATGGTTGTACGGCTGTTTACCTGGTGGAACTCGACCACAATCGGCTCCTCCTTCACCCTGTGGCGAAGGCGCGCGCGGCTGGTGGGCGAGGACGAGCAGGGCAATCGCTATTTTGAGGAAAAACACCCCAGCCTGCCGGGCAGCGAGGGTACGCGCCCGCGCCGCTGGGTGGTCTATCACGGCATAGCCGAGGCCTCGCGGGTGACGCCGGACTGGCATGGCTGGCTGCACCACACATTTGATGAGCCGCCGAACGAGGCGCCCTTGACGCGGCGCGCCTATGAGAAGGATCATCAGCCCAACATGACCGGCACGCCGCTGGCCTATCATCCGCCGGGCAGCCTGGCGCGGGCCGGCGGGCCGGCCGATGTCGAGGATGACTATGAAGCCTGGACGCCGGAAAAAGCCTGAGGGCAGTTAGGGAGTAGGCCATGACGCGCGCTGGAGTTTTTGAAACCATTGTTGGTTTTATTGTGATCGCGGCTGCGGTTTTATTCTTTGCTTATGCTTACGGCGTCAGCGGCAAAGATTTTGGCGCCGACAAATATCGCATTGACGCCGTGTTCGGGCGGGTCGACGGGATCACCGTCGGCTCGGAAGTGCGCATCGCCGGCGTCAGGGTCGGCAAAGTCACTAACCATGACATCGATCTGGCAACCTATGAAGTTAATCTCGGCATGACGATTGACCGTAATATTCCGATCCCGGAGGATTCGATTGCAAAGATTTCCTCCGACGGGGTGTTGGGCGGCGCTTATGTGGCGATTGAGCCCGGCGCGTCTGAAGAGATGCTGCTTGAGGGCGACAAGATCGTCATCACCCGCGGCTCGGTGGATTTGTTAAACCTGGCCGTGCAGGCGTTCACCAGCCAGACGAGCAATAACAAGTCCGGTAATAAGGACAACAGCGAGCCCGATCCGCTGGGAGATATGTAATGCGTTTAGTTTCGTCTCTATTGCTGGCGGCTGGCGCCGTCGGCCTCTCTGCGGCCCTTGCCGTCGCGCAGGAGGCGCCGGAAGAGCACGGGCCAAGCGAATTAGACCTGTTGTCGCGCAATGCAGACGATCCGTTCGCCGGCGTCATTGATGCGGAAAAGCGCGCGCCCGTATCGGTTACTTTACGCGCCCTCGACAAAATCACCGCGCGCTACACCGACATCGAAATCGAGATGAACCAGATTGCGCGCTTTGGCCCGCTCGAAATCCAGCCGCGCTATTGCGACCAACGCCCGCCGGAAGAGTTTCCGGAAACAACGGCGTTTCTTGAAATTTTCGACACCGAGTTTGGCTCGCGTCAAAGCGGCCTTAAAATAGCGCTTCCGGAAGTCATCGAGGAAGAAATTGAGCCCACCGAGTTCGATGTTTTAGCAGTCGAAAGTATCGACGATAGCGCCGAGGTCGATGAGGAGCGTCTGTCGCCGCCGCTCGATCTGGCGCCGGAACGGCTGTCGCTGGATATGCCCGTGCCAGAGGTGCTTGAGGGCCCTCAAGCCGAAGGCGTCAACATTTTTCGCGGCTGGATGTTTGCATCCTCGCCAGCGCTCAATGCGTTGGAGCACCCGGTCTATGATGTCTGGGTGATCAGCTGCGCGACGCGGCTCGCCGATAGCTGATCGGGCGCGGCGAAAAAATCTGCTTGCGATGAGAGCGCTTTTGCCAGCATGCGTTGATAGACGCTGTCGGGAACGCCAATCAGCCCGAATTGCTCAAGATGTTCATTGGTGAACTGCGCATCGATGAAGTCAAAACCGCCAAGCTTCAGCCGCGCGATGAGATAGACAAACGCGATTTTGCTGGCGTCGGTCTCGCGCGTGAACATGCTCTCGCCGCAAAATGCCGCGCCCATCTCCACCCCGTAAAGTCCGCCCGCAAGCTTTCCGTCCCGCCAGCATTCAACCGAATGCGCACGGCCCATAAAATGAAGCTCCGTATAAGTTTCAATGATGGCGTCGTTAATCCAGGTGTCCGGCCGCGACGGCGTCGCAGCGGCGCAGGCGGTGACGACCTCAAGGAAAGCGGTATTGATGCGGATTTCAAAGGGCGCGGTTTTCAAAAACCGCATCAAGCGGCGCGGCGCACCGGCGCCGTCAAGCGGCAGAACCCCGCGCTCGTCCGGCAACACCCAGACAACGCCCTCATCCTCGCGCGAGCGCGCCATGGGGAAATAGCCGAGCGTATAGGCTTTAAGCAGCTCGTCGGTCGATAACGTGTTGGCCGAATCGCGGGACATGAACGCAATTATGCGGCGGAATGGCCGTTAACGCTAATTACATTCGCGTGGTGCGGCTGCCTTGCGTTAACCGTCTTTGGCCAGCCACTCTTCAAGCCAGTGAATATTATATTCACCGCGGCAAAACTCCGGATCGTCAACCAGGTCGATAAATAGCGGGATGGTGGTTTCCACCCCCGCAAACGCCATCTCCGCGAGGGCGCGTTTGAGGCGCGCGATGCACAGCTCGCGGTTATCGGCCCAGACAATGAGCTTGCCAATCATGGAATCATAATAAGGCGGGATGCGGTAGCCGGTGTAAATCGCAGAATCAAACCGCACGCCGGGACCGCCCGGCGCATGAAAATGGGTAATCTCGCCCGGCGACGGGCGGAAGGTTTTGGGGTTTTCCGCGTTAATCCGGCACTCAATGGCGTGGCCTTTAAACTTCACATCGTCTTGGGTAAAGCTGAGCGGTGCGCCTGCGGCAACATTAATCTGCTCACGCACCAAGTCGACATTGGTGACCTGTTCGGTAATGGGATGTTCGACTTGAAGCCTGGTGTTCATTTCGATGAAATAAAATTCGCCGTTCTCGTAAAGAAACTCAACCGTGCCGACGCCGAGATAGCCGAGCCTTTCAACTGCGTTCCTCACCGTCTCGCCAATCTTCGCGCGCGCCTCATCGCTAAGCGCCGGCGAAAGCGCTTCTTCGAGCACCTTCTGGTGGCGGCGCTGGAGCGAGCAGTCGCGCTCGCCAAGCTGCACGACATTGCCGTGGCTGTCGGCGATAACCTGGATTTCAATATGGCGTGGCGTGGTGAGGTATTTTTCAAGATAGACCGTATCGTCGCCAAAAGCGGCTTTCGATTCCGCCTTGGCGGTGCTAATCGCCTCATCGAGGTCAGCGGCCGTCTTGGCCAGCTTCATGCCGCGCCCGCCGCCGCCGGAAGCAGCTTTCACCAGCACCGGAAACCCCAGCTCGGCCGCCGCCGCATGAGCCTCGGCAAGCGAATGAATTTCGCCATCAGAGCCCGGCACCAGCGGAATGCCGACAGTGCCGACCGCCGTCTTGGCGGCGATTTTGTCGCCCATCACCCGGATATGTTCCGCCTTCGGACCAATAAAGGTAATGTTGTGGGCTTCAACAATTTCCGCGAAACGAGCGTTCTCGGACAAAAACCCATAGCCCGGATGAATGGCGTCAGCGCCGGTAATTTCAGCAGCGGAGATGATCGCCGGGATATTGAGATAGCTGTCTTTTGGCGCCGGCGGGCCGACGCATACGCTTTCGTCAGCAAGGCGCACATGCATTGCGCTGGTGTCAGCGGTTGAGTGGACGGCGACGGTGGCGACGCCCATCTCCTTGCACGCCCGGTGGATGCGAAGAGCGATCTCTCCGCGATTGGCGATCAGGACCTTTTTGAACATATTTTATCCGTTGACCGGCGCCGTCAAATAAGACGCGCCCATTTTACTCGATAATGCAGAGCGTATCGTCAAACTCGACTGGCTGGGCGTCGGTGACGAGGATTTTGGTGATCGTGCCGGCGCGCGGCGCGGCGATGGGGTTCATGGTCTTCATCGCCTCGATAATCATAATCGTTTGGCCTTCGGAGACTTGCGCGCCTTCGGTGATGAAGGCCGCAGCGTCCGGCGAGGGCGAAAGATAGGCGGTGCCGACCATCGGCGATTTCACCGCGCCGGCATGGTCCGCCGCTGCGGGAGCGATAGGTGCGGCGCTCGGCGCGGCAGCCACAGGCGCCGGGCCAGCGACATATTGCGCCGCGCCGCCCTGGCGCGAGACCCGCAGCCGCACGGCGTCTTTTTCAATCTCGATTTCCGTCAGTCCGGTTTCTTCCAAAATACCGGCCAGCTCGCGAATCCAGGCTGTTTCCAGCTCGCGGCTGTCTTTCCCGTTTTTACCCGCCATGCGTTTCCCGTTCTTATTGTTTCCCGCCACCGGGACCCGCTATTATTTCAGCGCGGGGTTATCAATTAAATTTTTAAGCGCTTCAAGGGCTAATGGATAGCCCGCCGCGCCAAATCCCATAATCACGCCATCGGCGGCGCCAGCGGTTATCGATTGCTGCCGAAACGCCTCGCGGGCGTGAATATTGGACAGGTGCAGCTCAATCTTGGGGATTGATGCAGCGCCAAGCGCGTCCAGCAGCGCCACTGATGTGTGGGTATAGCCGCCGGGATTGATAATCAGCCCCGCCGCCTTGGCGTCCGCCTCCTGCACCCAATCGATCAGTGTTCCCTCATTGTTCGATTGGCGGAAATCCACCGTTAGCCCCAGCGCGCCAGCCTTTGCCTTTGCTGCGGCCTCAATATCACCAAGCGTATCGCGACCATATATCGCCGGTTCGCGCGCGCCCAAGAGGTTGAGATTGGGGCCGTTGAGGATAAAAACTGTCTTCGCCGTCATAGAAATTCCGTCGCCGCCTTCTTGCGGGGGCCAGAGCGCTTACATACAAGACGCCAGCTATAGGCCGCAAAAGATTTACAGGCCATTGTATAAGCGCCGTTTTTAGGTCGCGGCAATACGGGAGCCGTCTGAATTCACATGGATATTACCGTCAACGGCGAAGAAAAGCGATTTGAGGGGCCGGTGAGCGTCGCCGGGCTGCTGGCGGTGCTGGCGCTGGAGCCGAAGAAAATCGCCGTCGAGCGCAACCTGGAGATCGTCCCGAAGTCGCGCTATGGCGAGACCGCGCTGGCTGACGGGGACAAGATTGAGATCGTGCAGTTTGTTGGCGGAGGGTGAGTGATGGCTGAGTGTTTGGAAATTGCGGGCCGCAAATTATCTTCGCGCCTAATCATCGGCACCGGGAAATACGCAACCTACCAGCAAAACGCTGAGGCCGCAGAGGCCGCCGGCGTGGAAATGGTGACGGTCGCGGTGCGGCGCGTCAATCTCACCGATAAGGACAAGCCGCTGCTGGTCGATTATCTTGACCCGGAGAAATATATTTACCTGCCCAACACGGCGGGGTGCTTTACCGCCGATGACGCGATCCGCACCTTGCGCTTGGCGCGCGAGGCCGGTGACTGGAACCTCGTCAAGCTGGAGGTGCTGGCCGACCAGAAAACGCTTTACCCGGATATGGAAGAGACGTTGAGCGCCGCAAAGCTGCTGATCAAAGATGGCTTTGAGGTGATGGTCTATTGTTCCGACGATCCGGTCTATGCCAGGAAGCTTGAAGACGCAGGCTGTTGCGCGATTATGCCGCTTGGCTCGCTAATCGGTTCTGGTCTGGGGATTATCAACCCGGTCAACATCCGCCTCATTGTCGAGCAATCCTCCGTACCCGTCATTGTCGACGCCGGCGTCGGCACCGCCTCGGATGCAGCCGTTGCGATGGAGCTTGGCTGCGACGGCGTGTTGATGAACACCGCGATTGCCGAGGCCAAAGACCCGATATTGATGGCGTCAGCAATGAAACACGCCGTTATCGCCGGGCGAGAGGCCTATCTCGCCGGGCGCATGCCCAAGAAGCGCTACGCCGATCCGTCATCGCCTTTGGCGGGCTTGATTTAGTTTAGCTGACTTTGCCTTTGTCGCCCGCTACTTTTCTGTATTGCCGGGACAAGCCCGGCAATGACAAGCAAATGTATCTATCTCGCTGCCCGTAAGGCGAAAAAACGTCGTGATTACCAAACCTTAACCGCGCTCGGCCGAGGCATATATGTTTCCCGCGCGTATTATATGGTATCGCGTTAACCATAGGCCGGCGTTCGCCGCGCCTAGAGAATTTGTTACGCAACTAAGGAGAATCTCATGAAAACCAGTACTATAGCCCTCATCGCCGGCGCCAGCATTTTTGCAGCCGCCAGCGCGTTCGCCAGCCCTGACAAAGACAAGGGCCATATGGACGCGGATAAAATGGTCGAAAGCCATTTTGCTGAAGTTGACGCCGATGGCGACGGCTCGGTGACGGAAGCGGAATATCTCGATTATAAAATGGCCAAAGCCAAAGAAAAATTCGCCAAACTGGCTGGCGACGACGGAGTTCTTACCCTCGAAGAAGCCAAAGCTGCTCATGCCGCCAAGATGGAAAAGCACAAGGCGAAAATGAAAGAGCATAAAGGCAAAATGAAAGACCATGGCGATCACGAGATGAAAGGCCATGACAAGGAATAATTTAACGAATTCGGCGGCGCCATCTAGCCGTCCATATTGTTCCGGTAGCCCGGCGGGATTTCGTCCCGCCGGGTTTTTTTGCGCGAAAATACGCCGCCCGGACTTGAGATCAGCTTATCAAGCCCCATCTAATAAATGAATTCGGCGCCGCCATTTTTGGGGCGCTTTAACCATTTGACGCTCTGATGAGGTCGATATGCAATTTGAAAACTATACCGATCGCGCCCGCGGTCTGGTGCAGGCGGCGCAAACGATCGCCCTGCGCGAGAACCATCAGCAATTCACGCCGGAACATCTTCTAAAGGCGCTGCTGGACGACACCGAAGGCCTGGCCGCCAACCTTATCCGCGCCGCCGGCGGCAAGCCGGAAGTCGCGCTGCAACTTGCTGACGAGGCGCTGGCGAAACTGCCGCAGGTCGAAGGCGGCGGCGGACAGATTTATATGGCCGCGCCGACCGCGAAAGTTTTCGCCGCCGCCGAAGAGATCGGCAAAAAAGCCGGCGACAAGTTCGTTACCGCCGAACGCCTGCTCACCGCGCTGGCGGTGGAGACGCAAGCCGGGACGGCGGCGATATTAAAGCAGGCGGGCATCACCGCCGTGAAGCTCAATGAGGCGATTAACGACATCCGAAAGGGCCGCACCGCCGACACCGCATCAGCCGAACAGGCCTATGATGCGCTCAACCGCTATGCCCGCGACCTGACGCAAGCGGCGCGCGACGGCAAGCTCGACCCGGTTATCGGCCGCGATGAAGAAATCCGCCGCACCATGCAAGTGTTGTCGCGCCGTACAAAGAACAATCCGGTGCTAATAGGCGAGCCCGGCGTCGGCAAGACCGCCATCGCCGAAGGCCTCGCCTTGCGCATCATCAATGGCGACGTGCCGGAAAGTCTGCGCGACAAACGCCTGCTGGCGCTTGATATGGGCTCCCTCATCGCCGGCGCGAAATATCGCGGCGAGTTTGAAGAGCGCCTCAAAGCGGTGTTGCAAGAGGTTACCGATTCCGACGGCGAAATCATTCTTTTCATCGACGAAATGCACACGCTGGTCGGCGCCGGGAAATCCGACGGCGCGATGGATGCGTCCAACCTGTTAAAACCGGCGCTTGCCCGCGGCGAGTTGCATTGCGTCGGCGCAACGACGCTCGATGAGTACCGCAAATATGTCGAGAAGGACGCAGCGCTGGCGCGCCGGTTTCAGTCGGTGTTTGTCGATGAGCCGACGGTGGAAGACACGATCTCTATCTTGCGCGGGCTGAAAGAAAAGTATGAGCTGCATCACGGCGTGCGGATTTCCGACAGCGCGATTGTCTCCGCCGCGACGCTGTCTCAGCGCTACATTACCGACCGGTTCTTGCCCGACAAGGCGATTGACCTGATCGACGAGGCGGCCTCGCGCCTGCGCATGGAAGTCGACAGCAAACCGGAGGAACTCGACGAGCTTGACCGCCGCATCATCCAGCTGAAGATCGAGCGCGAAGCGCTGAAGAAAGAAGCCGATGCGGCGTCGAAAGACAGACTCGAAAAACTCGAAAAAGAACTGAGCGAGCTAGAGCAACGCTCGTCGGAGCTAACCGCCCTGTGGCGCGCGGAAAAGGAAAGCCTCGCCTCGTCGACCAAGATAAAAGAACAGCTCGACCAGGCCCGCCAGAAGCTCGCGGACGCTGAGCGCCGCGGCGATTTGGGTCGCGCCTCGGAGCTGAAATATGGCGAAATCCCCGCGCTGGAAAAACAGCTGGCCGAGGCTGAGCAACATGTTGAGCGCGCCGACGGCGCCAATGCGCTGGTCAAGGAAGTGGTGGATACGGAAAATATCGCCAGCATCGTTGCGCGCTGGACCGGCGTGCCGGTTGAAAAAATGCTCGAAGGCGAGCGTGAAAAGCTGTTGCATATGGAAACAGCGTTGGCGGCGCGCGTCGTCGGTCAGAGTGAGGCGGTCGAGGCGGTGTCCGCAGCTGTGCGCCGTGCGCGTGCGGGGCTGAAAGATCCGAACCGGCCGATTGGCTCATTCCTGTTTCTCGGGCCCACCGGCGTCGGCAAAACCGAGCTCACCAAGGCGCTGGCCGAATTTCTGTTCGACGATGAAAGTGCGATTGCCCGCATCGACATGTCGGAGTTTATGGAAAAACATTCCGTCGCCAGATTAATTGGCGCGCCGCCGGGCTATGTCGGCTATGAAGAGGGCGGCATGCTCACCGAGCGCGTGCGTCGCCGACCTTATCAGGTGGTGCTGTTCGACGAAATTGAAAAGGCGCACCCGGATGTCTTTAACGTGTTGTTGCAGGTGCTCGACGATGGCCGCCTCACTGACGGCCAGGGCCGCACGGTTGATTTTAAAAACACGCTGATCATCATGACCTCCAATCTCGGCTCGGACTATCTCGCCGCGCAGCCGGAAGGAGAGGATAGTGATGCGGTAAGACCACAAGTGATGGAAGCGGTGCGCGCCAGCTTCCGGCCGGAGTTTTTAAACCGGCTCGACGAGATAATTTTATTCCACCGGCTCTCCCGCGCGCATATGGACAAGATTGTCGATATCCAGATTGCGCGGCTGGCGCGGCTGTTGGCGGACCGTAAAATCACGCTGGAGCTGGACAAAAAAGCGCGCAGCTGGCTTGGCGATCACGGCTATGATCCGGTCTATGGCGCGCGCCCCTTGCGGCGGGTGATCCAGAAAAAGCTGCAAGACCCGCTGGCCGAATTGCTTCTCGCCGGCAAGATCAGCGATGGTGCGACATTGACAGTCTCCGCAGACGACGGTGTACTGACGATAAACGGCGCCCCCGCCGGCGGGCGCGATTATTTCTCCGTCAGCGGCGACAGTCACGCTACAACGCCGCCGCCGGATGTGTTGTTAAACTAGATTGACGCTGTGGTTGGCGAAACAGAACAAGAGGAATCTCCGATGACGGATAAAAAATCGGACTGGAAACCGAAGTTTGACGATACGGCTCTAAAAGAGCTGATCCGCGCCACCATAAAAGCCGGCGGCCCAATCGACCCGGCGATGCTGCCCTCGCGGGTAAGAGAACGCATCAAAGGCCGCGCCACCGGCAGCCTCGACATCGACGCCTACATCAAAGAAGTGCTGGCGGAGACGGCGAAGAAGTGATGCCCTGAATAGGGCGTATGCGTTCTAGTTGGTTGTGCACAAAACCAACGATTGCACGAAGCACCCCCTCCGTCAGCTTTGCTGACACCTCCCCCGTAAACGGGGGAGGAATTCGTTGAGTTCGCCGCGAACTCCTTCTTCCCCCGCTTGCGGGGGAAGTGGCCGCGAAGCGGTCGAAGGGGGTTTTGCAACCTCCCCAACGCCAAAAACAACACAACCTCCACGCGAATCGAATCTTCGATTTTACAACCCAGAGAGGGTAGTTGGCCATAAAACCTATATTTGGTGAAAAGTTATCCTCACGCTTTCCAGCGGCCTTATGATGCTTTTTGTGATGAATTTTAAAAACAGAAAGGATCAACGAGACAGTATGGAGGCTCTCACTTCGCCTTGCGCCTAGCTACGGCGCTTTGCTTCTAGTACCGCCTTTGCCGGCGGCTTGCGGCTTTGGCTCCTCTTGCGGCAGGCGCATGGCGTCGATTTGGTCGCGGCGGATTTTGAACCGGTCGAGCTCGGCGCTGCGTAGTTTTTTGCCGGTGGCGATTTTGAGCTTTTGCGGATTGACCGCTTTGCCTTTGAGGTGAACCTCATAATGGAGGTGTGGTCCGGTCGAGCGTCCGGTGGTGCCGACATAGCCGATTATATCGCCCTGGCGCACGCGCTTGCCCGCACGAATGCCGCGGCGGAAGCCTTTGAGGTGCGCGTAAGCTGTCTTGTAACCGTTTGCATGACGTATACGAACATAATTACCGAAACTGCCATAGCGGTTGGCGCGCTCGACTACGCCGTCGCCAGCGGCTTTGATCGGCGTGCCGCGCGCGGCGGCGAAATCGACGCCCTTATGGGCGCGGCGGTAGCCGAGGATTGGGTGTTTGCGGCGTCCAAAACGCGACGACAGACGCGCGCCGTCAATTGGTGTTTTCATCAACAGGCGTTTGGCGCCCTGTCCGGATGCGTCGTAATAATCACCGCGCTTGCCGTCGGTTTTCCCAGCAAAGCGATAATAGCCTTTCTCGCGCGAGCGTCCACGCCAATAAAGCCGTGCAAAGACGATATCGCCGGTCGAGACAAGCGCGCCCTGGTCGTCATAACGCGCCTCGAAGATCGCCTCAAATTCGTCGCCGCCAAAGATTTCCCGTTGAAAATCAACGTCATAGGAAAAGGCGTCAGCGAGGTCGGCGATAATCTGGTCGGGCGCGCCGGCAGCTTTGGCGGAGACATAAAGGCTGCCGTCAATGCGTCCGGCAACCGACAGCATGCGGGTGGTGAGCGGCACTGGCGCCATCTCGGCGGAGAACCCGCCGGATTTTTCGCGCCGCACGAAGATGCGGTTTTCCGCATCGGCGCGAAACTTCAGCGCCATCAACCGCGTATCGCCGCCGCCACTGGCGGCGTTCTGGAACAGCGTTTCATAAGGCTGGCCAAGGGTGAGCAAAAACTCCTGGCCCGGACGAAGCCGGCGGAGATTGTAATGTTTGCCAAAAGCGTAAGCGGCTTCATTGCGGTCGCGCGCATTGACGCCGGCGCGCTTGAGCGCATCGACAAAATTCTCGCCCTTGGTGATGCGAATGCGGATATCGCGAAAGGCGCGCTCAAGATCGCCCGCGTAAAGCACCGCCGGCGGCGCGGTTTCTTGCGTATGGCGCTGCATATCACTTGGGAAGAAGACCGGCGGCGGCGCATCGTTCGCTTCGGCGATAAGAAAGCCGCCGATTTTTGCCGCGCGCCCAAGCCCGGAGGGACGCAAGTTCGGCGTAATCTTTCGTACCGGCTTCAGGCGCGGGGTAAGACCGTCGCGGGGCGGGGCTTCAACACGAGCTTGCGGCGATGCGCTGGCGATAGTTTGAACGCTTTGTCTCGCGGCGCGCGATTGCGCCAGCGCCTCGGCGACGGTGAGGCGCGCAGGTTCTTTTGGCGCGGGTTCCGCAACGGCCATCTCTTCGGCTTGCGGCGTCGGTTCTACGACCGGCGCAATTTTGACAACCTGCCGCTCAACCGGGGCTGCGGGGCGCAAGGGCGCCGGCGTCGTCATCATCGCATAGCCAAGGAAAGTAACGCCCGCGAACAGCACCGTCAGCGATGCGGCAATCGCGACCGGTCCGCGGCGGCGGCGCTCAATCGGGCAATAGGCGGCGTCAATACCACTCTGCTCAGCAAACCCGCCGGTTTCGTTATATTGGCCCGTTTCTACAGTTTGGTTCATCGATGCGGACATGGGCGGGCGCTACTCGTATATTGCCGGTTCGGCGCTAAAATGCGTCGCGGCGCAGTTTTGCCGCAGCACGGTGAAACTCAAATTCCGGCCCGGCCGAGTAGCGCCCGCCCATGTCCGCATCGATGAGCCAAACTGGCGGATTTTCACCCGCCAGCAGAGGGTTCATGACACGCCTCGCCAAATCCTGCAATTTTCTGCATGCTGGGCGCGGCGGACGTTTAGAATTAGACCTTTTTAGCGTTAACCGACGCCGAAAAGGAACGATGGCCTTTGAGGGAAGCGGGTAAGATGCGGGCGTGGCGGTATATATTGGGG
>JAADIQ010000082.1 GCA_013151255.1 Alphaproteobacteria bacterium
GAATCCCGCGCCCCACAGCGCGATCACATCCATATAGCCTTCGCACACCAGCAGCGGCGCCTTCGCATCCGCCGCCGCCATCCGCGCCGCGTTCAAATTATAAAGCACCGAGCCTTTGTGAAACAGCGGCGTCGCCGGCGAGTTGAGATATTTTGCCCGCGCATCGGGGTCGAGGGCGCGGCCGCCAAAAGCGATCACCCGGTCGCGCGCGCCGGTGATTGGAAACATGATCCGGTTACGGAAGCGGTCATAACTCGCCGAGCCGTCTTCCGGTTTGATAATCAATCCGGCCTCGATCAAAACATCTTCGCCAAAGCCCTTATTAATCAGAAAATCCTTGAGCCCGCGGCGCGCAGACGGCGCAAAGCCGATATTGAATTGTTTGATCTGCTCGTCGCTAACCACGCGGCCGCGCAAATAGTCCATCGCCTGACGACCGTCACTGCGCTGCAACATGGCGGCGAAATATTGCGCCGCGCCCATGCAGGCTTCCGCCAGGCCTTGCGCGCGTTGCGCCCGGGCGGCATCGCCCGGCGTTTCCTCTGGCAGTGGCAATCCCGCCTCTTCGGCCAGCCGTTCGACCGCCTCATGAAAGGTCAGCCGCTGGGTTTCCTGCAAAAACGAGATGACATCGCCATGCTTGCTCGACGAGAAGCAATGGTAAAAGCCTTTTTGGTCATTGACGAAAAAGGACGGAGTTTTTTCCTTCGTAAACGGAGAAAGCCCAGCCCATTCATTGCCTTGCTTCTTTAGCTTCACATACCGCCCGATGACATCAGAAGGCCGCAACCGGGCCTTTAGCTCATCAAGAAAGTCTGGTGTGAAGCGAGCCATAGGGTGCGCAGGTCTCCCAATTCGATAGGCCCTTCAATATGCCGCAAAAGCACAAGCTCAAAGGGGGATTGCGGGTTAGAGCCACAATAAATCCGGATTTTGACGTGCGGCCCAAGGATATTTGTCCCCAGGCCGATATCGTCAAATCTGATGATTGTCCCGGCGCCGCCATTTTGCTAGCTTTCCAGGGCAGCGGGGGGAATGGTTCGGGACGAACCTTTCCTATTAGGGTATAGCGAACCACACGGCGGAGCTACGGTAGAGGGGCGGCGCTTTGGCTAATCACGATGTGTTCATTTCCTATTCGCGCGAAGATCGCCCGAAGGTGGAGAAAATCGCCCACGCGCTTTCGCAGCGCGGATTGCGCGTATGGTGGGACCCGGAAATCAAAACCGGCGCCGGCTTCCGTCAGGAAATTGGCGAAGCGCTCAACAACACGCGGTCGGTGATCGTCATGTGGTCGCGCTATTCGGTGGCCTCGCGCTTTGTCGCTGACGAGGCCGACGAGGGTGCGGCGCGCGAGATTTTGTTCCCGGCCCTGATTGACAATGTCGATATCCCGCTCGGCTTTCGGCAAATCCAAACCGCCGACCTCACCCACTGGCGCGGCAATCTCAACGACAACGCATTCAAAGCGTTCATCAGCGCCGTCAGCGACGGCGCCGCAAATGCGCGCGGCGCGCCGGACCGCCGACCGCAACCGGCGCCAGCGCCCACTGAACCAGAGCCGGCAGCCAAACAGCCGCCGAAAAAACAAAAGAAACCAAAACCGCCGAAACGCGCCAAGCCGCCGAAAGCGCAAAAAAGCGCTTACACGACAACCGGCTCCAAACGCCGGTTAGCGCTGTTTGCCCAGGCGATCTTTATGGCGGCGCTGATCGCCGCCGCCTTTGGCGCCCTCGCCTACACGTCAGACTTTGTATTCGCCGCCTATCGGCCGTTCTTTGTTGGCGCCATGGGCATATTAGCGTTTTTATCCCGCTACGGAACATTGGAGGCTGACCGCGCCGCCGGCGCCGCCTCGCTTGCACTCTTGCCGCGCTCTTATATGGCGCTGATCTTGTTCTCCCTGATCGCCAGCGCCCCACTTATCCTTGAGGGACGGATATACGCCGCCGCGCTGGAAGGCGTGCAGGTCAAAGGTATTGAGGGCGCCGACATCAATGGCGTCACCCTTGATGCGGCCGGCAAGCGCCTGCTCACCTCGTCTGATGATTCCACGGTGAAACTATGGGACGCAACCACCGGCGTTGAACTGGCGGAATTTACCCAGCACGAAAACTGGGTCTGGGACGCGGACTTCTCGCCGGACGGCAAGCTTGCGGTCTCCGCCTCGCGCGATTTGAGCGCCGACATCTGGTCGACCTCAAACGCCAAGCTCATTCGCCAACTTAAGGGCCACCGCGCCAGCGTTCGCGATGCGGCCTGGTCGCCTGACGGCTCGGCAATCGCAACCTCCAGCAATGACAAAACCATCATCATCTGGGACCCAGAGACCGGCGAAGCTGTACGCACACTGACCGGACACGGCGACCGTGTCACCGCGATTGATTTCAGTCCCGACGGCGCGCTTCTGGCTTCCGCCTCGGGCGACGGCAATGTCCGGCTGTGGGACTGGCGCAATGGCCGGCGCGTCGCCGCGCTGTCGATTGGCGGGCCCGGCAATGATGTTCAGTTCTCCAATGACGGCTCTATGTTCGCCGCCGCTGCCGACAATGGCAAAATCCGCATCTGGCGTACTCAAAGCCGCGACCGCCTCGCCACGTTCAACCATGGCGCCGCCAAAGCATTCGGTGTTGCGTTTGCCAATGGCGACAAGACGCTGGCGACCAGCGGCATCGATCCGGTAATCCGTCTATGGAACATCGCCGACCAAACGCTGATCGCCGAACTTGAGGGCCATCGCGACGCCAGCCGGTCGCTCGATTCCTCCGCCGACGGGAAAATCATCGTCAGCGGCTCACGCGACAACACCGCGCGCATATGGGATGCAGTCACCGGCGAAGAACTGGTCACCATGGGGCACATCAGTTCAGCGATTAGCCTGCCGATGGCAATCGATACGCCGCCAGTGTTTGTCTCCTCGCGGGCGCCGGTTCCGGTTGATTTCAAAAAACATCCCGCAAAGGCGGCCAATCTCCTCGGCAAGGGTGTCTTAATCGCTGCGGCTTTGCTGCTGGGCGCGCTCCTCATCAAAGGCGTGTTGTGGATCGCCCGCGCCCGCGCCATCGCCCGCCTGGTTGTGGTGACGGCGCTGTTTGCGGTTGCCGCCTATGTCGGCTTGTTGATCGCCTCGGCGCTGCCGGCCGAGGCCCTCGCTTTATGGCTGACGCTGGCTTTTGTGCCGGCGACAGTCTTCGCCCTGTTGCGATGGGTGTGGCGGGCGACGATATTGCGCAACTTTAGCCGGCGAACCCGCAAAGCCGGTTAGTTGCACTCAATGTCTGCCTCGGAAACAGCGTGGCATTGAGGCGGGAACCCGCGCGCGCGCCAGTATGGCGTTAAGCCGAGGTCTTCGGCCAACTGCTTAAACTGCGGCGAACGGCGGTAGTGGGCAAATTGCGGCAGCCACAGATCCTCATAATCATTGTCGAAGGTGTCGACGTTGATTTTATCATACGCCCGCAAAGCCAGCATTAGATTGGTTTTGTCGGTCACATCCACACGCTTCTCATCGCCCCAGGCCATAAAAACTTTCAACCGGTCGGGCGGCTGGCTCTCAGGGTTTTCCAGCGCGCTAATATATTCTTTATGCGGAAAGCCTCCCCGCCAGTTGACCATCCGGGATGCCGCAAACGCCATTATGCGATCGCCTCGCTCAAGGAAGATTGGAATATAGGCGTCAAAGCCGCTAAAATAATTGACCTCCGCATTCGCGCCCGCATCGACTATCGCCAAATCAATATTGCCCAAAAAAATATTGGCCGCCGCCCGATACCGGCGGCACAGGCGCCGGGCTTCATCTATTTCCAGGCAGGCGTTAAACGCATTGATCGCCTCTTTCGCCTCGCCGACAGAAATATAGTTCATGCCCAGCCACTGCCATGCGCTGGCGTTTTTCGGATCTCGCTCCAGCGCCTTATTCAGGTTGTCGAAAGACTCCACCCAAGGCGTTGGGTAATGCGCCCGGTAAGTCAATCCAATGACGGCGTAGGGCATCGATAGATCGGGATCTAATTCCAAAGCCCTTTTGTTGGCAAACAGCGCCAGCGCGGAATAATCACGATCTAAAATGCTATAGCTCGACGCAACTCCGTATACAGCAGCGAGACCTTCCCATCCCTTTGCAAAGGTCGGGTCCATTGCAACAACCTGCTCAAACAAGCGCAGACTCTCTACGACATTGGCTTTTCCGCGCGCCGCAAAGAGCTTGCGTGCTTTAAGGTAGGTATCATAAGCGCTCATATTCCCAGTGGCGGCTTTGATATTGATCGGAACACTTTCTTCCATGCCAAGCTGATTGCGCATCTCAACCACAACGGCTGTGGCTATTTCTTCCTGAATACGAAACAGGTCTGATAGCTGCCGGTCATAAGTTTCAGACCACAAATGCCGATCATCGCGCGCATCGATCAGCTGAGCGGTAATTTTAACGCGGGCGCCCATCTTGCGGACACTGCCTTCGAGGACATGATTGACTTTTAAGCGTTCGGCAATATCGCCCACACTGAGGGCTTCACCTTTGAGGGCAAAGGACGACGTTCGCGAGGCGACTTTTAACCCATCCACATGGACCAGAACGTTGAGCAATTCTTCCGATAATCCGTCTGCGAAATATTCCTGATCGCCTTCCGGCGACATATCGACAAAGGGCAGGACAGCAATCGAAACTTCACGAGGCGCTGGCAAGGGGCCTACCGCTTCAACGTAAACCAATTCCCCATCCGGCCCGGCGCGCATGAGCATGAATGCAAAAAGAGCGACAACTACAAACGCCGCCGCCAGGGCGCCGCCGACCATGCCCGGCCTGGCCTTGATTTTATCGATCAGAGTTTTTTGCGCCGGCGCCTCGAATTCCGGAGCCGCACTGCCCGTCAGCTCGGCAATCGCGCTCAGCACCGATTGCACTTCCAGCGCGCCGGCATCACCTTTCCATTCCTGGAAGTCGATTACCTGATATTGTCGAAACCCCAGCGGCGCTTCGCAATCGGTCAGACAGATCGGAATTAACGTCCCTTTGTCACGGGCGAAAACTGCTTCGTCCTTCACCCAGTCAGATGCATTGGCGCCAGGCGACCAGGCCACAATGATGGCGTCGGCTTTGACAAGCTGGGCCTCTATATCCTTAGCGAAAGACGCCCCACCGCGAATATGGCGATCCCACCAAACCGAGTGACCTGCCGCCTCTAAAGCTGCGGCGAACCTCTCAATTGCGTCGCGGTCAGTCCGCGAATAGCTAATGAACAGATGCGCCATTTTTTCCAGCCCGCAGCAAGGCCGGAGCGATCAAAGTTACCGCCCTACCCCATGTCTGCGACGTCCTATAGAGTAAATCATTGTGATTTGCACAGAAATCGATTGAAACCCTTGCCTATTGGCGGAAAAAAGCGCACCTCGCGCCTCATGACGCAACGCACAATCCCACTCCGCAATATTGCCATTATCGCCCATGTCGATCATGGCAAGACAACGCTCGTCGATGAGATGCTGCGCCAGTCCGGCGCGGTGCGCAAAGGCGCGGAAATGGCCGAGCGCGCCATGGACTCCAATGACATCGAACGCGAGCGCGGGATCACCATTCTCGCCAAATGCACTAGCGTGCTCTGGGAAAATCCCGGCCGCGAAGGCGGGCAAGCAAATAATCAGGCGCCGGTGCGCATCAACATCGTCGACACGCCGGGCCATGCCGACTTTGGCGGCGAGGTCGAGCGCATCCTGTCGATGGTCGATGGTTGCCTGCTGTTGATTGACGCCGCCGAAGGGCCGATGCCGCAAACCAAATTCGTGCTGTCAAAAGCCCTGGCGCTTGGCCTGCGCCCAATTGTCGTCCTCAACAAAGTCGACCGGCCGTCGGCGGAACCGGACAAAGCGCTTGATGCGACGTTCGATCTGTTCGCCGCGCTTGGCGCCAATGACGACCAGCTCGACTTCCCCGTGCTCTATGCTGCCGGCCGCGACGGCTGGGCGGCGCTAACGCTCGATGACGCGCGCGAAAATTTGCAGCCGTTGTTTGAAACCGTCGTCGCCCACGTCCCGGCGCCGCAATTCAGCGCCGGCTCTGACAATGACGCAACGGACGCGCCGTTCCGGATGCTGGCGACAACATTGGAGGCGGACCCCTATCTCGGGCGCCTGCTCACCGGGCGGATTGTTTCCGGCCGCGCCAAACCGGGAAAGCGCTGTCGCGGGACGGCAAACAAATTGAACAGGCGCGGGTGACGAAAGTGCTGGCGTTTCGCGGGTTAAAACGCCAGCCGGTTGATGAAGCCCTGCCCGGCGACATTGTCGCGATTGCCGGCTTCTCTGAAGCCTCGGTCTCCGACACGCTTTGCGATCTGGCTGCAACCGAAGCCCTACCGGCGCAACCAATCGATCCGCCGACGCTGTCGGTCACGATCTCCGCCAACGATTCGCCGCTGGCCGGGCGTGAAGGCTCCAAGGTGCAGTCGCGCGTCATCCGCGAGCGGCTGATGCGCCAGGCCGAAGGTGATGTCGCGATTTCCGTAACCGAGGCCGCATCTCGCGACGCCTTCGAAGTTGCCGGGCGCGGTGAATTGCAGCTTGGCGTGCTGATCGAGAACATGCGCCGGGAAGATTTTGAAGTCGCCGTCTCGCGTCCGCGTGTGGTTACCCGCACAGACGACGATGGAACGCTGCTGGAACCAATTGAAGAAGTGGTGATTGATGTCGATGACGACTATTCCGGCGTGGTCATCGAAAAACTCTCGCAACGCAAAGCCGAGCTGGTGGAAATGAAACCGGCCGGCGCCGGCAAGACCCGGCTTACCATGCATGCGCCGGCGCGCGCACTCATCGGCTATCATGGCGAGTTCCTCACCGACACCCGCGGCACCGGCGTCATCAACCGGTCCTATCTCAAACACGCGCCGCATAAAGGCGCCATTCAAGGCCGGCGCAATGGCGTCCTCATCTCCACTGGCGACGGCGCGGCGGTGCCGTTTGCCATATGGAACCTGGAAGAGCGCGGCGTGATGTTCATCTCGCCCGGCGACAAAGTCTATGAGGGCATGATTGTCGGTGAGAACGCCAAACCCAACGATCTCGACGTTAACCCGTTAAAAGCCAAACAGCTCACCAATATCCGCGCCGCCGGCAAGGACGAAGCCGTGCGCCTGACCACGCCGCGGCGCATGACGCTGGAACAGGCGATTTCCTATATCGACGATGACGAGCTGGTTGAAGTCACGCCGAAATCCATTCGCATACGGAAAATTGCGTTAAAACCGCATCTCAGAAAACGTCGCGCCAAGGCTGAACGCGAAGCGGGCTGAGATTTGCAATCGCCAGCGCAACCCGGAAAATCTTTTTTCGTGCGCCTAACCAATGATGCCCCATAAAATAATCAAGATGCCCGCCTGCCCTGTAACCCAGCATAGCGCGGCCGCAGACCCGTTGGCTCCAAATATAGGCCGATAGATAAATGACGCGTGCAACGAAATGAAATGCGCCTCTTAGTTGCGCCATCTGGCTTTAAGCGCCGCAAAATCATTACGGCGCACTTATTGGGTGGCTTTATTGCAAGGCGCGAAGAATGGCGTGAGTATCAATCCCGTAATGAGCATACAGGTCACTCAAGTTTCCGCATTGTCCAAATTGTGAAACGCCAAGCGGGTGCATGCGATGCCCGCACACGCCGCCCAGCCAAGATAAGGAGGCGGGGTGCCCATCCAGAACTGTAACCAGTTTCACATCGCTATCGAGTGGTGAAAGCAGATTACCTATGTGCGATTCACGATCGCTGGCCTGCGAATCTATCCAGTCCCTATAAAGACGGTCTATAGAAGTTACGGCGAGCAAACCAACCCCGGCATCAATCTCTTTCACTTGCTTCCAGGCTGCATATGCTTCCGGCGCCAATACACCGGAATAGACAATCACACGTTTCGTCCCCTTTTGAGGCGGTGCGCGCCAATAAGCGCCCTTAATCAGCGCGTTCTTCGTTTGCTTATCAAGAATGCGTTCGGGTTGATCAAGCGGCCGGGTCGATAATCTCAGGTAAACCGAACCTCCGCCCTCCTCATCTTGAAGATGATTAAAGGACCAAAGCAGAATTTCCGCCAGCTCGTCACGATAAGCGGGTTCGAACGCGGTTAGTCCCGGCTGCCCTATGCCTATTAGCGGCGTCGACACCGATTGATGCGCGCCGCCCTCCGGCGCCAGGGTTATCCCTGATGGCGTTGCGACAACAATAAACCGCGCATCCTGGTAACAGGCGTAATTTAACGCATCCAGTCCGCGCGCTATGAAGGGATCATATAGAGTGCCGATAGGAAAAAGCCGCTCGCCAAATAGCGAATGCGACAAGCCAAGCGCGGCGAGGTTCAAAAATAAATTATTTTCTGCAATACCGAGCTCGATATGCTGACCGTTTGGCGAGCGGTCCCATTTTTGAACAGAAGCCGCCTTACGTTCGCGGAAAGCATCCCCGCGCACCATCCGGTGATACAGCCCACGCTGGTTCACCCATCCCCCAAGGTTGGTTGAAACCGTAACGTCGGGCGAGGTTGTAACAATTCGCTCTGCGAGGGGGCCGCCCTGTTTTGCAAGATCATTCAGTATCCTACCGAAACTTTCCTGAGTGCTCGTCTTCGAACCACCCGAAACTGGCATAGAAGGGGGCAATTCGATCTGCGGCGCATGTTTATGGCGGCTTTCGCCGTCGTTGAACGGCGCTGTATCAATCGCTCTCGCGAGTGTCTGCGGGCCAACAGATTGTGTTGAGAAAAGGTCCCATTCTTTCCCCGGCGCAACTTCATGCGCCTCACGAAAACGCTCCATCTGCTTCGGGTTCATCAATCCCGCGTGATTGTCTTTGTGACCCTGCAGGGGAAGGCCATGTCCTTTAACTGTATAACAAATAAATATCGTGGGTTTATCGTTGGGAACATTTGAAAAGGCATCGAGAATCGCCTCCATACAATGCCCGCCGAGATTCGTCATCACACGATGCAATGCATCATCGTCATAAGTATCGATTAACGTATGTAGCGCGCTATCATCTGGGCAGTCGGTCTTGATCTGCTGACGCCACGCGGCGCCGCTTTGGAACGTCAACACCGAAAAAACATCATTCGGGCATTGGTTGAACCAGCGTTTAAGCGACATTCCTCCCGGCTGCTTAAACGCCTCGTAGAGCCTGCGCCCATATTTCAGCGTTATGACATTCCAGCCTACGGCGCGGAAGAACCGACCAATGATCCGAAAAAGTTGTTCATTAACTAAGCCATCCAGGCTTTGGCGGTTGTAGTCGATGACCCACCAAATATTACGCAGATCGTGCTTCCAAGTATCTAGCAGTGCTTCATAGATATTACCCTCGTCAAGCTCTGCATCACCAACGAGCGCTATCATACGCCCTTTTGGCGCATTCGTATCTCCATATTTCTTCGCGCGAAGATAGTCTTGCGTTAAGGAGGCAAAATTGGTGACCGCAGCGCCAAGCCCGACTGAGCCGGTAGAAAAATCTACCAAGTCGCCATCTTTTGTGCGTGAAGGATAGGATTGTGCGCCACCGAACGCCCGAAATTTTTCCAGCGATTCACGTTTCTCATTTCCGAAAAGATATTGGATCGCGTGAAAGACAGGACTGGCGTGGGGCTTCACAGCAATACGGTCTTGTGGCTGTAAAATTTTAAAATACAGAGCCGTCATCAATGTCGCGATGGAGGCGCAGCTCGCCTGATGTCCCCCAACTTTTACGCCATCAGTATTTTCTCGAAGGTGATTGGCGTTGTGAATCATCCAGGTGGACAGCCACAATACATTCTTTTCAAGTTGTTCCAGGACCTCAAGCTCCGTATCGTCTACCGGACTGTCCTCCGTGGTTTCAATATCCGCCTCAGCACTAACGCTCATACCAATCCCTCATCAACAATCGCCAAAGAATGGCGCACCATAACATCCACCCCTCTCATGGAATAAATTTTCCTTTAATTCTAGGCTATATAGGGATGGCAACACGTAATTTAGTTGCATATTTTATCCCAAAATGCACATATATTGGCGCCTATTGCCAATTTCATGAGGAAGTTATGGACGCGATTGATCGAATAATCGTGCGAAGCCTGCAACAAAACGGCCGGCTTACAAACAATGACCTGGCCGAAAAAGTAAACCTATCGCCTTCCCCATGCCTTCGCCGTGTACGCAAACTCGAAGAAGAGGGCGTTATTAAAGGCTACACAACGCTCGTCGATCATGAAAAATATGGTTTTCCTTTATGCGTATTCGTCAATATCCGACTGGAGCGCCAAACCAACGAAGTGATCCGGCTCTTCGAGAAACATATTCAGGATATAGAGGAAATCATGGAGTGTTACCTGCTGACAGGGAATTTCGATTATGTCCTTCGCGTGGTAAGTCCGAGCCTCAAAGACTATGAGACGTTTGTGAAAGAAAAACTTACGCGTATTCCCGGCGTCGGCGCACTAGAAACGCGAATTGCTTTTGGAACGATAAAGCGCACAACCGTTTATCCACGACATAAACCAGATTAATCTGTACACAACCTAAAAGACTATCAACTTCCACAACCCAAATACCGGTCATACATACTGGTTTAAGATCTCCCGCCCCGTAGTCTCGCAAATGTCCAAATCTGTTTCTTGCACAACGCTTGACCTGAGCCCTTTGGCTCCCGCATATATTTAGAGAGTCCTGCTGCTGAATATCTCAATGTTTGCGTTTTAGCGCGCGCTGCGTGGAACCATCCAATAGCTCAAGCGCACGGCGCGTGGTTGTCACCCATGTCTTGGGTACAAAACGTTACCTATCTCTCCGGCTCGGACGCAGGCATTAACTGGCAGGGGCGGAGGGGCTCGAACCCCCGACCCTCGGTTTTGGAGACCGATGCTCTACCAACTGAGCTACACCCCTAGGGTCGTCTCATTGCATTAAGGCGGCGGGCCCCGGCTTGCAACAGTGAAATGGCGCTAGCGTGGCTTTAAGCGGGTTTTGTCGTCCATTCCAGAATAGTCTCCGCTGCGAGCGCCGCCGCTGGCGGGCCGCCGACGCCGAATTTTTGGAGCTGCTCAGGGAACGCCTCCAGTTGGGCGCGCCGCGCCGGCGTGACCGACAATAGAGGGATAAGTGCTGCGGCCATCGCTTCAGGCTTGCAGTCTTCTTGCAGAAATTCCGGAATAATCTCGGCGTCTGCGGCAATATTGATCATCGAGGCATAATGGATGGTCGCCACACGGCGAACCCACAGCGCCGACGCCCAATCGACGCGATAGCCGACCACCATGGGGGTTGCACAAATCGCCAACTCGGTTGTCGCCGTACCCGAGGCGACGAGGCCCGCCGTCGCTGCGCTATAGGCTTGATAGCGCTCATCGGCGCCAATGATTGCGCTGCCGGCCCAGTTCGTCGCTTTGCGCAGTTCCGCTTCCACGGCGGGGGCCGCAACAATGACCGTTTGCAATTCGGGCACGGCCTTGCGAACAATTTCCACTGTCCGACGAAAGGGCGCCAGCAACCGGCGCACCTCGCCATGCCTGCTGCCCGGCAGCACGACGAGTAGAGGGCCATCACCAAGGTTGTGGCGTTGGCGAAATGCAGCGCCATCGCAATTTTCCTGCGCCGCCGCCTGAAACGCGGAATGGCCTACAAATTTACTCCGTACGCCTTCTTTTTCAAACCATGCCGGTTCAAAATCAAACAGGGTCAGAACGCCGTCAAAAAGCGCAGCGACCGTCTTTGTACGATGCGGGCGTGAAGCCCACACTTGCGGCGCGACGTATTTTATGAGTTTTGCTCCCGGCGCGCGTTGTTTAATCCTCTTCGCCGCAATGCGGGCGAACGACCAGCCGTCAATCAGTACAACTGCCTCTGCCGATTTTTCTTCCGCAGCTTTTGCGAGGATATTGGCGCTGTCAAGCGCTGCCGGAAACGCCTCGATTGCATCGACCGGACCAATGACAGAAAATCGGTCGATCGGAAAAAGGCTTTCCAGCCCGCCCGCCTTCATTAACGGGCCGCCACAGCCAAAAATCTTTATGCCGGGCGCTTTGTCATAAAGCGCGCGCATCAACGCCGCGCCGAGCGCATCGCCGGACGGTTCAACAGCGCACAGCATCAGCTTCAGCGGCGAAACGGAGCGGCTTGTCGCCACGTTCACGGTTTCCTCATGTCAGCATCCGAAAAACCGTATACGAATAACCCAGCCGCATCCGCACATTTAATAACGTCGTCGCGGTCAATAATCAGCGCAAAGCCCGCCTCAACGGCGACACCGCGAAGGCCTGCCTTGTCCGCTTTGTGAATAGTTTCCGGGCCAATGACGGGCAGATCAACACGCAGTTCCTGACCTGGTTTGGGGCGCTTGAGTAATATCCCTGCGCGGGCGCCGCCTTTGATGTCATCGGATAATTCCGCGCAGCGCCGAAGCATGCCATCGGTGCCTTCCGCAGCCTCAATCGCAATCACAAGGCCGTTAGCGACGATTGCGGCCTGGCCCACATCAAACGGGCCGAGCGCATTGATAACCGCTGCGGCTTTTCGCATATCACGAAAGTCATTGTCATCGGGATGATGTGCGCCAAGCGCGCCGGCCGGCGCCTCCAGTCCCTGCACGGCCTCATCGGCGCCGATCACCAAAAAGCCTTCCGCCTCCACCGTATCGACAAGCACGCCCAATAAGGCGCCGTCACCTGTTGCCGCGGCAGCGATGATTTTCGGCATCAGCGCCGCGCCGCGCCAGTCTACCTTAAGGGCTGTAAAGTTCGGCCGCTCGACCGTACCGGCGAAAACGACGGCGTCGCAATGTGCGGCCTTCAATAGTCGTAATATTTTACCGATCTCGCCGATGCCGCAATCATCGCCAGGCCGAGTTTCAAGCGATGAACCGGCCGAGCCATTTATACGAATGATGTGAAACGCTGCAGCGCGTTCTGCGCAAGATGCGGCAATGCGTTCCGGCAAGGCGCCGCCGCCAGCAAGTATCCCGAGTTTTCGCCAGCGCACCATCCGCGCTAACGCCTGGGCGTCATCAATGGTCGCGACGTATCAACATCGATAAAATTGACGATGCGCATCGCTTCATCGCAATGGGCGAACTCTTCACGAACGCGCTCCACCCGGTCCTTAAATGTGTCGTGATTGCCAAACAAAATTTTGTAAGCCGCGCGCAGATCATGGATTATACTTCGTTCCAAGCCCTGCCGTTTCAAGCCGACAATATTCAGCCCCGCCAGGCGCGCATGATTGCCGAATGCCGAAGCGTAAGGAATAATATCAGTAATCACCGCCGCACATCCGCCAACAAAAGCATAATCGCCAATACGACAGAACTGGTGAATGGCGGACTGTCCGCCAAGAAAAGCCCCCTCGCCGACCTTAACATGGCCGCCGACAGCGACATTAATAGAGCAGATAACATTGCCGCCAATATCGCAATCATGGGCGACATGAGAGCCAATCATGAAAAATCCGTGATCGCCAATTCGGGTGACGCCTCCCCCTTCTACGGTGCCTGTATTCATCGTTACGTTTTCACGTACTATCACATCAGCGCCAACAATGAGTTTGGTTTCTTCGCCGCGATGTTTCAAATGCTGTGGCGGTCCGCCAAGCACTGCGAACGGATGAACGACTGTGCGCGCGCCGATTTCCGTGTCGCCTTCAATGACTACACATCTTTGCAAAGTAACGCCGTCATGAAGCCGCACCGACGGACCGATATGACACATTGGGCCGATCATAACGTCGGCGCCAAGCTCTGCGCCGTCCTCGATGATTGCACTCGGATGAATGTTCATGCCACGCATAGATACGGTCAGATCCCTTGAGCAAGCATAGCGGAATAGGTTGCATCCGCGACGCGCACCTCGTCAACATAGGCCGTGCTCTGAAAACGCCACACCGGCGCCCGGCGATGAACGGTTCGCACGTTTATTCTCAACTGATCGCCGGGAATGACGGGCTTTCTAAAGCGCGCCTTGTCTACTCCCATAAACAGCACAACCTTACCATCTGTATCAAGATTTTCTGTATAGGATGTAAAGGCGGCCGCAGCCTGCGCCATCGCCTCAATAATTAGCACGCCAGGCATAACCGGCTTTTGCGGGAAATGTCCTTGAAAAATCTGATCGCTGTAACTGACATTTTTGATGCCGACCGCGCTATCACCCGGCTTAATGTCGACCAGACGGTCGATCAGCAAAAAAGGAAACCGATGCGGCAGAAGCTGCATCAGCTCATCGACCTCCAGAACGGTTTTGCCTGGCTCAAGTTGCGTCATTTAATTTTTCCACTCTTTTCTTTTCCAAGCCTAGACAATTTGACGATCTCGCGGAGCCATTCCTTCACCGGCCGCGCCGGCGAGCCGCCCCAGCGTTCGCCCGCAGGCACATTGCGCATCAGACCGGCTCCTGCGGCAAGCTGCGCGCCATCACCAACATGTATATGGTCGACCATGCCAACCTGGCCGCCCATGAGAACGCCATCGCCGATAACACAGCTGCCAGATATACCCGTTTGCGCCGCCAATATGCAATATTCGCCGATACGGGTGTTGTGACCGATTTGCACCAAATTGTCGATTTTTGTGCCCTTGCCTATTACTGTATCGGCGAGCGAGCCACGATCGACTGTTGTATTCGCGCCAATCTCAACGTCATCTTTTATGACCACGCGACCAAGCTGGGGAATGCGTATTAGGCGCCCCTCATCTTCAACAAAACCAAAGCCCGCCTGCCCGATCCGCGCACCAGCCAGTAAGCGTACGTTCTTGCCAATGATGGCGTGGCTAACAGTTGCTCCTGCAGCAATATTAGCGCCCTCGCCGATCACCACGCCGCAGCCTATGTGACAGTGCGGACCGATGCGCGCGCCAGCGCCAATTTCGGAGCCGGCGCCGAGCGAAACGCTCGAATGAATGTGCGATCCGGGATGAATACACGTCTCTGCTTCTGCAACTGGCTCGTCTTCATCGCGCGAGCGATGCAGCATCCCGGAGAGGATGGCAAAAGCTAGCCGCGGGGATCGAACGGTCAACAGAACGCCATCGCCTTTACATCGTCCAGCAAGCGCCGGCGTGGTTAGGCATACGCCAAACCTTTTTCCGACCAGCCTGGAAAGCGATGCCTCATCCTCACAGTAAACCACTGCGGATTTCAGATCGCCTTCGCCCAAGGCCGCAGCATGCATGATCTGTCCGCTGCTCTGCGGCGTTGACGTTACGCCAATTGCCTTTGCCGCTTCGATATAATCAAGCGGCGCGCTCTGGGAAAAAAATCGCGGATCGGGCATGGCCGAATCTCTTATCCTGTTTGCCCCTGAATAGAAACGGCCGGCGCACGCTGCGCCGGCCGGGGACTTCATAGTAAACGTGAAGGCCTAACCTATTTCTTCTTGTTCGCGGCCTGGGCTTTTGCCATTTCTTGAAGTTTCTTTTCGATTTCAGCGAGAGAAACCTTCTCCACCTCAACCGTTTTCATCTTTTTGTCGAGCGCCGCAATCACTTCCTGGGTGATGTCCGTTTCAACAGAAGAGTACATCACCTGAGACTTATCAAGCACAATAGTGGCGCCGCGTTTTTCGATAATGTCTTTCATTATCGGCTGACTTGCGATGAGGATTTTGTTTTGTGCATTTTGAAGCGCGATGTCAAAAACTTGCGACACAATCTTTTGGCGTTGCGGCAATCCATATTGCTGACGCACCTGAAGCTCCTGTTCCGTCCGTTGACGGACTTCATCAGACATCAGCGACGCATTCTTCTGATAGTTCTCAATGTCCTTTTTGAGCTTGTTCACCTCCGCCTCAAGCTCCTTAACGACACTGGCTTCGACTTTTTTGGCTTGCTCCGGAATGGTTTTACCGGCTTTCGATTGGCTAACGATCTGCGCACTGCTAATAACCAAGATAACCGGCGCCTTCTGTGCGCTTTGCGCTTCTGCGCTGTTGATTGCGGCAACGCTCGCGGCGCCGGCGATTGTTAGCGCAATGGCGCCTGTAATCGCGAAGAACTGTTTTTTCATGTTACACCTCATACTTTCTAAAAGCTTGTTCCAGCACTAAATCGGAAGCCCTCGGTCTGATCATATATTTCTTTGCGGAGAACCTTTGCAAAGTCGAACCGGACAGGCCCAAAGGGCGAATCCCAGCTTACCGAAACCCCTGCCGACACCCGTAGCGCCAGCGCATCTTGAACCGGCGCCAGAGTAGTAAGGATGATGGCATTGCCCATATCATCCAAAACCTGGACGCCATCTGCATCAAGCAACGGCACATCCAAGAATAACGATGTGTCTCCATTAATAAATTTCGTCGACTCATCAACCAGCCCGACGGTGCCAAAATCACTAAATAGCGCTGCACGAATGCCATACTCCTTCGGCAAAGGCAAAGGCAGCAATATTTCAACGGTGCCAATGGCGTAGGCCTTAGCCCCGATGGACTGGCCGTCCGGGCGATTCCTCCTGCTGTCAAAACGGGTCACAAAGCGCGGCCCGACACCAGCAACCTCAAATCCTCGAAATGAAGACGCGCCTTCAAAGAAACGGTCCGACAGCCGCACATCATCGCCGCCATAACCGTCAATATAGCCGGCCCGGCCCTTCAAAACACCAACAAACTTGCCAATCAACCGGTGATAATAGGCGCCCGAAACCTCGGTTTGATAATAGTTAACGTCGCCGCCCACCCCGGCAAACCGCGTCGACAGAACCGCTCGCCACCCACGGGTTGGCCTAAAGGGGTCATTTCTCGTATCGAAAGAAATCGACGCGCCAATCAGCGACGTTACGAATTGACCACGCGACTGACAGGTCGGATCCAACGACCGTATGACAAAATCACATAACGTTGCCGTTACAACTTGGGCGCCCTGGCCGTCCACTGCTACCGAAATTGGCGTCGCCCCGGGGATCAACACCGACAATGGATCGCCGCCGACAGGAACAGTCGTGCTAAGCCGTCTATCAATGGTGACATCGTCGTTTGTAAACTGATAGTTCAACCCGCCACGGCCATATTCAGAAATCTGAAAGCCGGTATTTAGGCCAAAGCCAATTCGATTTCGGATAAACCCTGACTCACGAAAATTCGTGCGCTGGTTAAAGGCGGAAACACCGGCCGCCAGATTGCGACCCAGAAAATAAGGCTGGGTAAACTGAATATTGACTTGTCGGGTGCGCGAGCTGGCTTGCGCGCGGAACCGCAACAGCTGGCCGCGGCCCATGAGGTTGCGCTCTTCAACCGACAAATCGACAATAAAATTATCGGTAGAAGAAACACCAATGCCGATGCTGAACGATCCGGTCGCCTGCTCCTGAACGGTAATATCAAGCTCGGTCCGGTCCGGCGCCGATCCCGGTTTCTCCTCAATCTCAACTTCCTTAAAGAAGCCCAGCGAACGAACCCGCGACTTCGAGCGATCAACAAGAACGCGATTAAACGGATCGCCCTCGGCAATCCGAACCTCGCGGCGAATAATTTTGTCGAGCGTGCGCGTGTTGCCTTTGATATTTATTCGCTCGACATAAACCCGCGGCCCCTCGTTCACCTCGAAGGTAATATCCATGGTATTGGTTTCAGCGTGCCGCGAGAGGCGGGGATTAACGTCCACGAAGGCGTATCCCGTCGAGCCTGTGGCGAAAGTTATTGATTCAACCGAACTTTCAATCTTTTCGGAGTCAAAGGTCGTCCCTGTTCTGATTGGAATAAACCGTTCAAGGACATCCTCATCGAGTTTGGCAAGCGTGGTTTTCACACGCACTTCGCCAACCGTATATTTCGGGCCCTCATCGACGGTGAACGTAATGAAGAAATCCTTGCGGTCCGGCGTCAGCTCTGCAACAGCGGAAAGCACTGAAAAGTCTGCATAACCGTTGCGTCCGTAGTGTTTGCGCAATAACTCGCGCTCAAACTCCAACCGATCCGGGTCATAATTGTCGTTACTGGTAAAAAACCGCCACCAGCGACTTTCTTTCGTCAGGATTACGCCGCCCAACTCTATATCGGTAAAAACTTTATTGCCGACAAAATTGACCTTTGCAACGCCGGTTTTCGGCCCTTCATCAATTTCAAATATCACATCGATGCGATTTTGCGCCAAAGGCGTAACCTTTGGCGTAACGGATGCGGCAAAGCGGCCTTTTGCGCGATACAACTCAACAATCCGCTGTGCATCGGCTTGCACTTTTGAGCGCGTATAGATGATGCGCGGCGCCAGCTGAATCTCTTCGGTAATCTTGTCTTCTTTTATTTTCTTATTGCCATCAAAGATCACACGATTGACGATCGGGTTTTCTTTGACGTCGATCATTAAGGCGCCATTTTCCTGCATCTCAAGCGAGACGTCCGAAAACAGACCGGTGTTAAAAAGCGTTTTGAGCGACAAATCTAACAGCTCTGGGTCAGCAGGCATGCCTGGCTGCAATGGCAGGTAGGAGGTAACGGTTCCCGCCTCAATACGCTGATTGCCGCGCACGAGAACGCCTTGAATAATTGGCGTTGGTTGCGCCGCCCCCGTTTGTGGCGCCCCCGTTTGCGGCGCCAAAGAAGATGCTGGCGCTGGCGCTTGCGCTTGCGCTTGCGCAGTAAAGCTACTGGCGAGCCCCGCAATAAAAACTACAAAAGTAAATATAGCGCGACCCGCGCCGCCCCCCGACCCATTCAAACTCATGCCGACGCCCTAGCTGATAGACGAGATCAGATTATTGATTGATGTCGTTCCACGTAACAAAAATCATGAGCGACGCCAGCAAGACGATGCCCACTCGAAAACCGACCGCTTGTGCTCGCGCCCCCAACGGCCGTCCAGCAATCGCCTCATAGGCGTAATACAATAGATGGCCGCCGTCGAGCACTGGAACCGGCAAAATATTCAAGAAACCGATTGACACCGACACAAACGCCGCAAGACAAACGCCGCAAGTGAGATAAAATCGACCATGCTGGCCCTGAGCATGGTCCCGAAGCTCGGGTTTTCGCTATTTCCCGCCTGATTGAAGCCGGACATCACCGATTGCCCAGCATATTGGGCCATCTTGATCGGCCCGCCGAGCTGCTTTGCGTCCTCTTTCCCGGTGATAATCTTGCCGAGAAAGCGGGTCGTGATACTCAAAACCCGCCAGAGCTCTTTAACGCCCTCGCGGATCGCGCCGACAAACCCATACTTTTCAAACCCATAGGCGTCAGGGTCGCCGCCAATACCGAGCCGCCAGACTTCTATTAGGTTGCCATACCGGTCCTCGGCTTCAGCTCGGGTTGGCACAATGGTCAGCTCAACTTCACCGCCGCCGCGCAACACTGTGACCTCCAGAGCATCGCCGCTGCTCAAACTCACCGCATCCTGAATTTGCCGGAACTTGTCGATTGAGCGGCCATTGACCGCCACAATCCGGTCTCCCGGCAAGACACCCGCTTCCTGGGCGGCGGACGCCTCCAAAACCGAGCCGACAACCGGTTCAGCGTATTGCCGTCCAAACGCCGCGAACAGGGAGGCGAAAATCGCCACCGCAAGGATAAAATTGGCGACCGGCCCGGCGGCAACGATTGCTGCGCGGGCCCATACCGGTTTGAAATGAAAGCACACCGCGCGCTCTTCCGCCGTCATGCCCTGGGCAATTTCCTCGGTGTCGCCCGGCTTTGGAAACTGCGTCGTCGCTGGCCCGCCAGTTTTCGCGGCAACTTCGGGCGAAGCCTGCGACACCGCATTCAAGTCACCGAAAAATTTAACATATCCGCCGAGCGGCAACGCTGCGATACGCCATTCCGTCCCTTTGCGATCAACCCATCGCAATATCGGCTTGCCGAAGCCGATGGAAAACACATCGACGCGAACGCCGAGCAGTCTCGCCATCGAGAAATGGCCGTATTCGTGAATGAAGACGATGATCGTCAATAACGCCAGAAAGGCTGCTATGGTGATCGGGAATATCAGAAGTGATTGTAGTTCCATGCCTGTCGCTGAACCCTACCCTGTTTTACGCGGTTTTAAGCAGCGGCCCTGACCGCCACACACACTTCCGCCAACCGGCGCGCCTGGCTGTCAGCGGCTATTGCTTCTTCAAGCGTCTTCAGCGCCGCTGGATTTTCCTGCCGGCTCACCTGCTCAACTACCTGCTCGGTAATTGCGGCAATATCAAGAAATTTGACGTCGCCATTCAAAAACGCGGCAACCGCAACTTCGTTGGCCGCGTTCAATGTCGCCGGCATAATCCCGCCTGCGGTAATTGCCTCGCGGGCTAAGCGCAGAGCTGGAAACCTTTCCAAATCAGGGGCTTCGAAGGTTAGTTTAGATATCTTCGCGAAGTCCAATTTGGCACTTGGGCTGGGCATGCGGTCTGGCCAGGCCAGCGTTGAGGCGATCGGCGTTCGCATATCCGGCGTTCCGAGCTGAGCCAGAACCGAGCCATCCACATACTCAACCATCGAGTGAATGACCGACTGCGGATGCACCAGAATTTCGATGCGCTCATGGGGGATTGGGAAAATGTGAGCGGCCTCAATCAGTTCCAGTCCCTTGTTCATCATCGTCGCGGAATCGACGGATATCTTCGCGCCCATCGACCAGTTCGGATGCGCGACCGCCTGCGCCGGGCTCGCTTTGGCCATCTCGCCCGTGCTCCAGGTTCTGAACGGCCCCCCCGATGCGGTGAGAATTAGGCGGGAAACCCGATTGGGCCGTTCAAAATCAAATACCTGAAAAATCGCATTATGTTCGCTATCGACGGGCAGCAACACGCCGCCGGATTTTTCAATCGCCGCGGTGACAATATCGCCGGCGCAAACCAGGCATTCCTTATTGGCGAGCGCAACAGCGGCGCCGCGTTGCGCTGCTTTCAAAGTTGGCCCGAGCCCGGCGGCGCCGACAATCGCCGCCATCACCCAATCGGCGTCGCGTTCGGCGGCCTCTTCAATCGCCGCGGCGCCGGCCCCGGTTTCGATATCAAGACCGGCAACCGCCGCACGCAAATCATCGCCAAGCGTCGGGTCCGCAACGGCGACAAATTTCGGTTTGAATTTGCGCGCCTGCGCCGCCAGCGCTTCAACATTGCGGTTCGCGGTCAGCGCTTCAATCTCAATGTGCGCTTCGCCCCGACCGGACGCGAAATCCAGGAGGTCGAGCGTAGAAACACCCACCGAGCCGGTTGACCCGAGAATGGTGATTTTACGCGGCCCGCCAGCCGGCCGCTTGGATGCGCCGTTTTCCGTCACTTTATCCGACCCCTACCCCGGTATTTCTGTAAGCAGCATATAGAAAAAATAGCCGCCCGTCATTGCTGCAGTCGCGAAAATCATACCGTCCAGCCGGTCCAGCGCGCCGCCATGGCCGGGAATAAAGCCGGAAATGTCCTTGAGGCCAAAATTTCGCTTGAAGGCGGATTCCGCGAGATCGCCCACCACTGACGCCGCGCCAAGAGCGGCGCCCGCGAGCAGGCTAAACAGCACCGCCTCGCTGCTAATCAAAACATACCCGGCAAAACCTCCAACAACCGCGCCGCCGAAAATGCCGCCGCCTATCCCCGCCCAGGTTTTAGACGGCGACAGCGCATAGTTGATCTTCGGCCCGCCAATCGCTTTGCCAAACAAAAAGGCGCCGCTATCGGCCGCCCAGACCGTCACAAACAGGATAAGCGTCAGCTCCAACCCATAACTAGTGCTGAGGCGCAGCCAGATCAGCGCGATGCAGGGTGCGATAAGATAGGGCGCGGCAAACCCCGACCACAAACCAAGCCGCGCATCGCGGCGCGCCAGAACAAAGGCGGCGATCGCGCTAATCAGGGCAATGACGAACGCGGCGCCATAGGCGCCGACCGTCGCAACAAACAACGCAATCACCGCGCCGCCGGCCAGGGCGAAAAAGCTGGCGCTAAATTCACGCCGCTCAACCATCCGGGTCCACTCAAAAATCATCGTCAGACACGACAGTGCGGCCAGCGCTGCGAACACCCACCCGCCAATATAAATCGCGCCGATGACCAGCGGAATGAGGATTAACGCCGAGGCAAACCGCAACAGCAGCGACCGCGTCGATGGCGGCGTTCTTGTGTCTAGCTTTTCGGCAGCCGGCGCCGGATTAGTCATCGCGACGGCCCGCCAACGCCGCCAAACCGGCGCTCGCGACCGCAATATTCTTCTATCGCGGCGCTGAAGACTTCGGCGTTAAAGTCTGGCCACAAAGTGTCGACAAAAACATACTCCGCATAGGCCGCTTGCCAGATTAAGAAGTTAGACGTTCGTTTTTCGCCGCTGGTGCGAATGACAAGGTCTGGTTCCGGCGCGGCGCCAGTGTCCAAGAACTCGGCAAAAACTTCCTCGTCGATATCTTCCGGTCTAAGATCGCCCTTGCGTACAGCTTCGCCCGCCGCACGCGCAGCACGGACAATTTCATCGCGGCCGCCATAATTAAAGGCGATTTGCAAAGTGAATTTGGTGTTTTCTCGGGTCTCACTTTCCGCCCGGCCGACCAGCGCCCTGATATCAGCGGTCAGATTTTTGCGATCGCCAATGATACGCACGCACACGCCCTCTTTTTTCAGGCGTGGCAAATCATCGACAATGAACTGTTTTAACAACCCCATTAAATCGCGCACCTCGCCTGCGGGCCGGCGCCAGTTCTCCGTCGAGAAAGAATACAAGGTCAGGCATTCAAGGTTCATATCGCGCGCAGTTTCAACCGCGCGGCGCACCGCCTCAACACCTTCGCGATGTCCCGCTGACCGCGGCAGGGCGCGGGCTTTCGCCCAGCGCCCGTTTCCATCCATGATGATGGCGACATGTTTGGGCGCGGGCGCGCGCGCGCAAACCAAGCTCGCGCCTTCTGTTGTAACCGGTGACGCGCTCATCGCGACAAATCCATTACTTCCGCGTCCCGACCATTCCCACTTTTGGGCTGGACGCCAGCACCCAAAAGCAGTGAAAATTTATACCCGTATTCAACCATCAGACCTGCATGATTTCAGTTTCTTTCGCCGCCAGCCCATCATCGACTGATTTGATCATTTCGTCGGTGAGTTTTTGCACATCGTTATGCAGCTTTTTCTGCTCGTCCTCGCCAATACCATCCGACTTCTTGATCGCCTCCATACCGTCGCGGCGCACATTGCGGATCGCGACCCGCGCTTGTTCGGTATATTTTGCGGCAATCTTGGCCAACTCAATCCGGCGCTCCTCGGTCAACGGCGGAATGGGAATGCGTACATTCACGCCATCCACAACCGGGTTGATGCCAAGGCCGGATTCGCGAATCGCCTTTTCAACCGCCCCGATCAGCCCTTTGTCCCAGACCTGAATGGTGATCATGCGCGGCTCTGGAATGCTAATCGTGCCAACCTGGCTCATGGGCATTTTTGAGCCATAGGCATTGACGTTGATGGGCTCAACCAGGCTGACACTGGCGCGGCCAGTGCGGAGCCCGCCAAATTCGGTCTTCAGCGCCGCAATCGCGCCATCCATGCGCTTGCGAAGGTCTTTCAGGTCAACTCCGTCGGTGCTCATGGCGTTTCTTCTCCTAATGGCCTTATAGGCTGAAATTACGGCGAAATCTGAGCGTTGTCGCTAATTATCAGAGATAATCGTCGATGTCCCGGCGCCTGTCAGCGCGCCGACAATGCCGCCAGGCTCGCCAATCGGGAAGAC
>JAADIQ010000070.1 GCA_013151255.1 Alphaproteobacteria bacterium
TGTCGGCGCTGTCGCCGTCATCTTCCACCAGATGCTGGAAATAATCGTAATGCGCATTCACATGCCGGTCGGAGTTCATCGCCAGAAACGAATAAAGCTGCACAAAACCCGGATAGACCCGTCGCAAAATGCCCGCATAGGGAAGCGGCACGGTGTAAATCATGTTCTGTTCAAACCACGCAAAAGACCGCTCTTGCGAGATAATGTTTGGCGTGGTCGGCGACAGCCTGGTGTCGATGGGGCTGCCCATAAGCGTGATTGACGCCGGACGGCAGGGGTCGTCATCCTCAGCCATCACCGCCGCCGCCGCCAACAGCGCCGGGCCTGGCTGACACACCGCCATCGCATGAACAGAACCGTTCGGCGACGACTGGTTTATCATCCGCATAAAGTCGATCAGATAATCAATAAAATCGTTGAGGTCGAAACGCCCATTGGCGACCGGCACGTCACGCGCATCTACCCAGTCGGTGATGTAGACATCGTGCTCGGGCAACATCGCCTCGACCGTGCCGCGCAACAACGTCGCATAGTGGCCCGACATTGGCGCGACAATCAAAACCGCCGGGTCCGAGCCGGCCTTGCCGCGGGCTTTTTTCAGCGCTGCTTTATCGCGCTTGAAATGTAACAGGGTGCAGAAATCTTTTTTCGCCGCCGCCTCGATTTCAACCGGCACATCGACGCCGCCGATAGTCGTCGCGTCAATACCCCATTCCGGTTTCGGATAACGCCGCATGGTGTTTTCCAAAACATCAAACGTCGCCGCCGCTGACCGTCCCGCCCAGCTGTCGGCCATGGGGTTCAAGGGCGAGCGCCAGAATTGGGCGCCGAGCCCGGCGGCGATCCGCGCCGGCGAGACCGCCGCATAGGCAAGTTCATAGGCTGAATAAAGCATGGAGGATTGCCGTCCTTACGCTACTTGAGACTTTGCTGCATAGCACAAAACTCGTGCGAAACCTTAAAGGAGGCGGACTATGAGCCCAACCGTCCCGGCAAATCAATCATTTCTTACGCATTTGCAATATTGTGATGAGGTCGCCAAAAAGCAGGTAATGTGTTGATTTTACTTAGTTAATTGCGATTCTACCGCTTCGCCTTGATGCTGCGGCGCAAAATTGCTGCGAGCTCTGCCGGTGAGACGCCGCCGACCACGGCGTATTGCGGCTGGCCGGCGCGGTCGGCGATATAGAAAAACCGCCCATGCTGGACCGTGTATTCCAGCGCGCTGTCCGGCAAAGCGACTTTCTGGGCAAACAGCTTATAACCGGTGCGCGCCGCTTTGGCCGCTTCAACGCTGCCGGTGAGCGCGATAATCCGCTCGTCAAAGGCGAAATATTCCGCCAGCACAGCCGGCGTATCGCGCTCGGGGTCAACGCTAATGAAGATTGGCGCAACCTCGCCGGCGCGCTCGCCCAACTCGTTCAGCGCCGCACTCATCACCCCGACATCGCCGGGACAAACATCCGGGCAATGGGTGAAGCCGAAATAAACCAGCATTACCTTACCGGCGAAATCCTCATCGCTGACCGCCTCGCCATTGGTATCGGTAAGCGCGAAATCGCCGGTGAACTGCTCTGACAGCGCCACCACCCCTTGCTGGGGGACCGGCGTCGTCGCCTCACGGCTACAGCCAAGGATGGCGAGGCTTGCGAGAATAACGGCGACAGTGCGGACCATGACGGGCCCTCCATTGAACATTTTTGAGGCCTGATGTTTAGACGCCTTCCAATCATAGGGACAGTCGCGGTAAAAGCGCCGAATGCCGCATGCGCTTGCTGACAGTCAGGCTGCCTTGAACGCCCTTCGCGGGCCGGTGCGGCTGCGCACGCTGACCGGCATCCGCTGGCTCGCGGTCGGCGGGCAGACCGCGGCCATCATTGGTGTGCATTTCGGGCTTGGCTTTGCAACGCCTCTGGGCCTGGCGCTCGGCGTGATTGCCGCCAGCGCCTGGCTCAACCTGTTTACGGTATTGCGGTTCTCGCCGCAGCGGTTTTTGAGCGACCATGAAGCAGCGGCCTATATCGCCTTCGACATTATTCAGCTTTCCGCCCTCCTGGCGCTCACCGGCGGGCTTTTCAATCCGTTCTCGGCGCTGATTATCGCACCGGTCACCATCGCTGCGAGTTTTCTGCCCTTGCGTCTGACAATGGTAATCGGCTCGCTGGCGCTCGCCAGCATCAGCCTGCTGGCGCTTTATCATATGCCGTTGCCATGGAAGCCGGGCGAAGCGCTGGCCCTGGCCCCAACTTACACAGCCGGCGTGTGGGCGGCGCTGTCTTTCTCAGTGATGTTCTTTGCCGCATACGCCCACCGCATTGCAGCAGAGTCACAGCAAATGCGCAGCGCGCTTGCCGCGACGCAACTGGTGCTTGGCCGCGAGGAAAAGCTCTCTGCGCTGGGCGGGCTTGCGGCGGCGGCGGCCCATGAGCTCGGCACGCCGCTTGCCACCATTCAACTGACGGCCAAGGAAATGCTGCGCGAGGCGCCCGAAGACAGCGACCTTTATGAAGATGCAGCGCTATTGGTCAGCCAGGCGGAGCGCTGCCGCGATATATTGGGGCGCTTGTCCCGACGCGGCGATAGCGGTGATGCGATGCATGACCGCATCGAAGTTGTTGCGCTGTTGCGAGAGGCCGCCTCGCCTTTTATCGACATGCCAGACGGCCCGGAATTCCGTATAGAAACAAACAGCATGGACGGCGCGCCCGAACCCATTCTGCGCCGACGCCCCGAAATCATTTTCGGCCTTCGCAACTTCATTGAGAACGCCGCCGGCTTCGCCCATAGCGAGGTTGTGATGACGGCGGAGTGGAGCGCGGATGAGTTGTCTATCGCCATCAATGACGATGGCCCGGGCTTTACGCCCGAAATCTTAGCGCGCCTTGGCGAGCCCTATGTCAGCGCCCGCGCCGGCAATCGCCCGCTTATCGGGCATAAGGACGGCATGGGGCTGGGGTTTTTCATCGCCAAAACCCTGCTTGAAGGCGCCGGCGCCAAGATTGCGTTCCACAACCGCCAATGGGGGCAAAGACCAGAGCAAAATGGCGCCAGTGTTTTGGCGCGATGGTCGATTGAGGCCGTTTCCGCCGGCCCCTTTGCTTGAAATTGTCCGCAAAAACGGGCATTTAGGTTCTATAAAACTGACCCAGCCGATTGGAAACTCCCATGACGAGCCTCGAAGACGCCCGCGCAGAAGACCGCACCCTGCCGGAAGACGCGACCTTGTTGATCGTCGATGATGATGAGCCGTTGCGCAGCCGGCTCGGTCGCGCCATGGAAAAGCGCGGCTTCCAGCCCATTCTCGCCGCCGGCGTTGCCGATGCAGCGGAGATTTTGAAGCAAATCGCGCCAGCCTTTGCGGTTGTCGATTTACGTCTGGAAGATGGCGACGGCCTGCAAGTGGTCAATCAGATCCACGACAAACGCGAAGACTGCCGCGTCGTCATGCTCACCGGCTATGGCAATATCGCAACCGCGGTCGCCGCGGTTAAAGCCGGCGCCATCGACTATCTGTCAAAACCGGCTGACGCCGACGACGTTGAAAAAGCTCTCCTCGCCAAACCCGGCGCGCGCCCGGCGCCGCCGGAAAATCCGATGTCGGCCGATCGCGTGCGCTGGGAGCATATCCAGCGGGTCTATGAGCTTTGCGATCACAATGTTTCCGAGACCGCCCGCCGGCTTGGCATGCATCGGCGCACATTGCAGCGCATTCTCGCCAAGCGTGCGCCGCGATAGGCGTGAAGCTATTGCGCCAGCGACAAATGTCGCTCCTTCTCACTGCGGCCAACCGACCCTCTGCAACGACGAAACGATCCCCCCTTGCTTGACCCTGACAATGCTTTTCCTAATGCTAAGCTACCGGAAACGCGCCGCCCTTTAGCCTGGAGCCAATCAATGCGAATTATCACTGCCGTTCTCGGTGCTGCCTGTCTTATTAGTGCAGCGCCCGCCATCGCCGCCGACATCGAGCTGCCTTACGATAAGTTTCAGCTCGATAACGGCCTTACCGTTGTCGTTCATGAAGACCGCAAGGCGCCGCTGGTCGCGGTATCGATCTGGTATCATGTCGGCTCCAAAGACGAGCCGGAAGGCAAAACCGGCTTTGCGCATCTGTTTGAACATTTGATGTTCAATGGCTCGGAAAATTATGACGGCGAATGGTTTGAACCGCTGGAGGAAATTGGCGCCACCGACCTCAACGGCACCACCTGGTTCGACCGCACCAACTATTTCCAGACCGTGCCGACGCCGGGGCTGGAACGGGTGTTGTGGATGGAATCCGATCGCATGGGACACCTTCTCGGCGTTGTCACCAAGGAAAAACTCGATAACCAGCGCGGCGTTGTGCAAAACGAAAAACGCCAAGGCGACAACCAGCCCTATGGCCGCGCGGAATATTCCGTACTCGCCGGATTGCTGCCCGCCGGCCACCCCTATACGCACTCGACCATCGGCTCGATGGAAGACCTCGACGCCGCCTCGCTCGACGACGTTAAAAACTGGTTCAAGGAATATTATGGCGCCGCGAACACAGTTTTGGTTATCGCCGGCGACATTGATGTGGAGACCGCCCGCCCGCTAGTGGAGAAATATTTCGGCGATATCGAAGCCGGCCCGCCGCTCACCCAAACCAAGGCCAATGCGCCAAAGCTCGCCGTTAACAAACAAGAGGTGATGTATGACCGCGTGCCGCAACCGCGCCTTGACCGCAACTGGGTAGCGCCCGGCCGGACCACGCGCGATGCAGTGCTGATGGACCTTGCGGCCAAAGTTCTCGGCGGCGGCAAAACCTCGCGGCTTTACCGCAAGCTGGTTGATGAGTTGCAGCTTGCAACAGCGGCCAGCGCCGACAACCAATCGCAGGAATTGCTTAGTTTCTTTTCCACCACCGTCGACGCCAACAAAGACGCCGATCTTGCTCGGGTTGAGCGTGAAATGGAAAACGTTCTTTCAACCTTCCTCAAAAAAGGTCCGACCACGGCTGAATTGAAACGCGCAAAAACCGGCATCAAAGCCGGCATTATTCGTGGACTCGAAAAAGTTGGCGGCTTTGGCGGCAAGGCCGTCACATTAGCGCAGGGCGAGCTTTACGCCGGCGATCCGGGGTTTATCGAAACCCAACTCGACTGGCTCGACGCTGCCACGCCGGCAGACGTTCTGCGTGCTGCGCGCAGCGTGATGAATGCGGGCTATTATCAGCTTAACATTCTTCCCTTCCCGGAATACTCAACGGTAGCCTCAGATCTTGACCGCACCACCGGTCTGCCGGCGGTCAACGATACGCCGGAGCTGATTTTCCCCGAGGTTCGCGAAGCAACCTTAAGCAACGGCATGAAGGTTGTGCTAGCCGAACGCCGCGCCGTCCCTGTCGTCCAAATTGCGGTGCAGTTTGACGCCGGCTACGCCGCCGACTCGGTCGAGGGCGGCACACTTGGCAATGCATCCTTCACCGGCGCCATGCTTGACGAAGGCACCGCACGCCGCTCAGCGCTCGATATTGCCGAACAGCTGGAAACGCTCGGCGCCACGCTCGCTTCTAACTCAACCCTCGACACCACTTCAGTCGCCATGTCGGCGCTGAAAGAAAACTTGCGCGGATCACTCGATATTCTGGCAGACGTCATTCGCAATCCGGCGTTTTCGCAAACTGAAATCGACAAGCTGCGCGCACGCTGGCTGGCGGGGATTGAACAGGAAAAAGCCAATCCTGTGCAGCTTGCCTTGCGCATGTTGCCGCCGGAAATTTATGGCGCCGGCCATGCTTATGGCGTGCCGTTCACTGGCTCTGGCACTGTGGAATCCATTAATTCGCTACAACGCGCAGACCTTCAGCGGTTCCACCAAACCTGGCTGCGCCCGGACAATGCCACCATCTTCGTGGTGGGCGACGCCTCTATGGAGGAAATCAAACCCCTGCTTGAAAAATCCTTCGGCAATTGGCGCGCGCCTGCCGGCGATATTCCGACAAAAAACATCGCAACAGTCGAGCGCCCCGCCAAAGGCAAAGTTATCATCGTCGACAAACCCGGCTCGCCGCAATCGCTAATCCTCGCCGGCCATGTGGCGCCGCCGTCCAATGCGCCCAATGACGTCGCCATCACCGCGATGAATGACATTATCGGCGGTCAGTTCACGGCGCGCGTAAACATGAACCTGCGCGAAGATAAAGGCTGGGCTTATGGCGCCTATACGTTCTTCCAGGGCGCGAAAGGCCAGCGGCCATGGATGGTCTATGCGCCGGTGCAAACCGACAAGACCAAAGAATCTCTGGCTGAACTGCTCAAGGAATTGAACGCATACAAATCAAACCGCCCGGCGACGGCGCGCGAGATTGAGCGGGCGATCCTCAACAACACCCGCTCGCTGCCCGGCGCGTTTGAAACCTCAAATGCGGTTCTCGGCAGCTTGCGGTCAAGCGCGCGTTATGGCCGCGCCTGGGATTATCCGGCGACGCTGACCGATAAATTCAACGCCCTTAACGCCGGTGAGATTTCCAGCGCCGCCGATGAGGTTATTCATCCTGAAAGCCTCATCTGGGTAATTGTCGGCGACCGTGAAAAGATTGAGGACGGCATTCGCGCGCTCAATCTGGGACCGGTTGAGGTCAAAGCCATGTCAGATCTCTGACCCAAGCTGCCATCGATCACGGAAGGGCGCGCCGGGAAACCGCGCGCGCCTTCTTTTTTAGCGCACTGTGTACGCTTTTTAACCCTGCTATCGCCCGAAAGCGGCGTTGCGGCCTCGCCTGGCGATAAAAACGCCGCCGAACCGGCACAGGCCTTTGGCGCGGCCCTGTTTTTGAATTAGACTGGGGCGTCGATGGGGTTTTGTTGCTGTAGGGGTTTTCATGGCGCGCTCACTGGAACGTTCGGTCAAATTCGTCAGGCCAGGCCGATACATCTTGAACATGTTAATGTTCATCTTGGCCGTCGGCGCGGTGGTTTACTATCTCTCGCCCTTAAGCCCGCAACCAACCTCGCTGTTGCTTGACGCCTTTAACGCCAATCCGGCGCTTAATGGATTAATCCTCGGCGTTCTCGCGATCGGGATTATTTATAATCTGCGCCAGGCCGGGGTTATTGCACCGGCGGTGCGCTGGGTGGAATCTTTTCGCGAATCGGTCGACCCGGCGCGCGCGCGCATGCCGCGGCCGCCAACGCTGATTAGCGCGATGTCGAAACTTCTTCTCGACGCCGATACTAGATCGTCGCGGCTATCGCCGGAATCCAGCCGCGCCATTCTCGATTCCATCGGTACACGGATGGATGAAGGCCGAGAACTTGGCCGTTATCTGATGAACCTTCTGGTGTTTTTGGGCCTGCTCGGGACATTCTGGGGGTTGTTGGAAACCGTCAACGCGGTCGCCAACACCATTAACGGGCTGGCGACTGTCGGCGTCGCCGCTGAAGATGCGGTGGCGCAACTGATCACCAATTTGCGCGAGCCTCTGTCGGGCATGGGCACGGCGTTTTCATCATCCCTGTTCGGGCTCGGCGGCAGTCTTGTTGTCGGCTTTCTCGATCTGCAGGCCGGCCAGGCGCAAAACCGGTTCTATACCGACCTTGAAGACTGGCTCGCCGGCATGACAGAAACCGTCCGCACATCCTCGCGCGACGGCTCAAAGCTCACGGAAGAAGACGGCGACCTCGCCGGCGCCATCTACAACTTAGAGGCCGCGCTTGCCGCCAATACCGAAACCCAGATCAAGGCGCTGGCCGGGCAAAACGCAGAGCTTAAAGACGAAATCCGGGCGCTCAACCGCACGCTGATCCGCTTCGGCGGCGGGAAGTAGCCCCGTGGCCCGCAGGCGCGCCAGAGGCGAGGCCAATATCTGGCCAGGCTTTGTTGACGCGTTGTCAACGCTGCTCCTGGTGCTGATGTTTATCCTGTCGATTTTCGTGGTCGCGCAATTCTACCTCGGCGACCGCTTGCAAAGCGTCAAAGACGAGCTGGCGTCGAAAGATGATGAACTGGCGCGGCTGATTGCGCAAATTAATTCCCTCAACGACCAGCTTGGCCTCGCCGCCAGCGAGCAGCAAAGGCTGACGGCGCAAGTCTTGTCGCTGGAAGATACGATTGCGAAGAAAAATGAAGAACTTGCCGGGCTGAGTGCATCTCTGGCGACCAGCCAGTCCCTCGTCGCCGCATCAGCCGAAGAGCTGGCGGCGGAAAAAGCCCTTTCCGATCAACAAAAGAGCGAGCTGGCGACATTGAACGCGCAGATCGCCGCCTTGCGCCGGCAGTTGGCGAGCCTTCAGGATGCGCTGGACGCGGCAGAGGCGAAAGATATTGAGCAGCAGGTGCAGATTGAAAATCTCTCAACCCGCCTCAACGCCGCGCTCGCCCGCAAGGTGCAGGAATTACAAGAAGTGCGCTCGCGCTTCTTCGAGGCGCTGCGCAAAGCGCTCGGTGATCGCACCGATGTCAGGGTCGTTGGCGACCGGTTCATTTTCGAAAGTGATATCTTGTTCGGCCCGTGCTCGGCGACAATTGGCGCGGCCGGCAAGCTTGAACTTAACAAGCTCGCCGACGCGCTGATCGATATTCGCGGCGAGATACCAACACAAATAAACTGGGTGTTGCGCGTTGACGGCCATGCCGACGCCTCGCCGCTCGGCCCGTCCTGCCGCGCAAAATTTGATTCCAATCTCGATCTGTCCGCCCAGCGCGCCATTGCCGTGGTTCAATATCTCACCAGCCGCGGCGTCACGCCGCGCCGGCTCTTGGCCACCGGCTCCGGTTCCGCCTCGCCGCTGGTCTCCGGCTATTCGTCCGCAGCCCTGGCGCAAAACCGGCGCATAGAGTTTAAACTGACGGAGCGCTAATCCCGCTCATGACGATGAACGAAAACTAAGCGCCAGGTAAATCGCCGCCGCCATCATCGCCGCGGCGATGTAGAATATATATTCCTGGCCCAGCCGATCATAAACCAGACCTCCGGCCAGCGGCCCGGAAGTCGCGCCCAGGCCAGCCGCAAGGGCTGCAAACCCGAAGGTTCGCCCCGCTGATTCTGGCCCCGAAATATCGCCAATCCAGGCGTCCTTGGTAAGCTCAGCCAGCACCCGCCCAATCGACGCGCCGGTGAAGGCGACAATCACCCAGATAAGAGAGCTGACATGCGGCACCGACGCGTAAAGCCCGCCTGCAAGCAAAAGACCTACACTGACGATAACCGCCCGACGGTGCGCGCGGGTTATCCGGCCAAGTAAGGGCGGCAGGATAGCCGCGGAAAGACCGACGGGTAAAAACGCAAGCGCCAGCCAGTACAACTCCAAATCAAAGCGCTCACGCAGATATATGAGATAATAAGGGTCGATGACGGCGCCGGCAAAGGCTGCTAAAAAAATAATCACTAACAACCGATAGTATTTCGCTGGAAACTTAAAGCGATGCTTTTCACGTTTCTGCCTGTCGGCAATTCCGGTTTCCGGAATCACCCGAAACGCAAACAACACCGCCAGTAAGGCAACGATGGTGTAGGTCGAAAATGAATACACCCACGCATGAAGCGGTATCGCGCCGACAAGACCAAAACCGATAAACGCGCCCACCATGCCGCCGCGCGCCTGGCTCGCGATATTGCCGCCCATCGCCTCTGCGCGGCTATCGCGCTCTGTCAAATCGGCGGTGATTGTTGCGGTGGTGATGGAAAGCGTTGCAAATCCAACGCCCTGGATCAGCCGCGCGGCATAGAGCGTTTCAAGGGAACCGCTCAACGCGTAAGCGATGTTGGCGGCGAGATAAAACAACATCGCCGCAATGAAAAACGGCCTGCGGCCAAACCAGTCCAACCCGAAACCAACCAGAGGGCGCAGCACAAAAACCGAGCCAGTAAAAAGACTGAAAAGAACGCCGATTTGAAACCCGGATGCGCCCAAATCTTTCGCACGCAGGGGCAATGCGAAGGTAATAAACACCATCGGCATAGAGACTAAAAATAAACTGCGCCGCATAGCGCCGAGAGCATTCATCGAAACCGCCGGCGGCGGCGATGCGGCCCTCGGTGTGGCGACTGACCTATCACCCGCCGAACGCCACCTGATGCATGATCCGCCCGGGGAGGAAGGCGAGCGCGCCAGCGACAATCAGTCCGCCAATGAACAAACCGATGAATCCGCCCGCATGCTTCTTGAGGTTCGAGCCGCCCCTGGTGAGAATTAGCACGCCCTGCACGAGCCCGACTATCGTAACGATTGTGAAGATGTGGATCGGGCTAAACCATTTCCATATTGGCAGGCCGGGAACCAGCGCGGGGCGAATGAAGATGCTGGAGATCGCAATGGTCGCCATCAAGACGATCCACACGCCGCCCAGCGTCCGGTGTGGCAGCGTTCCCTTCGGCGCTGCAAATTGCACGAGCCCGAGGAAGATAGCGGCGATCGCGCCAAAGGCGTGAACCTGAATGACCCACGGCGCCGACAGAAGAGGGTCCAGGGACATCATCCACGCTCCGTTTTTTACTCAAGCCCCTTCAGTTGTGGGGTTTTCCCAACGCTCGGCGGCGTAGCCCCGCCCGCGGCGAAGTCTCGACGACGGACGAAACAATCGTCGGCAAAGCGCCCCCGCGCTGCCAAAACATCCGCGACACTCCCTTTTAATATTAGCGATGGGGGCGTAAAATTCACTTTGTTATTTAAAGTTATTTGATTTTTATTGTTTTGGCAAGGAAAAAATCAGCCAGATGCCAAAAAGCACAACCGCAAGGCCAAACCAGGTCAGCGCGTAGTCGAGATGGGCGTTGCGAAAATCGAGGCGGGTCGTGCCGCCCTTTGGCCATGGCGCGCCGTCGCGGGCAAAACTGTCGACGTAATAGGGCGAGGCTTCAACCTGCGCCGCCTTTGCAAAGTGCAAAGGATCGCGCACAAACCACAAACCGTCCGATGATTGCTCAGCGCTCTGAAACCACGAAGCCGGCGGCGGCAATTCTTCGCGATACCGGAACAGGCCGGTGATCTCCGGGGTTTCCAAAGACTGATACAGCGGCGCCTCGGTTGAGGCTTGGAGTATGGATTGGGGAACAAAGCCGAGATTAACGTAAACCAACAGGTCCAAATCCTGCGGCTCAACAACAGTAAAAAGATAAATCCCGGCCGCGCCCTCATAGGACCCGAACAAACGCGCCTCAATGTCTGGCTGCAAACGGCCCCGGACCCGAACCGGTGCGTATTCCATATCCTCGCCGGCATCGGCGCGCGCAATCGCTTCTTCCAGCGCCATTGGCGGGGCTTCGGCACGCGCTTCGATTTTCGTGATGAGGCCCTGCTTCCAATCAAGGCGCTCAAGCTGCCAGGCCCCGAGCGAGACCAGCATGGCAAGGCCTGCGAGGACGAAAACCGTCAGTACAGGGCGAAACAGAAATCGCCGATTATGTATGAGGCCGGCGAGCATGAGGTTTAATCCTGTCGCCGAGCTTCTGCGGCTTTGTTTGCAAATTGAAGGGCGATGAACGTCGCCTTGAACGGGCGCAATAACGAAAATGTCAGACCTAACGCAACGCTGGCGCTGATTAAAAATGCAAGCCAGATCGGCGCAAACCACACGAAGCGCGCAATGAAGGCAACGCCGACCGCAATAAATCCGGCAATAAAGATGATGAACACCGCCGGACCATCAGCCGAATCGGCGCGGCCATAATCGAGCCCGCAAACGTCGCACGCCTTGCGCAATGACAAATAGCCGTCAAACAACGCGCCCTTGCCGCAACGCGGGCATTTGCCGCCAAGGCCGGCGGCGTAAGGAGAGACCGGCGGGTAATCGGTCATTCGGAGGCGTCTGGCGCCGGCGTCAGTTCCAGCACCATTTTTTCGCTGTCGGCATCAGCGCCGCCCGCATCGCCGCGATGATAGGCCTTCGCGGCCTTAGTCAGCCCCTTAACCGTATTGACCATGCAAGTCTCAAAATCATCGTCTTCGCTCGCCAAATCGCCGTTCGCAATCAAGCCATCGCGCAATGATGCTGGCAGCTCGGCGCACATCATCATCGTCAGGCGAAAGCGCATGCCCATACGCTGGCCGTAATAATACATATAGGTGTCATCGCCATCGTCCGTGGTCTGAACAGCGTAGCCGCGCCGCGCAATCTTGCGAAACCGGAACAGGCTCGGTTTTTCATCGACCTTTTCAAACCGGTATAATCCGCTGGCGTCATGCGAAACGATAAGCTCGCTGCAATCGCTGGCATCGGCGTCGTCTTTCAAGGGGCATGCGATATAGGCGCCGGGCTTAATTGGCGTCGCCCGGCCATTGGCCGCATCCAGGATCGGGGTTTCTGACAGCAAACACCCGCCAAGCAGGCTGGCGCCAAACCCGGCAAGCACAATCTTTATAAAACCTGATGAGCGCATATCCGCCCTCCCTGTCGCGCTAATACCAAAGTACAAAATGAGTTTTTCATTTTGTACTTTGGCAAGGCCAAATGGCCGCCGCGCCTTATGGCGCGTAAGCCTGCGTGGCGCTTGAACGCCCAACGGTCATTCTTTTGACCGTTGGTAAGATATTAAGACAACAGTCCCTGATTGCCGAGCACATAGATAAACGCGAACAGGAACAGCCAGACCACGTCGACAAAGTGCCAATACCACGCCGCCGCTTCAAA
>JAADIQ010000086.1 GCA_013151255.1 Alphaproteobacteria bacterium
CGGGCGCCATTTCGCGGTAGTCGATGGCGATGGTTTTTCCCTCATCTTGCATATACACCAGCATGAAACCGCCGCCGCCAATATTGCCGGCGCGGGGGTAAGTGACGGCAAGCGCAAAAGCGGTCGCGACCGCCGCATCAACCGCATTGCCGCCTTGCGCCAACATATCAGCGCCAATTTTCGCGGCGGTTTTCTCGCCCGCGACAACCATCCCCTCGCGGCCGCCATTGGGGTGGTGCGCGACATCAGCAAGCGCCGGCGTTGATGCGGGCGGGTTGGCGAAGGCCGGCGCGGTCGCAAGGGCAACCGACAAAACGCCGCAGAAAATAAAACGAACGAACCGGCGCATGAGGCCTCCTGTTTGGTCATCATTGCAGCCTAGCCAATTCGATTGGATATTGCGAGGCGCTGGTGAGCGCGATTGCAGGCGTATTTATATCCGAAGCGATGAATGCTAGCTAGTTATGCCGCTCTGAATTTCTGCAAGCGCCAGGAGGCGAACATGCCTGAATTTAAAGATGTCATCCATACGAGGGAAGAGTTGCGCGCCGTCATCCCGGAGCCGTTTGATCTGGTGACGCGCAAGACCCTTGATCATCTCGACAGGCATTGCGGGGTTTTTATAAACAGGGCGCCATTTATGATACTGGCGTCAGCGGATGCGGCCGGAAATATTGACGTATCTCCCAGGGGCGATCCGCAAGGGTTTGTGAAAATCATTGACGATAAGACGCTCGCAATACCGGACCGCCTCGGAAACCGGCGCGCCGACACGATGGAGAATATTTTACAAAACCCGAAGGTCGGCCTGATTTTTTTGATACCCGGAAAAACCGAAACGCTTCGCATCAGCGGAAGCGCCATCATTGTGAGAGACGAAGATTTGCGCAACTCCATGGCCGTGAAAGGGCGCAGCCCGGAGCTTGCAATTGTTGTGAATGTCGAGGAGGCGTTCTTTCACTGTTCAAAATGCATGCTGAGGTCGAAGCTTTGGCAGCCAGAACACTGGCCAAGCCTTGAAGGATTGCCCCGGCTGGCGGAGACAATGGTTGATGCTGGAAAATTAGACCTTAGCGAAGAAGATATGCACCAAATCGTCCTCGCGGACGAGCGCGACCGTCTCTATTGACGTTAAGCCGCCGCGCTCAAAGCCCAAACCTCTCCAGCGCCGCCTTGGCGATAAGCTCGCCCCATTCCTGTAGGGAATGGTCAGCTGACATTAAATCTTTCCGGCGCGCTTTAATCGACGAAGCCTGTTTGAAAACCAACCTATAAAAAATGGAAGGTAGAATATGGCGAGAAAACTTCTGAAGACTGGGTCGGGCGCCTTATATATTTCACGCCCTTCGAGCTCTACGAGTAAGTCGCTGGCGCGCCAATTAAGCGTAAAAAAGGCGAAAAATATTGGGAATAGAATTAGATCTGCGGGTTCATTTGGTTCGGATGTGTTCAATCCAAAAGCTGTCAGTAAGCCGGCGATAGCGAGAGACGTGATCAACAGGATAAATAATATCTTGTTCCGCCCTGAACGATGCCGTGAGGTTTCCTTGGCACATGGCGACAGGTAACTGTACAATAAGTAGGACCAAGACAGCGGAAAGAGAGCAAATGGAATCCATATGGCGCTGGCGACGAGGCTAATGATAGAGCCTCCACTTGCAAGAATGATAACGATAATTGGGCCGCCAATAGTTATGCCAATCACTGGCCAAGGGCGAAAATACCATGGCAAGTCAGGTGAGTTGCGTTTGGTGCTCAACTGTTTCGCGCCTACCCAATCCCAAACCTCTCCAGCGCCGCCTTGGCGATGGGCTCGCCCCATTCCTGTACGAAGTGGCCGGCGTCTGCGACTTCCATGGGTTCGGGACAGTTCTTGATTATTTGTTGCAGGATTTTCATCGCCGGGGGGCCAAGCACCGGATCCTGCATACCGATTGCCATGAAGCTATCGCCGGCCCAGTCTTCGGACCAGAATTTGCGCGCCTTCAGCGAGGTTTCAACGCCTTCGCTGGCCGAGGGCGTCAGTTCTTCGCCTTCGCCGCCTTTGAGCATCACGAGTTCGGGAAAGCGCCGGACGCCGCCTTTGTAGGACTGGTCCGGAAACGGCGCGTCATAAGCGGCGATTTCTTCCTCGGTGAGGATGGGCGTCGCCTGCTTCATCAGCTTGCCGACTTTAAGGTCGGGATTGGCGCGGTTGAACGCACGCCAGGCGGCAAAGCCCTGGCCGGCAGTTTCTCCAGCCGGCAGGCCGGTGTTCATCACGATTAGCCGCGTATAGCGCTGCGGCGCTTCCATCGGCAGGGTAAGCCCCAGCAACCCGCCCCAGTCCTGACAGACGAGACAGACATTTTGAAGCGCCAGCCGCTCGACAAAGGCGAGCAGGGCGCCACGGTGAAAATGATAGGTATAGACATCATCATCGACCGGCTTGTCCGAGCGCCCGAAGCCGAACATATCGACCGCGACAAAGCGATGGCCCGCATTGGTGAAAACGGGCGCCATCTTGCGAAACAGATACGCCCATGACGGCTCGCCGTGGATGCAAAGGAAAGTCACGCCGTCTTTCGCGTCCCCGCTGCTCGGCGCCTCATCGACATAGTGCATGCGCAAGCCTTCATAGCCGGGAAGGTCGTCAACATAATGCGGCGCATAATCCCAACCGGAGAGGTTCTCAAATCGCTCATCGGGGGTGCGCAGGGCTTTGATGGTCATGGTGATTTTCCTTGTGTTCAACAGCCAAAGCATGTCGCGCAAACGCGTGACATGCAAAGGTTTAATACAGATGTGAGCTGCAATTGGAGTTGTGGGCTCGAGCGGGGGTCGCCCCTAATAGGTCGACCCGGACAGGCCCAGCATTTGCGCATAGCTTTCACTGGTGGGTAAGGCGGCTTCGGCTGAGGGGTCCCACATGGGAGGTATTCCTGATGAAGGTTCGTCGGGTGCATCTTCGCCAAGCCCTTCGATGAGAACCGTGGCATAAGCGAGCGCTCGGTTCTGGCGTTCATAATGGTCGATCAACCATTCAAATCCGGCAGCGGGTCCGCCGAATGCCGCCTCAATGCCGTCGGAATAGTGGCCCATATCCAGGAAATCATCGATGTCCTCCGGGCCCGGCGGGCGCGTCGCGCGATCAATACGTTCCTGAATATATTCGGCATTTTCCCTTGCTTCCTGAATGGCTTCCAGATCAATCACCCGGATTGGGCTCTGCCATAAGCTCATAGCAGGGATCGCAGGAACCATCGAGGCCGTTCTGAAACGCGGTGTGATCGCTGCATGACGCAGAGAGCGCTCGCTCAGGAAAATATGGCCTTTATCATCGACCGCAGCGACGCGCATCTCGCCCGTCGCCAGGTTGCGCGAATGAATTTCGACGCGCGCGATGGGGAACGCCGCCATCTTGCGAAATTTACGACTCGTGATCGGTTCGTCGCTGGCGTAGGTCACAATTGAATAATCGCCATTGGCAAAGCGCATTTCGGTAATGCGCCCGATCGCATCGCGGATGACCGTCGCCTGCTCGGGAACGACTATTTCGGTAATCGAGCGGCTATATCCGGTGGAATCAAAGCGAATGAAATAGCCGTCGGGATGCCATGACCATCTGTTCTTGGGCACATCATTGTCTGTAGACGGCGCCACGCCGTCAAGCACGGCGATGCGCTCAAGATCTTCAAAACTGACATCGGGCCTTGCAGCGGCGCGTCGCATGCGTTGATGGGCCTCGTAACTCTTGCGCACTGCGCGCGGCATCTTCCGCATCGCACGGCTTGAAAGCTGTGCCGGCACGAACGCATCCAGCCCGTTCAGCGCCGCAATCTGCGAGGGAGACAACAATTCAGCCGCCGCGTGTTGCACGTTCGGTTTCATGTCGGTGGTATTGACGCCGGAGATAATGCCCCAGATCAACCACTGAATATCATTGCGCGGAATATCACTGTGTTGATAGGAGTTCGCGAGGATGGTGCGCAGATAAGGTCCGAGCTTTCCGGAAAGCTTTCCGGTCATATATCCGTTGCCGCCCGGCTTGCCGTACGTGCCGGCTTTCAGGCAATAGCTTTGTTGATGAAATTTGTACGAGCCGGGTTGCAATTTGTAACCGCCCGTAGACGTGCGCTCCAATGCGCTGTTGTCGCCATAACTGAGCGGCGTGTAACGATCCATGAAAAATGACATCCGGCGCAAATCGGCGCTGTCCTGTTCAAGCGGGAAAATCGCCTTGGCGACTGCGGTCTCCGCAGCGTCGCGCGCCTCTCGTTCAGCGCGCTTCTTCGCCTGGTTTACAATCCCGCCAATTTGCGCAGCCGCCGGCGGCGCGGTGATGATGGTGGTGGCAGCGACCAGCATGGCCGCGCTGCGAATAAGCCTGGTTATAAATGTCATGTGAATTCTCCCCGTTTATTGCGTCAGGTTAGTCCTTTCTGTCCGCTATTTCCAATCCCCACATTATTTCTTCCCGTCCATGTTTTATTCTCAGAGAGCGCCGTTATAGTCGCGCCGAAAGTTAGTTGCGCCAGTCCTTTAGCGCAGTTTTTATAACCATCTTGGAGACCTTCATGGCGGAGCATTCTTGCGATCTTGTGATTATCGGCTCGGGGCCGGGCGGCTATGTCGCGGCGATCCGGGCGGCGCAGCTGGGGATGAAGACCGCCATCATCGAGCGTGATGCGCTGGGCGGCGTTTGTCTCAACTGGGGCTGCATCCCGACCAAGGCGCTGCTGCGCACCGCGGAAGTCTATTCCAATATGAAGCACGCATCCGACTTCGGGCTGACGGCGGACAATATCGGCTTCGACATCGACGCAGTCGTCAAGCGCTCGCGCAAGGTTGCGAGCAAACTTTCCGGCGGCATTGGCTATCTGATGAAGAAGCACAAAGTTCAGGTGTTCGAGGGAACCGCGCGGTTGGAGAAGGGCGGCGCGGCGCCATTGGTCCGGGTCAAAACCAAATCCGGCGAAGACACCGTCAAAGCCAAGCACGTCATCCTCGCAACGGGCGCGCGCGCGCGCACCATTCCGCAAGCCGGGCTGGAGCCGGACGGTAAGCTTGTGTGGACCGCCAAGGAAGCGATGGTCCCCGATATTATGCCGAAGTCGCTATTGGTGATCGGCTCGGGCGCCATCGGCATTGAATTCGCGAGTTTTTATAACGCGCTTGGCGCGAAGGTGACGGTGGTTGAAATGCTTGACCGCGTGTTGCCGGTGGAAGATGAAGAGATTTCCAAACACGCTGAAAAGCAATTTAAAAAGCAGGGTATGGACATCCTCACTGGGGCGCAGGTGCAAAGCCTCGATAAGAAAGGCAAGCTGGCCAAAGCGACGGTAAAGCTGAAAGACGGCAAGACTAGAATAATCGAGGCCGAGCGCGTCGTCCTTGCGGTCGGGATTGTCGGCAATACCGAGAATTTGGGTCTTGAGGCGGTCGGCGCGAAAATCGATCGCGGCCATGTCAGCGTTAATCAGTGGCTGGAGACCGGCGTTAAAGGCCTCTATGCGATTGGCGATGTTGTCGGCGCGCCATGGCTGGCGCATAAGGCCTCGCACGAGGCGGTCATCTGTGTAGAGAAGATTGCCGGGCAAGCGGGCGTCCATCCGCTCGACGTGACAAAAATCCCGGGCTGCACCTATTGCAACCCGCAAGTCGCGTCCATCGGTATGACCGAAGCAGCGGCGAAAGCGGCGGGCCGCAAGGTCAAAGTTGGGCGCTTCCCGTTTAACGCCAATGGCAAGGCGATTGCGCTGGGCGAGCCGGAAGGCCTGGTTAAAACTGTGTTTGACGCCACCACCGGGGAGCTACTCGGCGCCCATATGATCGGCGCGGAAGTCACCGAGCTAATCCAGGGCTTCGCCATCGCCAGGCAAATGGAGGCGGTCGAAGAAGACCTGATGCACACCATCTTTCCGCACCCGACGCTAAGCGAGATGATGCATGAAAGCGTGCTCGATGCGTATGGAAGGGTGATGCATATATAGCGGTTTTGTAGGTGACGTCACCTTGCGTCTTAATCCGCATGTTTTGACGCAAAGCTCGCCGATGGCGGGATTGTGTTTGCTTGGGCTGCAATTTATTTGGTGCAATGCAAAAAACCTCCGAGGCGTTCCTTCGTGTGGTGATTAGCCATCCTGACGGCTTGTTGCGCGGCTTCTGGCGTGCAAGCATGTCTGCGGCTGGGGGGCTGGTGGTGTGGGCGTATCAACAAGAGGCGTACGTTCGTGCGGGGCATAACTCGCATGGATCTTGATGGTGCAGACTCCGGTGAGGGCCGAAGACTGGATCGATGCGCTGATGGGCGATGAATTCGCCATCATGGCCGGGCTGGGCGTTGTGACCGTTAGCGTCTTTCGCGGCGTTAAAAGCATAAAGCTGAACCCATCTGTCTACGGATTTATAGAAATTGAGCGCGGCGATATTTATGGCGGCATGGTAACGACGCCATCGTCCATCGCCGGCGAGATACGGCCCTTTGTGCTCGGCTATGGGGGGTATGCGCCAAGCGTCGGCGCGTTCGATTTCAATATTGGTGCGCGCTATTATGCGTTTCCGGCATCCAGCCCGTTTGACTTCGACCTGGACGCAGACGGCGTTATCGACCATTCGGGCCGCAAAGGATTTTATGAAGGCTTTGCCGGGGCAACGCGAGAGTTTGGCAAGCTGCAGGTGAGGGCGCGCGCCTTTTACGCGCCAAACGTTTTTGGCGAAACGGGCGGCGCTGCATACGCTAACGCCAGAGTGCGGGCGCCAATTGCTCACGGCTTTGATGTGCGCGCCGACTTTGGCGTCAGCGCGTTCGAGCGCAGCCAGTTTAACGATGACTATGTGGATTATAGCGTCGGTATTTTCAAAACCCTCCACGGGTTCGATATGTTTGTACGCTATAGTGATACCTCTGGGCTTGCCGGTTCTGATGACCGCGTCGTGGTTTTCGGGATTGAAAAGGCATGGTCGCTGGCGGAAGACGCGGCGAAACATAGCTATCTGCGCCGCAAGATTCGCAACCGACACTGGGGCGCCGATAATGCGGTGTTCAGAAACAATCGTTGAGCGTGGGCCGGGGGAAGAAGGGCAACAGCAAGCGCAGCCTAATTCCTCCCCCGTTCACGGGGGAAGTGTCCCGAAGGGACGGAGGGGGCAGGGCCAAGCTTAAATCCGAGGTTTATCGTGTCAGGTGACTATGACCTGGCTATGTGCTGGCGGGCAAATGCCCGCCCTACACGGCGATAGCCGTATGCTTATAGATCCAACCCATCCACCACCGTCATCCCGTGTGCCGCGCGGCACGTAGTGACGCGCTGCTAGCACGGGATCGCTAACAGCGTGTTCCAACCTGCGAGCGATCCCGGACCAGCGAAGCAGCATTTCATGCTGCGTCGCATCCGGGATGACGACCTGCAGTTAAGCTGATAACTATGCTGGGGACAAACAAAAGGGGCTCCAATGTATTCTGACGATGTATTAGAAGGCGTCGGTAAGGAAGCCGCCTTTTTTGTGTTTGAGAATTTTCGCAGTCTCTTGAAAATGGCTGTGATACTTGCTGCGGTCGAGGCGTCTGTCTGGTGGTTGCTTCCGGTGGCAGCAATATCGGAAATTTTGCAAAGTCTTACGGGCACAATTTTTTATGCTGTGTTTGCGATCGCCATCCATCGTTGGATCATACTAGGGGAACTAAATTTCCCGCCGGCGATTGATTTACGCATATTATATTTTGTTGGCGTCATGATTGTCGAGGGATTAGCATTGGGAGCAGTTATATTAGGCGGGGTGGGGCCCGGCCTATTGATAGGCGTCTTGATCGGTAGCGGCGCTTTAGTTGTGATATTAATGATCGTGTTGGTGCCGGTATTCTTGGTTTGTGGTGTTTGGCTTATCTCCCGACTAATAACTGTTTATCCGCACATTGCCGTTTCATCATTAAACTCATTTCAGCTGTCATCGGGCTGGGAACTCAGCAAGGAGCCAGTTTGGCAGATCGCAAAGCGAGTCTTACTGTTTCTTGTCTGTACGGGCGTTCCAATCCTTCTGATAGTTTCGATAATGCCCGAGACAGTTGGCGAAAACGCTGCCACCATTGGTGAAAGGACGATTTGGGCCCCTTTCACATTTCTAGTTCTGCTTGTCGGGTACGCGCCTATACCGTTCTTCGTCGCACTCGCCAGCTTTGTGTATCGCCGCCTATTTGATGATTTGAAGGCGCAAATCGCGACTTAGACGATGCTGCCTAAGCCGCCCGTCGCTTCCGCTTTACAGCCTTCTTCTTCCCCACCGCCTTCTTAGCGGCGGGTTTCGCACTCGCCTTCGCCCCACCCCCCAACATCTCCTTCAAATACCGCCCCGTATAACTCCGCTTCACCTGCGCCACATCCTCCGGCGTTCCCGCCGCTACAATCTCGCCGCCGCCGTCGCCGCCTTCGGGGCCTAGGTCTAATATCCAGTCGGCTTGTTTGATGACGTCGAGATTGTGTTCGATGATGACGACGGTGTTGCCGTTGCCTGCAAGTTCCTGGATGACTTCCATCAGCTTGCGGACATCCTCAAAATGGAGCCCGGTGGTTGGCTCGTCGAGGATGTATAGGGTGCGGCCTGTGGCGCGTTTGGACAGTTCCTTGGAGAGTTTGACGCGCTGCGCCTCGCCACCGGACAGCGTTGTCGCCTGCTGGCCGATATGAATGTAGCCTAGCCCGACACGGTTGAGCGTTTCCATTTTGTCGCGGATCGACGGCACGGCTTTGAAAAATTTGGCGCCCTCTTCCACTGTCATGTCGAGCACGTCGGCGATCGACTTGCCCTTGAACTTCACCTCCAGGGTCTCGCGATTATAGCGCGCGCCCTTGCAGATGTCGCAGGTGACATAGACATCGGGCAGGAAGTGCATCTCGATTTTGATGACGCCGTCGCCCTGACACGCCTCGCAGCGCCCGCCCTTGACGTTGAACGAAAACCGCCCCGGCTTGTAGCCGCGCACTTTTGATTCCGGCAGGCCCGAAAACCAGTCGCGGATCGGCGTGAAGGCGCCGGTATAGGTCGCGGGGTTGGAGCGCGGCGTGCGCCCGATTGGCGACTGGTCGATGTCGATGACTTTGTCGAAATGTTCCAGCCCGGTGATTTTCTTGTGCGCAGCCGGCGCGGCCTTGGAATTATAAAGCCGGCGCGCGGCGGCCTTATATAATGTCTCGATAATCAGGGTCGATTTACCGCCGCCGGAAACCCCGGTGACGCAGGTGAGAAGGCCGACAGGGATTTCCGCGGTGACGTTTTGCAGATTATTCTCCGTCGCGCCGGTGATTTTGACGATTTTCTTCTTGATGAACGGGCGGCGCTCGGACGGGATGGGGACTTCACGCCTGCCGGCCAGGTAATCGCCGGTTAGCGAGCGTTTGGACGCGGTGATGTTGCGCACGGTTCCTTGCGCGACAATCTCGCCGCCATGAATACCGGCGCCGGGCCCGATATCGACAATATGATCGGCGGCGCGGATCGCCTCCTCGTCATGTTCAACGACGATTACCGAATTGCCGAGATCGCGCAGCCGCTTCAGCGTCTCGAGCAGGCGTTCATTGTCGCGCTGATGCAGGCCGATGGACGGCTCATCGAGCACATATAAGACGCCGGTAAGGCCGGAACCGATTTGCGAGGCGAGGCGGATGCGCTGGCTTTCGCCGCCGGACAACGTGCCCGATGCCCGCGACAGGGTGAGATAGTCGAGCCCGACATTGTTGAGGAACTGCACCCGCTCGCGAATTTCCTTCAAAATACTCGCGGCGATCTGCATTTGCTTCTTGGTGAGCTTTTTCTCCAGCCCGCCGAACCATTGCCCCGCCGCCTTAATCGAAAATGCCGTCGCGTCGGAAATATTCAGCCCGCCGAGCTTCACCGCCAGCGCCTGCGGCTTTAGCCGCTGACCGTCGCAAGTCTCGCAATGGGTGATCGCCTGAAACCTACTCATCTCCTCGCGCACCCAACTGGAATCGGTCTCGCGCCAGCGCCGTTCAAGGTTAGGGATGACGCCTTCGAACGGTTTGACTACCTCATACCGGCGCGCGCCATCGGCATAGATGAATTTGACGTCTTCTTCGCCGGTGCCATAGAGCACGACATCTTGCGCGTCCTCATCAAGCTCGTCCCAGGGCGCGGTCATTTTGAACTTATATTTGCGCGCCAACGCTTCAAGCGTTTGCGCATAATAAGGCGAGGTGCCTTTCGACCACGGCGCGATCGCGCCCTTCTTCAGGCTGAGCGCATGGTCGGGAACCACCAGATCCTCGTCAAACACCATTTGCGTGCCGAGACCGTCGCAAGTCGGGCAGGCGCCGGCCGGCGCGTTGAATGAGAACAGCCGCGGCTCGATTTCGTCGATGGTGAAGCCGGAAATCGGGCAGGCGAACTTTGCGGAGAAGATAATGTGCTTCGCCGCGCCTTTGGCGTCTTTCTTATCGGCGCTTTCGGCAATCGCGATGCCGTCGGCGAGCTCAAGCGCGGTTTCAAACGAGTCCGCCAGGCGTTGCTCGATGCCTTTTTTGATGACGATGCGGTCCACCACCACCGCGATATCGTGTTTGATCTTCTTGTTGAGCGCCGGAACGTCGGCAATTTCGTAGAACGCGCCATCGACTTTGACGCGCCCGAAGCCTTTTTTCTGTAACTCGGCGAATTCCTTGCGATATTCGCCTTTTCGCGCCCGCACAATTGGCGCCAGAAGATAAAACCGTGCGCCGGTTTCTTCTTTCATCAGCCGGTCAACCATTTCGGTGATGGTTTGCGATGTGATCGGTAATCCGGTCGCAGGAGAATATGGAATGCCGACGCGCGCCCATAACAGACGCATATAGTCGTAAATCTCCGTAACCGTGCCGACGGTGGAGCGCGGATTGCGCGATGTTGTCTTCTGTTCGATGGAAATCGCCGGTGAAAGCCCTTCGATCTGGTCGAGATCGGGTTTTTGCATCAATTCCAGGAACTGACGCGCATAAGCCGACAAAGATTCAACATATCGGCGCTGGCCTTCGGCATAGATCGTATCAAAGGCGAGCGAGGATTTGCCCGAACCGGACAGGCCGGTCATCACCACAAGCTTGTCGCGAGGAATATCGAGTGTGATATTTTTCAAATTATGCTCGCGGGCGCCAGCGATACGGATCGATTTCAAACTCATGGCGTCTCAGGTCTCTTTCTTATGCGCGCGGCGCGGGGCTTATGCGCAACAGCGCGCGATTGCCTTTGAAACTCTTTATATCTGCGTTGACACGAAGAACAAGGTGTGAACATTTGGCGCGCGCGCCGTTTTCCAATGGGGATAACGAATCATTGAGCTAGGCGCGAATCCAAGCGATTAGCTCACTAACGTGGTAATTCAGGAGATGTTTCATGGCAGGCAGTGTCAACAAAGTTATTTTGATCGGAAATTTAGGCGCCGACCCGGAAGTTCGTAAATTTCAGAACGGCGGATCGGTTTGTAACCTGCGCATTGCGACTTCTGAGAATTGGAAAGACAAAAACACCGGCGAACGCCGTGAAAAAACGGAATGGCACTCTGTTGCGATCTTTTCGGAGGGTTTGACGCGCATTGCAGAACAATATTTGCGCAAAGGGTCGAAAATTTACATCGAAGGCCAGCTCGAAACACGAAAATGGCAAGATAAAAACGGCAATGACCGTTATTCGACCGAAGTTGTGCTGCGAAACTTCAATTCGTCGATGGTGATGCTTGATGGAAGAAGCAGCGGCGGCGGCGGTGGCGGCAATGATCGTGCAGCAGGCGGAATGTCCGAACAAAGCAGTTCTTCAGGCGGACAAAGTTACGAAATGGACGACGACATTCCGTTCTAAAAACGTTTTTGCGTTCTAAAAACACAAAAACGAATCAAAAAATGCAAAAAAAAGCACATGCGCGCGTTTTACGTTGCGCATATACAATACTTTTTTAGTAAATTACCCTACAGTTCTAAATTCGAATCACGACTCGGAGGTAGACCAATGGCGGTCAAAAGAAAAACGACTCGAAAAAAAGCGGCGAAAAGAAAAACCGCGAAACGTAAAACGACTAAGCGTAAAACAGCCAAGAAGAAGGCTGTGAAGCGGAAAACCAAACGGAAAACCGCTAAGAAAACGACCAAACGCAAGGCCACGAAGCGCAAGGCTACGAAGAAAAAAGCCACAAAGCGCAAAGCGACCAAGCGTAAGGCGACAAAGAAAAAGGCCAAGCGTAAGACGACAAAACGCAAAGCCACTAAGAAAAAGGCCAAGCGCAAAACGACTAAGCGTAAGGCTACGAAGAAAAAAGCCACAAAACGCAAGGCGACTAAGCGTAAGACTGCTAAACGCAAGACGACCAAGCGTAAAAAAGCAAAAAGCAAACGCAAATAGACCGTTTTATCAGGCCGTGACGGCCTGATAGACGATAATTTTCGTTTGTGCGCCTCGCGTAGGATGTTTTGAAGCATCAAATACGCAAATGAGGGGCTGGGTATCGGCGCCGAACTAAGTTTGAGGCCGATATTCTGCGGGGGAGATGCTCCGCCACAAGACTTCCGGACTTTTGTTCGGCACTAAATGAGTTCAAAATACGAATTCAACCAAAGCCCCGGCGCAACCAAAGCCCCGGCGTAATGCCGGGGCTTTATTCGTTTTGGGGGATTGGTTTTTGGTCCGTTTTAACGCGAATGTTTCGTTTGCGTATCAATACCTTATCGGACAAAGCCGCCGCCGCCTTTATTTCGGCGCCGCGATTGGTTTTAATTGAGCCAATGCCCAACGGCAGAAGACTATACAAAAGCGAGGGCGCTATGATTTGGTTCGCAAAGACTAATACCAAACCGACGACACTGTTTTTTCGCAGCGCAACATTTTTGGCGTTGCTAATTGCTGCATCGGCTTGCGCGACAACCTACAGTGACGGTTCGGAAGAATTCGCCGCTTATGGCTATTTAACGCCCGGTCCGACCAGCGAACCGGAACTCATCGGACTTTATCCCTCGATGAAAGAATGCAAAGCCGCCGGAAAAGGCTGGATGAGCCAACAGGTTGTCGGCAATCCGATCTTTTCCGAATGCATGCCGGTGGATAAGAATTAGGCTGTTCGCAATAGAACCCAACCAGCCGCGATGCATATAGCTCCGCTCATCCCGACGGAAGCCGGGATCCAGTTTAATGAGTATTGGATCCCGACTTTCGTCGGGATGAGCGGTGGTAGGAGATAGCGATTGTGTATGATTGCGAAGAGTTCTAACCCTCAATCAGTTTTGAGGCCACCGGTTCGCGCGGCGCCGGCGGGACTGCGCCTGCATATCCCAGCCTAACCAACATTTGCACGGTTTCGCCATTCTCCGCGCCAAGCAATTGATGAACGCGCTCATAGTGTTCGCGCATTTCCGGAAATTCCTGCAATGCCTGGCTCAGCGGGTGAAACGCGATGTTGCGCGCTGTCGCGGCGAGCTGCATGCGCACCCACGAACGCCCGGTATCAAGTTGGTCGCGGCGCGTATTAGCGGCGGTTTTAATCCATGCATAGGCCGTCGCCGTCTCGCAGGCCTTTTCGTAAAATGACAGGCTCTGCTGATAGGCGGTCGTCCCGGCCTCATCCATTTTCTCAGGCGTAAGCACGCCGAAAGCTTTCAACGCATCAATGGGCGCGCCGGCAAGCGCCAACCCATAAGGGTTTTCGTTGTTTTCGCTTTTGCCAATGCGCATCACCTCGATGCTTTCGCGGCGGGTGCGCGGCGTTTCCCACTCAACCCGCCATGCGTTCACGGTAAGCGCGCGTAAATTCTCCACCAGTTTGCTGTCCGACGATGTGCTTGCAGACATCGCAGGCGAAGCAGCGCCAGTGATCGCCGTCAAATCATCGCTTGATGGCGTCTGCGCCGTATCAAACGCAAGCCGGTTGGTGCGCCGCGACAATACTTCTGAAAACAGCGCATCGCGCGTTGGCGCGCCCTCAACAAGTTTCACATGTGCGACCGGGCGCTCGTCCAGCAGCGGGGAGGGTTCGCCCTCGGGAAAATATTCAATTTCGGCGCGATAGCCTTTTTCCGCCGCCGCTTGCCGGGCAAGTTCCAAAAAACAGCCAAACCCAATGGTAATCTGTCGGTTCGGCGGATCGGTTTGCGGCAGCGTGCGATTGAGATCGCAAAACACCGTGAAACTATCCTCGCCATCAAGACGAACCCGCCAGGGCTGCATATTGTGCGGGTTCGGCGCGAGAATAGCGTAAGCCAAAACATCCAGCCGCGGATCGCCAAAGCCTTCGCTGGCATGGCGCCATGGCGCGCGCGCTTGCTTTGGGTCGCGCGTCATCGCCCAGCCGCCGCCGAGAATAACAACAGCGCCGGCGCCGGTGAGCAGTATCCGTCTTCTGGTAATTTGCGGCATTGTTCTTCCCTCTTAGCCGAACGGTTTGTCGATAGACGGCGACAACGCGCTGAAAAGTTGCGGGCCGTCTTCTGTCATATGAAGGCAATCTTCGAGGCGGATGCCAAATTCGCCGAAGATATAAATTCCCGGCTCGTTTGAAAAACACATGCCCGGCGCCAGTTTGGTTGTCTCGCCCTCGACAAAATTCACCGGCTCGTGTCCGTCCATGCCGATGCCGTGACCGAGGCGATGCGACAGTCCCGGCGTTTTATAGCGCGGGCCGTAGCCTTTGCTTTCATAAAATCTCCGCACCACATCATCAACTTCGCCGGCCGCAACGCCGATTTGCGCGGTCTCTAAAGCGAGTTCCTGACCGCGTTTGACCGTGTTCCACACCGCGCTTTGCTTTTTGCTTGGTTCGCCAAACACCCAACTGCGCGAAATATCCGACTTGTAGTCATAAACCCCACAGCCACAGTCCATTAAGATGACCGAGCCTTCGACAACTTCCTGCGGTTGGCGCGTGCCATGCGGATAGGCGCTGGCTTCGCCAAGCAGCGCCATTGAAAATTCCACCGCGCCGCCAAGCTCGCGGGTCGCCGCGCTCATCATCTCGGAAAGCTCGCTAGCGCTCATGCCAGCTTCGATTTTCGGGTGGATATGTTTGTAGGCGGTCATCGTGATGTCGCTAGCGGTTTGCATCAATGCGATTTCGGCGGCGGATTTATACATCCGGCAGCCCCGCGTGATATCCCTGCCGGAAACGATATCAACACCGCGCGCTGCATTTTGCACGCCGTCGACAATGAAATGCCGCACGGTTTCTTCAATCGCGAGTTTTCCACTCGCCGCGCCGCGATCTTTTAAAATGCCGGCGATAAGGGCGAACGGGTTTTCGTTTTCATGCCAGGTGCGAATATCATCGCCTAGGGCCATGGTTTCACGGATAGAAGGTTCTTCAAAGTAAGGTGTTACAACAGCTATTTCGCCAGTCGCTGGAATGATCGCGCCGGTGAAGCGCTCCGACCGCCACCATCTGACGCCGGTGAAATAAACCAGCGCTGATCCCGCCTCAAGCAACAGTGCGCCGATACCGGCCTCGCGCATCAACTGTTGGGCTTTGGCGATGCGTTGCTTGCGTTCGTCGACAGAAATCGGCTGCGCATCTTTGGCAATGCTGGATAATGTCTTCGCCGTCGCATTGCCCGTGAATGCCGAGGCGCCGGCAAGCACGGCGCCGCCAACACCGGCGGTTTTCAGGAAGGTGCGTTTTGATATCGCCATTTGGCTATTCCCCGGGCAAATTCAGATCGTTGCGTTGCGGCCGGCAGGTTAGCACGTTTGGCGCTAAGGGATAATCCGCACCGGCATGCTGGCGTATCCGTGCACGAAGTTCGATTTAATCGCTGTCGGCGCGGCGGCGATTTCGATTCGCGTCCAGCGTTTCATGATTTCCTCAAGCAATATCCGCAATTGCAGCTCCGCCAGGCGCCGGCCCATGCAGCGATGAATGCCGAAACCGAAGGACAGGTTCCGTCGCGCATTGTCGCGCTCAATATCAAATGTCTCCGCATCGTTGAAAACTTTTTCATCGCGATTGCCGGATGCATACCACATCACCACCTTGTCGCCTTTTTTGATTTGCTTACCGCCAAGCTCGGCATCGGCCAGCGCGGTGCGGCGCATATGTGCAATCGGCGTCTGCCAGCGGATGATTTCAGAAATGGCGTTATCCATCAGCGATGGATTGGCGCGCAGCTTTTGTAACTCTTGCGGAAATTGATTGAACGCGGCAATCGCGCCGGACATCGAGTTGCGCGTCGTGTCATTGCCGCCGATGATCAGTACCAGAATATTGCCAAGAAAATTCATCGGGTTCATATTCGCGGTTGCCGGGTTTTGCGCCAACATTGAGATGAGATCGAAGCCGTCTTTATTGTCTTTTCGTGCGCGCCACAGCTTGGTGAAATGAAACAGGCAGGATTTCATTTCTTTTACGCGTTCGCCATCGGTTGCGACGACGCCAAGGCCGGGTTCCATGGTTGCAACATCCGACCAGCGGGTGAGCTTTGCGCGGTCGTCAAACGGGAAATCAAACAACGTCGCCAGCATTTGCGTTGTCAATTCAATCGAAACCGTTGGCACCCAGTCAAACACCTCGCCGACCGGCAGGCTATCTAAAAGGTTGCGGGTGCGTTCACTGATGATGGTTTCCAAATGCGCAAGGTTGGGGCGGGAGACAATCCCGGAGACGGCGCCGCGTTGCGCGGAATGGCGCGGCGGGTCCATGGCGATGAACCCTTCAAGCGCATAACCACTCAGCTCGAAGGCGAGATCGTCATGGATGACAACGCCGCCAAGCCGGCTGTCTGAAGAAAAAACCTCGTGATTGGTTTCAACCGCGAGAATGTCTTCATGGGAGGTCACCGACCAATAGGGGCCGTATGTGCTGTCGGCGCAATAATGCACCGGATCCTCGCGGCGCATGCGCTCGAAAATCGGCCAATATTTGTGGCAATCCCAAAGCTTAGGGTCGGCGACATTGATATCCGCCAGAGGCGTTTCATTGATTCGTTCGACTGACGACATAAACGCGGTTCTATCGTTTGCCGGGGGTGGCCCGCAAGCGTTCTGCTTGCGGCAATTGGGCAAACAAAAAGCCCGCAATGGTTGCGGACTTTTTTTGAAGCTTGATTTGCCGCGGCGCTTACCCTGCGCGGCGGACTTCCAGATCGTGCTCGCGCAGTTTGCGGTATAGGGTTGAGCGGCCCATGCCGAGGCGGCGGGCGACTTCCGACATTTTGCCCTCATAGGTATCAATCGCCAGGGCGATGAGGTCCTTTTCGATTTCCTGTAGCGAGCGCAGATGGCCTTCGCGGTCGAACACGGCGACGGCGTCGTTTTCGCCAGACGATGGTTGTGCGCCGGCAGGCGCCAGTTCAGCGGGCGGCAATTCTCCGTCGTCAATCACCGGCGGGCCGGAAAGGACGCCGGCAGTGTTGAATTCATCTGTGAGAAGAGGAAAGTCTTCCGCGGAGAGGTAGGCGTCTTCACTGAGCACAACGGCGCGAAAAATCGTATTTTCGAGCTGGCGCACATTACCCGGCCATGGCTGGGTGATGAGGACTTCAAGCACTTCATGGCGTACGCCGCGGACATCGCGGCGTTCTTCAGCATTATAGCGGCCGATAAAGTGTTCAATCAGTGCTGGAATATCATCCGCCCGATCGCGCAGCGGCGGGACTTCCACCGGGAACACATTGAGGCGATAAAATAGGTCTTCGCGAAATTCTCCATCCTTTACCGCCTTGGAGAGGTCGCGGTTGGTGGCGGAAATTACCCTGATATCGACCTTGGTCGTCCGTTTGGAGCCGATTGGATCAACCTCGCCTTCTTGCAGTACACGGAGCAATTTGACTTGCATGTCCTGCGGCAACTCACCGACCTCATCGAGGAAAATCGTGCCGCCATGGGCTTCCTGGAATTTGCCGATATGCTTGGCGTTGGCGCCAGTGAAAGAGCCTTTCTCGTGGCCGAAAAGAATGCTTTCGACCAAATTTTCAGGGATCGCGCCGCAATTGACGGTAATGAACGGCCGGCCGGCGCGCTCGGACGAGCCTTGAATAGCGCGGGCCACCATTTCCTTGCCGGTGCCAGACTCGCCGGTGATCAAAATCGGAATATTGGACGCCGCTGCGCGCTCGCCAAGCTTCATCACATGGCGCAACGCAGTGCTCTCGCCGACGAGGTCGCCGAACTGCAAGGAGCCTTCGCGTTTGCGTTTCAGGCGCGAGACTTCGCCTTGCAGCGTAGTTAAATTCAGCGCGTTGTTAATCGAGACGACGACACGTTCGGGCGAGGCGGGTTTTACGAAAAAGTCGGTGGCGCCGCATTGCATGGCTTCAACAACCGTATCAATACCGCCCTGCGCAGTCAGCACGATCACCGGCAGTTCTTCGCGGAATGAATTCATCCGCTTTAATGTCTCCATGCCGCCAAGACCGGGCATGCGCAGATCGAGCATGACAACGCCGACATCGCTTCCTTGTTGGCTATGCAACAAATCGAGCGCATTCTCGCCGCTATCGGCCTGTAACACTGGATAGCCGGCTTTTTCACAGACGGCGCGCATCAGCCGGCGTTGGGTGGGGTCGTCATCAACGATTAATACGGTTTTCACCATGTCGGACAGGTTCCTGAAAATAAACTGACTTGGCGGCAGCATCTGCTATCGGGGTAAAGATCGGTTTAAATCCGTGTCATATCGATACGCCTCGGACGTTTGGCGGGCGGTAACCATTCGCTTACGAATTAACCTCTTGTTAAGCGCCTAAGATGTGGCGAAAAAAGAATATTTGCGGCGACGGCTGGCTGCGCTATCAAGACGGCCTGTCACCTGGAAAGCATTACGACATGGCATCGAACGAGAAAAATCGGAAAAAGGACGATTTGATCCGACCGCTGGCGCATCTGGCCGGCGCCAAGCCGCCGGCGCCGCAATGGTTTGAGCGGGCGATCAGCGCAGCCTCGCAGGAGGGAAGCGTTAAAGTCTCCGGTGCGAACATCCGCTATTCCGCCTGGGGCAAGCCAGGCGGGCGGGGGCTGTTATTCGTTCATGGCGGGCGCGCCCATCGCAACTGGTGGCGGCCTTTCGCGCCGTTTTTTGCTGAAAACCGCCGGGTGGCGGCGCTGGATCTGTCGGGTATGGGTGATTCGGACTGGCGCGATCAATATTCGCTCGATTGTCTGGTCGATGAGCTATTTGCGGTGATTGATAAGGCCGGATTGGCCGAAGGCGGCCGCCCGACCATTGTCGGGCACAGTTTTGGCGGCTGGGTGACGTTGGCGGCTGTGGAGCGCGAAGGCGACCGGCTCGGCGGCGCGGTGGTGATCGACAGTCCGTTGGGCGTTCCGGACCCGGATGAGGGCTATTCCGTAGTGCGCGCCAACCGGGAGAAGACCACCGCTAAGGCGACCACCATGCGGGTCTATAAAACCATCGAGGAGCCGGTGGCGCGGTTCCGGCTGTTGCCCAACCAGCCGGCGGAACATCTTTTCCTGCTCGACTATATCGCAAGGCAGGGGCTGCGCCGGACGCCCATGGAGGACGGCGGCGAGGGCTGGACATGGAAATTCGACCCCGACAAGGGCAAGAATTTCGATATACAGTTTGAACGCGATCTGTTGCGCGCCGCGCGCTGTCCGCTGGCCTTTATCTATGGGGAAAAATCAATGTTCGCCCAGGGTGATTCGCTCAACCATCTGCGCGACCAGGCGAGGGGGCGTTCGCCCTTTATTATGATGCCCGAGGCTCACCATCATCTGATGCTGGATCAGCCAATGGCGTTCATATCTGCGCTGCGCACGTTGTTCAGCTGCTGGCCGGTTCGGGTCGGCGGTTAGCGGGCTTGCCCAAAGCGTTGAAATCCGTCAAAAACAATGAAAATCAAAGAGGGTGACGTATGTCTGATGAAGCTATGCAGCGTGCAAAAGATGCAGAAGAACATCGCCGGGATTATGACGGGATTATGACCGCCTCGACTGAGATCGGCGTTCCCTTCGCGATGGCGCTGGCGGTATTTTTCACCAGCCTGGTGATGGCCAACGGGATTTGGGTGTCGTTGTTTGCCGGCGTCGCCACCTATGTATTCGCTCATCTGGTCGTGAAAACTTTCTTTTCCCACTAGCCCTATGAAGACGCTGCGCGTGACGCTGGAGGCCTAATGAAAATTGCCGTCCTGAAAGAAACGCGAGCCGATGAGACGCGCGTCGCCGCCTCGCCTGAGACCGTCAAAAAATTTGTCGGGCTCGGCGCTGAAGTTGCGGTTCAATCCGGCGCCGGAGACGGCGCTCGGTTTTCCGACGCTGAATATCGCGATGCTGGCGCCGAAGTCCGGCCGAGCGCGGCGGATACGGCGCAGTCGGCGGATTTGGTGATCAAAGTGCAACGCCCCTCGAGCGAGGAACTGCGGGTGTTGGGGCGCGGCGCGCGATTGGCGGCGGTGCTGTCGCCGTTTGACGAACCCGACAGCGTCGAAGCTTATGCGCGGCTCGGTGTTGATGCGTTTGCGCTCGATCTAATGCCGCGCATTACCCGCGCCCAGTCGATGGATGTGCTGTCTTCGCAATCCAACCTTGCCGGCTACAAGGCGGTGATCGATGCGGCGGCCTATTTCGGCAAGGCATTCCCGATGATGATGACGGCGGCCGGCACGATTGCGCCGGCGAAAGTCTTTGTCATGGGCGCCGGCGTTGCCGGGCTGCAAGCTATCGCCACCGCAAGACGGCTCGGCGCAGTGGTCTCGGCCACCGATGTGCGCCTTGCCGCCAAAGAACAAGTAGAAAGCCTGGGCGCGACGTTCGTTACTGTCGACGAAGAGGCGATGAAGGATGCCGAGACCTCGGGCGGCTACGCCAAGGAAATGTCGGAGGACTTTCAAAAGCGCCAGGCTGAATTTGTCGCCGAGCATATCAAGAAGCAGGACATTGTGATCACGACGGCGCTGATCCCCGGTCGGCCCGCGCCCAAGCTGATCAGCGAGGAGATGGTGCGCGCGATGCGGCCCGGTTCGGTGATTGTCGATCTGGCGGCGGTACAGGGCGGCAATGTCGCGCTGACGCGCCCGGGCGATGCGATTGAAACTGACGGCGTCACCATTCTTGGTTTCAACAATGTGCCGGGCCGGCTGGCGGCGGATGCATCGAGCCTTCTGGCGCGCAATATCTACAATTTCATTTCCGCATTCTGGGATGAAGACAAACGCGAATTCGTCGTTGATTGGGATGATGACATCTTCAAGGGCGTGGCGCTGACCCGCGACGGCGCGGTGATTCACCCGGCGTTTACGAGCGATGACGCAGCGCCCGCATCGGCTGCGGCTGATAAAGACGCCGCCGTCGATGACGCCTCTGCCTCCGAAGGAGCCGATGATGCAGGATAAACGCGAACAGATTGAAGAGGCGGCAAAGGCCGCCGAAGAGCTGGCGCAAGCAGCTGAAGCTGCGGCGAGCAACGCCAGCGGCAATGCTGAGGCGGCGACCACGGCCGCCGAACAGGCGCGTGACATTGCCGACCAGCTGGCGACGCTGGCGGCGGCGAGCCCGATTTCGGATTTCGTGTTTTTGTTGACGATTTTCATCCTGACGATTTTTGTCGGCTATTACGTCGTCTGGTCAGTAACGCCGGCGCTGCATACGCCGCTAATGTCGGTCACCAATGCAATCTCATCGGTGGTGATTGTTGGCGCGCTGATCGCGCTCGGCGCTGACCTTGCCGGGTCGGCCGCTGGCGGCTGGTCGAAAGCTTTGGGTTTTGGCGGTGTTGCGCTGGCGAGCGTCAATATCGTCGGCGGCTTCCTGGTGACCCAGCGCATGCTTGAAATGTATAAGAAGAAGGAGCGATAGAGGCGCTTATGGCCGATAACCTCCCAGCGTTGCTCTACGTCGTCTCGGGCATTCTTTTCATTCTTGCATTGCGCGGATTGTCGTCGCCGGAAACGGCGCGCCAGGGCAATCGTTTTGGCATGATCGGCATGGCGATCGCCGTCGTAACGACGCTATTCGTGCTTCAAAATAAAGGCTTTGGCACCTGGTTTTTAATCCTCATCGCGGTCGCCGCCGGCGCGGTTCCGGGCGCTTATATTGCGCGCAAAATCCCGATGACAGCGATGCCGCAACTGGTGGCGGCGTTTCACTCGCTGGTCGGGCTTGCGGCGGTGTTTATCGCCTGGGCGGCGTTCCTGGCGCCGGAGGCGTTCGGCATTGGCGAGCAGAACAACATCCACATGCAATCGATCGTCGAGATGTCGCTCGGCGTTGCGATTGGCGCAATTACCTTTTCCGGCTCCATCATCGCGTTCGCCAAACTCAACGGCAATATGTCCGGCAAGCCTATCATGTTGCCGGCGCGCCACTCGATCAATCTCGGGCTCGGGGTTTTAATCCTGTTATGCATCGGCCTGTTGATGACCTTCGAGCAATCAACCGCGACGTTCATGGTGCTGACGCTGGCGGCGTTTGTTCTCGGATTTTTGATTATCATTCCGATTGGCGGCGCCGACATGCCGGTGGTGGTCTCAATGCTCAACTCCTATTCAGGATGGGCCGCGGCCGGCATCGGTTTCACGCTGGAGAACATGGCGCTGATTATCACCGGCGCGCTGGTCGGTTCTTCCGGCGCCATCCTTTCCTACATCATGTGCAAGGCGATGAACCGGTCGTTTGTTTCGGTCATTCTCGGCGGCTTTGGCGGTGAGGATGCTGTTGCCGGTGCTGGAGATGAGGAAGATCGCCCGGTCAAACGCGGCTCCGCGGATGATGCAGCGTTCATTATGAAGAACGCCAGCAAAGTCATCATCGTGCCCGGCTACGGCATGGCGGTGGCGCAAGCGCAGCACGCGTTGAAAGAAATGTGCGACAAGCTCAAAGCCGAAGGCGTGGAAGTTAAATACGCCATCCACCCGGTCGCCGGACGCATGCCCGGCCACATGAACGTGTTGCTGGCCGAAGCGCAGGTGCCTTACGACGAAGTCTTTGAGCTGGAAGACATCAACGCTGAATTTCGCACCGCCGACGTCGCCTTTGTTATTGGCGCTAATGACGTCACCAATCCGGCGGCGAAAACCGACAAAGCCTCGCCGATTTACGGCATGCCGATCCTCGATGTTGAAAATGCCGGCACGGTATTGTTCATCAAACGCTCCATGGCGGCGGGCTATGCCGGCGTTCAAAATGAGCTGTTCTTCCGCGATAACACGATGATGTTATTCGGCGACGCTAAAAAAATGTGCGAACAGGTCGTCAAGGCGCTTTGATTTGGGTGGAGGCGGGGCGCCTTCGCTTAAACGGGAAGGGACCAACATGACGAAGTTTTTGCTGGCGAGCGCCGCTGCGCTTGTCCTGGCCGGGTGTGAAACCCTGCCTTTGGTTGGGCGCAGTGATGAAGACAGTGCGGCTACGATCGATGCCCGCCTCGAAGCGGCGCTCGACGCACAACCGGACGAGGCCAAAGCGCGCTACCAATATCGCCACCCAAAACAAACGCTTGAGTTTTTTGGCGTCGAACCGGGCATGACCGTGGTTGATTCGCTCCCCGGGGAAATCTGGTATTCCGGCATTCTCGCGGCCTATCTCGGGCCGGACGGGAAGGTCATTGGCGCCGATTACTCGGTGCCCATGTGGACGCTGTTTGGCGGCTTCGCTGATGAAGAATACCTCGCCAAGCGCCCAGACTGGGCAGCCGATTGGGTCAGCAAGGCAGCCGATTGGCCTTATGAGGATGCCGCCGAAGTCGGCGCCATGGTTTACGGCTCCGTCCCTGATGAACTGGCGGGGACGGCTGACATGGTGCTGGTTGTGCGCGCCATGCATCACTTTAACCGGCTTGAAGATGAGGGCGGGTTTCGCACCCAAGCCTTCGCCGACATCAACAAGCTATTGAAATCCGGCGGCGCCATCGGCGTCGTCCAGCATCGCGCGCCGGTTGAAAATTCCGATACATGGGCCGAAGGCGATAATGGCTATCTGAAACAAGACCAGGTGATTGCCGCCTTTGAGGCGGCCGGTTTTGAATTCGTCGCCGCCAGCGAGATTAACGCCAATGCGAAAGACCGCCCGAGTGAAGACGAATTCGTCTGGCGCCTGCCGCCAATTCTCGGCACGAGCAAGGAGACGCGCTAAAGGCTGAGATGATAGCGATTGGCGAGTCTGATCGGATGACGCTGTTGTTTCGAAAACCTTGAAGCGGCCGGCGGTCTATTTGGTATTGAAGTTAAACTGGCGCATCAGGTGAACCCCGACGGTGAACTGATCACGATTGCCATACTGTGCGATAATCGGCGTCTTGGCGATTTCTCCGTACACATAGGAATAGGTTGCGTAAGGGTTAAATGACCAGCGGTCGCCAATATTGACATAGCCGGTGACGCTGACGCCAATGTCGCGGAAACCGGCATTGGCGTCATAGACAGGCAGACGCCCGCCGGACCGCGCAGACTGCGCCGGCGTCACTGAGAAATAGGCGTCTGCATAACGGTTGCCGACCCAGCTTGCCCGTGCGGTTGTGGACAGTGAGAAAAGATCGGATCGGAAAATCAACGCCGTCAGGACGCCATCGACGATGGTCCCCCGGTGCCCGGTTTTTAACCCATGGCGCACCTTCGCTTTTACCGCGAAACGGTCGAGAAACGTGGTGGCGGCGAACCCGCCAAACTCAAATGTCGTGCCAACATCGCCAAGGCCAAACAGATCGGGATTATCATCCTGGTCGCGGCGCCTAACGATGCGCATGGTTGGGCCTGCGCGGAAGCGTGAAAACCCAAATAGCGCAATGTCGGCGCCGGCATCATCAAGAAAAACGAAATTCTTGACTTTGATATAGACTTGCGGGTCCGGTCTAAATTTATAATCGTCCGATCCGAAATAATCCGGCCGGTAAACCGGCCCAAGACCAAAGCTGAGATTGGTTTCTTCCGGGGTGAGGAAGTTAAAGGCGGAGAAAAAGCCGCGATTGTTATCTTCGGGGCCGAGCGAAATCAGGGAGCCGGTCAGATCCTCATCCTCATCATCACGCCAGCGCGGGCCGAAAACCAAGGGGTCGAGACGCGGCTCGTCGAGGTCCTGATGGTCGCGTTCCTGCTCATCGGAAATGAGCAGCGCTTCGTCTTGGGCTTCTTGTTCCTGGCGGATTTTTTCCCGGCGCTCTTTTTCGGTTTCCCCGAACAGCATTGGGCTTAGCTGGGGCTCGTCGATATCCTGCTGCGCATATGCTGGCGCGGCGAGGGCGGCAACAGACAGGCTGATGACGACCAGCCCGGCAGCGCCGTAAAGTTTCGACCGCCTGGTATATTTACGCATCGTCATCCCCGCTCAACAAACACTCATCTTCTCAAACATTCAGCGCCTTGGTCTACATCGCAACCCTTAGCGTCATCACAAGATTTTTCACTTTTAACGCTGGCATGTATTTTTCTGATGATTCGGCGCGGTTGCGTATCCGGCTCTTTCGATTTCGCCACAGGCAAAGCTCGGCCCGCCACTTGAAGCAGCCGAAGGGCCAGCTCAATCGACGGCCTTGTCGATGGCCTCGCCGGCGCTTTCAATATCGCGGCCCACGCCTTTAACGGTCTCGCAGGAGGAGAGGAAGAAGCTAAAAATCAGAAGAAATGTCAGCCAGCGCATTCAAAACCCCGCATTTTATAAATTATGCGCTCTATTATGCCGATAGTTCGCCGTTGGGGGAAGACGGCGGAATATAAAAAATAAGTAGTCTTGAGGCCCTAAAGCAGGCCTTCGCGCTGCATTTTCTTGCGCATCAGCTTGCGCGCGCGGCGTATCGCCTCCGCTTTCTGGCGGGCGCGCTTTTCGGACGGTTTTTCGTAGAATTTCCGCCGTTTCATTTCACGAAACGTGCCCTCACGCTGCATTTTTTTCTTAA
>JAADIQ010000092.1 GCA_013151255.1 Alphaproteobacteria bacterium
AGAGATTTTGCCGGCGCGCCTTTAAGGCCGCAATCTTTGGCGATGACATTGGTCATGCCGCAGGGCAGGGCGACATAGTGTGGGGCGAGGTCAAACCGTCGATTGTTGATCATATCGGTAAAGGTCGCCTGCAAGGTGCCGTCGCCGCCGGCGATAATCAGCGTATCGACCTTGCTGGCGTTCATGCTGGCGAGCGCTTTGCCCAGCCCTTGAATGCCGTCCAGAACCTCAGCGCGAACCGAATCGGACCGATGCGCGACATGCAACAGATCGTCGATAACCGCAGCGCTGCGATTGCTCTTATCATTTATGATGAGCCCGACGGAGGTCATAAAATTATTCTACGCTGCCTACTCTGACCGCTATAGCGGCGGTCCGATTTTGTTGTTTGTTCGTATGCATTTTGATAAGGTCTCTCATTCGGGCGCTAGTTCATGGTCATATATAATAAAATATTGAGGCCATGCTAGTAACACAGCCAACGAAACGCTTTGAAAAAGCAGGGGCTCAGTGAATATCAAATTTGCTCATCTGACGGATATTCACTTGCCGATCCGGGAAAAGCCGAAGCTCAGCGCTCTGGCGAACAAACGGGTACTTGGCTATCTGTCCTGGAGCCGCCGGCGGGTTGATCTCCACAAGCAGGAGGCCTGTGACGTGCTGGCGGCGGACATGGCGGCGCAAGGCTGCGATGCGGCGGTGATATCGGGCGATCTCGTCAACATTGCGCTGCCGGCGGAGTTCGAGGATGCGCGGCGGTGGCTGGATGACCGTTTTGAGGGCGTCCCGACGGTGTTTGCACCGGGCAATCACGACACCTATGTGCGGGCTGACTGGCGGCGCACATTGGGGCTTTTGTCTCCTTATATGTTGGGTGCCCGCATCGGGCAGGACGAAGCGCGCGAGGCTTCCGGGGTCGACGATTTTCCGTTCCTGCGGCATTTTGCCGGCGCTGAGGATATAGCGTTTATTGTCGCCAACAGCGCGCCCAGCACTGCGCCGGGATTGGCCAGCGGGCGGTTGGGCGACGAGCAGATTGCGCGCATCAAACAAATGCTCATGGACACGCGCCGGCAATTTCAGGTGCTGGTGCTGCATCATCCGGTCAATGACGGCGTTGAGCCGGCGCGCAAGGCGCTGAGCGACAGGGAAAATCTGCGTAAGATGATTGCCGAGACCGGCGTTGACCTGGTGTTGCACGGACATACGCATGCGCCGGTTTTTGGCGCGGTCGAGACGCCTAGCGGACTGGCGCCAGTGATCGGCGGCGGCTCGGCGTCGCATCCATATGGCCGCGGGAAATATCGTCCGGCGCGCTATAATCTGTTTTCCCTGTCCAAGCTTCAGGGCGGGCGGTGGCGGCTGGAGCTGGCGATCAGAGAATTGGACCCGGACAAAAATACCGTCGTGACAATTGAATCTCGCCGCTATGAACGATACGCAACAGAGTAAATATCGATAGAGGAAGACGGCCAATGTCACCCAGTATGATGCCGATGAGCGCGCTGGTTTTGGCAGGGCGGCGTAACGACGCTGGTGATCCGCTTGATGAAGTTTCGGGCGGGCACAAAGCCTTTCTTGATATTGGCGGTATGGCGATGATTGAGCGGGTGCTCGGCGCGCTTGGCGGCGTGCCCGGTATCAGCGAGCGGCAGATTGCCGCGCCTGCCGATGTGCGTGAGCGGTTGCTGGGAAGGGCCGAAGATGGACCGCCAGTTCGTTTTGTTGAGACGGCGGGCTCGCCGTCCAGAACTATCCATCAAGCCTTGAAAACCGCGCCTGCGGGAAGCAGCCTCCTAGTGACGACATGCGATCATGCGCTGCTGACCAGCGAGATAATCAAGGCGTTTCTCAGCCAAATCGACGGCGACAAATACGATGCCGCAGCCGCCTGTGTGACGCGGGGAACTTATCAGGCAGCCTATCCGGACACCAACCGCACTTTCGTCCGGTTACGTGGGTTTGAGTTTTCCGGCGCTAATTTGTTTTGGTTCAAGGTTGGGACCGCCGCGCCATTGATTGAATTCTGGCGGCGGCTTGAGGACAATCGCAAGAAGCCTGCAAAAATGGCCGCAGAAATCGGGCTGATCACCGGCGCCGTGTATCTCGCGGGCTGGCTTACAAAAGCCGCCGCCCTGAAGCGGATTGAGCAGAAGACCGGCGTCAGGGTCGGGTTAATCGCCTTGCCATTTGCCGAAGCGGCGATCGACGTTGACAAGCTGGCGGATATCGACCTTGTCCGGTCGATATTGAGTGAGCGCAACAGCTAGCGCGATCAACTGTTCTTGATGACGCAGGTTTTGTTTAGCGGCGATAAGCAATCCTATTGGCGTCATCAGATAACTTTTAGCTTAAAAGTTAGCATCTAATTTTGTCGCCCAAGATCCCTTGAACACAAAATTTTGAACACTAAGTGATGGCTCGGAAGCTATCTCTAGGAATTCCTGAACGTATATGATGTCGAATAGAGCAGTCTCATGTTCCTTGTAGATGGGAGCCTGGTTGGCAGCTTGTTTTAACAGCAAAAATCGATAGTGGCATTACGATGAAGACACAAATTGACGCCTTGTCTCTTGAATTGCCAACTACGGCGCAGGCGACGCCTTACCGGGTCAAAGCGGCGGCAAATGCTGCGCCGCTTAGGTTGGACCGCGTAGCGCCATCCAAGAAAATTGGATTTCTATTCGTTCACGAACGGTCCCATCACATCCCGCATAGTGCGCCCATCCTAAATGCGCTGGCGTTGCAATCTCGTAAATATGAAATTCATGCATTTGTCCGTAAGCAGGAAAACCTGGCTCTACTGAAAAGCCTGCTATCGCAGGAGGCTTTGCGGCGGATTAAGCTGATGGTGCTCAAAACTCCTGTCGCTGCGACCGGTCTGGAATTTGTTGCCGGCGGGGCCGCTCCCCTCGGGCGCATTGGCGCGCTCTACGCCAATCGTGATGTGCTTAAAAACATGGACGTCATCGTCTCGCCAGAGACGACTTGTCTGCTGTTAAAAACCCGATTTGGTCTTGATAAAGTCAAATTCGTTTATTCACAGCATGGCGCCGGCGACCGGGCTATTGGCTTTAATTCTAGCCTTAAGAAGTTTGATCACATTCTGGTTCCCGGGCAAAAAATTCTTGACCGAATGTTGAACGACGACATTATTTGTGACTGCAACAGCACCGTCGTCGGCTACCCGAAATTCGATATTGTCGACCTCAACGCAACGCATTCTTCGCGCTTATTCGATAACGACAATCCAACGGTGTTATACAACCCACATTTCGATCCGGGTCTGTCATCCTGGTTCGAGCAGGGCGAGCAAGTCCTGGAGTATTTTGTTGAACGGCCTGATTACAACTTAATTGTCGCGCCGCATATCATGCTGTTCACACGACGGCTTCATGTTTCAGGCGATTTCAAAAATCTGAAATGGCGAAGACGCATCGAACGGCGTTATTTTGACTGCCCCAATATTCTGATTGATACCGGTTCAAATGCCAGCATCGACATGACCTACACGCGTGCGGCCGATATTTATATCGGCGATGTTTCCAGTCAGGTCTATGAATTTCTATACCAGCCTGGCCTATGCATCTTCCTCAACACGCATGGCGTCGATTGGGCGGGTGATCCAAATTATGCGCATTGGGACCTCGGCAAGGTGATTTCCAGTCCGACGGAAATTGATGGCCTGCTGGCGCAGCGCACCTGGCTTCGTCAGTTTTATATGGAGCGCCAGAAAACAGCCTTTCGGAATACTTTTGGAAATTCCGTAACGGGTTCAGCCAATCGCGCCGCCCAGGCGTTGGAGCAGTTGGCCTGAATTGTTTGCAATCTCTAAAATGTGCTGTATGCGGTGCGTTCAAGCTTAACCACGCGCCAGTCCTTCCATGACCCGACCCGCTGCATTTTCCGCGCGCCAATCCGCAAGCCGGATTTTTAAAAACGCTAGAACACTTGTTAGCGCCAAGGCGGTCGGCGGCGTGTTGAGCCTTGCCTATCTGGCAATTGCCGCGCGCAGTCTTGGGCCTGAGCAGTTGGGCGTATTAATTCTCGTCCACGCCTATGCGGTGGTGGTTGCCGGCGTCGCCGGTTTCCAGTCCTGGCAAGCGATCATTCGCTTTGGCGCGCCGATGCAACAGGGCGAAGATCGCCAGGCGCTAAAATCCCTCATCCGCTTTGCAATCCGCATCGGATATTATCAGCGCTGCGGTTGCATTTTTAATCGCCGTAGTTGGCGCGCCCTATGCAGCGCGATTTATGGGCTGGTCTGACGATGTGGTGCGTCTGGTCTATGTTTATAGCCTGGTGATACCGTTTTTAATCGCCGCGACGCCGACCGGCTTGTTGCGTTTGTTTGATGATTTTAAAATTCTAAGTCTGCAACAAATCGTTATGCCGTTAATCCGGTTTGTCGGCGCTGTTGGTTTGTGGATTGCGGGCGCGGGTGTGAATGCGTTTATTCTTCTTTGGATACTAAGCGCGCTGATGAGCGGGGCCAGTCTGTGGTTTTTTGGATTGCGCGCGCTCCATAAAAGAGATTTGACGCCGAGCGTATTTGGCAAGACGGAAGTCAAAGCCAGCCCTGACTGGTTGCCATTCATGGTCAAGACCAACCTGTCGAGCAGTATAGAAATGTCGCACACGGAATTGCCGGTGCTGATAGTTGGCGCCGTGTTGGGCCCTGTTGCGGCAGGTTTTTTGCGTATCGCTACGAACCTTTCCAACCTTATTGCGCATCCCGCCAATATGTTGAACTGGGCGATATTTCCTGAGCTCTCGAAGGTCGAGACCACGTCCGGACGCGGCGCCATGTTGCGGGTTGTTGCGCGTTCTGTCGTGACGGCGGTTGGTGTTGCGGCGCCTATAGTGATTTTGTTTGCAATCTTCCGCCGCGATCTGGCGGTGATTGTTGGCGGCGAGGCGTTTTTGCCGGCGGCGCCAATTATTGCGTTGATGGCGGCGGCGCAATTGTTTCGCCTGGTTGGCATCGGCCTTGATTCGGCGGTGCTGGCGCGCGGGAGGCCCGGTTGGGCGCTTGGCGCGCAGGCGGCGGCGGCGCTTACGCATTTATTGTTACTATACGGATTAATGTCCGTGATTGGCGTTGTCGCCGCGCCAATTGCTTTTATGGCGGGATGGCTGGCGTTAATTGTCGTCCTGGTTGTCGCATCGCTCACTTGATTTGCGATCAATAATTTATTTTTGCGCCGTAAAATACTCCCTCAACATGTTGGCATAGACCGCCCGGTCGCCGGTCACATAAGGCACGATTTGCATCATCGTTGTGTAGACGCCGTCATTGATGGTCTTGCGATCGTTCTTCGATGGTGCGGTGAGGTCTCGATATTGCAGCCAGAAGGTTAGATGCGCGGCAAGACGGGCGGCGAGCGCTTCTTGTTCGCCGGGTGAGAATTCGATCAGCCCTTCATTCACCAGCGTTTTCAACGTCGCATTTGCGGTCTCCCGTTTGAGTTTTAATAGGCGCGTCATGCGAGAACGCAAGCCCGGACAGCGTTCAAGAATGGACGCAAGGCCGTAATAAAAGAACCGGAAATCATTGATTTCCTCAAAGACGATATAAACAAAAATCCAATTATCCTCGATCGCCAGCGGGTGCTGAATCGGCGCGGATAGCACCTGGCGGATTTCCCGTTCGAAGTCGTCAAACAAGGCTTCAATAATCGCTTCCTTGCCACGGAAATGATAATAGAGATTGCCGGGGCTAATCTCCATGACGGCGGCGATATCAACGGTTGAAACTTGCGCTTCGCCTTCGGCGTTAAACAGCGCCAGAGCGGTGCGAAGGATTTTCTCGCGGGTTTTGATTTTGCCGGCCATGGCGCGGCGTTACGACGGTTTTTTCTTGGAAGCGGATTTTGGTTTCGCCGGTTTTTGCGCGGCGAGCAAAAGATCGAGCTTTGTCTCAATCGCATCAAGCCGCGCTTCAACGGCTCGCAGCCGATCATCATTATCGTCATCATCAGCGGTCAGCCGCGCGCGCATTTTTCTGATGCGTTCATCGAAGGAACGCGCCGGCGCGTTGACGCGTTTGGCGAGCGCGCGGCCGTGCTCTTCGACGGTGTCTTCGATCTCCTCGCCCCGGGCGACCAAATCGTCGAACACGCGCGATGTGTCGTCGGTCACCTTGGCGAGCGATTCTTGCGCTTCGGAAAAGGCGCGGCCATAGGCGCCGACGCCGGCAAGCCATATCTTGCGCGCCATATCGGTGCTGCGCGGGGGCGTTGCTGATTTTTTCGCCACGAAACTCTCCGTTTACTCTATCCGGCCGGCTGCAACGCCGCGTCGGAAATTTCCAAATCCGCTTCTCCCGGTTCGTCGAGGAAAGCGGTCATTATTTTCAATATCTCTTCTGCGCGCGACAACAAGAACAAATGACCGCCGCCTTCAACCACATGCAGTTGCGATTTGGCGATCATGAATTTCAATATTTTAGCATTGGCGAGCGGTACGATTTTGTCTTTGTCGCCGGCAAGGATGAGCGTCTGGTGCGGCAGGAATGGCAGGAACGGCAGCGCCGTCCAGCCCGCCATCGCAGAAAGTTGCGCCAGATAACCGCGCAAGCTTGGCGGTTTCATATGTTCAGCGAACATATCCGCGCCGCTTTGCTCGTCGCCATAAAGCGTTTCAAAATGCTTCACCAGATATTCTTGGCTGACATAGCGCATGGGGTGGGCCATTTTCGACAGCGCCGCCAACTCTCCCGGCACCATGATGACGCCGGGCGATGTCGCCGCCAGCACCAGGCGGCCGACATGCTTCTTATACTGACAGGCAAATTGCTGCGCCATGCCGCCGCCCCAGGAAACCCCCATCACGTCAACTTTGTCATAGCCGTTGCGTTTGAGAATTTGCCGCGCCGCATGGGCAACCCACCACGGGCGGTAAGGCGCCAGCGGTCGCGGCGAGCCGCCAATGCCCGGCAGGTCAAAGGTGATAACGTCGCGGTCGCGCAGCAACTCGCCGAGCGGCTGGGCGATTTCGAGATTGGCGCCGATACCGTTGAAGAACAGCAGCGGACGTTTTTCGCCTTCTCCCTGGCTGCGCCAGATGGCGACGCGCAGTTTTTGCAGGCCGATTTTTTCAAACCGGATTTCAGGCAGGTGTTGGTTTTCTTTACGCACGCAAACTCCTGTTCTGATCAGCCGAAAACATATTCGCCGGGCGCCTTGACGATTGGCGGGTAGGCTTTGTGGCCAAGTGATTTTGGCGCGGATTTCTTCTCGCCGGAGCGCTCGCCCAGCCATTCCACCCAGCGCGGCCACCATGAGCCCGGTTGCGGTTCGGCGCCGGCGAACCACTCTTCGGCGTCGTCGGGCAACGCGCTATTGGTGAAATATTGCGCTTTGGGATTGCCTGGCGGATTTAACAGCGCCTGAATATGCCCGCTCTTGGACAGCACAAATTCGACATTGCCGCCAAACAGATGGTTGTTGCGATAGCAAGCGCGCCACGGCGTAATGTGATCGGTAATCGCCGCCACCATAAACGCGTCGTGTTTAACCTTCGTCAAATCGATTTTGTTGCCCATGAAATCGACATTGCCGGGTTCTGCAAAGCGCTTGTCGCCATAGATATCAAGATAGTCCGAATGCAACTGCGCCGGCAGATTGGTGGTGTCGTTATTCCAGAACAGGATATCAAACGGCGGCGGATCATTGCCCATCAGGTAGTTGTTGACCACATAATTCCAGATCAAATCATTCGGCCGCAACCAGGCGAAAGAGCGCGATAGCTCGTCGCCGGCGAGGATGCCTTTTTTCTTTGTGTGCTTGCGCGCCGCTTCAATCGCCGCATCGGAAACAAACAATCCGACCTCGCTGTCGTCAAAATGCGGATCGAGAATGCAGACCTGCAAGGTGAAGCAATTGATGATGTCTTCTTTACGAGCGGTAAGCTCGCTCAAAAACGAGGCCGTCGTCACGCCGCCGGAACAGGCGCCGGAGACATTGAGCTTCTTCTGCTTGGTGATTTTCAAAATTGCATGGGCGGCTTCAATCAGCGCATTGACATAGACTTCCAGGCCCCAATCGGCGTGTTTTTTCTGCGGGTTGCGCCAGCTGACGGCGAAGGTTTGCATGCCTTGGGAGGTTAAATACCGCACCACGCTTTTCTCGGGGCTGAGGTCGTTGGCATAGAACTTGTTGATCTGCGGCGGAACAATCATCAACGGCGTCTCGAAGACTTCGTCGGTCGAGGGCTTGTACTGGATGAGTTCCAGCATCTCATTTTTGAAAACCACGGCGCCGGGCGTGTTGGCGAGATTTTCACCAACCTTGAACGGGCGGGTATCGACCTGGCTCGGCATGCCGCCATTATGGCGAATGTCGTGATAGGCGTTTTTCACCCCATTCACGAGCGACATGCCGCCGGTCTCGTAAAGCCGTTTTAGAGCCGCTGGGTTGCCGATCAGGGTATTGGTTGGCGCAAGGCCGTCGGCGATGAGGTCGAGGATAAACCGCGCGCGCACCTGGTCAGATTCGCTGGCGCCAGAATCATCAATCCAGCCTTCGAGGCCTTTGCGCATCGCCAGCCAGGATTGCAGGGAATATTTATAGACGGGATTATATTTCCAGGTCGGGTCCTGAAACCGGCGGTCTTTTTTCTCCGGCGCAATTTCGGATTTACCGGTAACGATTTGCAACAGGTCTTTGCCGTAATTGGCGAAGTGTCGTGCGAACGGCGCGGGCTGGCGCGCCGCATGGGCCATGACGACGCCGAACGATTTCATCAGCTCGCCGGGACGCACGCCGATAATCGGGTTGAGCCCGGTGGTCGTCTCCGCGGCCTGCTCGCCAATTTTTTCAGTTTGCTTCGCCATGTCGCCTCCCAGGACGTTGATCCTGTTTACAATTACAGGACCTGTGAGTATTCAGGGTTTTTGCCGCAATCGCAAACAGAGGCTCGAAGGCTTTGCTGCGGTGCAATATAAAACGGGGCGCCAATCATGACGCCCCGCTTTGGTACGCAACAAAGACTAACACAGCTTTATGCAGCTTTTGCGCTGTCGACTTCAGGCGCGCCGGTCAGCTCAGCAACTTTTTTGCTCAGCGCGGCAATTTCGGCCTCAAGCTCGTCAACGCGTTCCGCGCCGGTGACGAATTCCGGTATAAACCGGCGAACGCGTGTGGCGCCTTTGCCGTAAAAGCTGTTGGCGCGTTCACGGACGTCGCCAGCGACTTCCTGGGTTTTGGTCTCAACAGTTTCGCCTTTGGCAATCAGCTGCTCAAGGGTCTCGCCAGCCTTCGTGGTCAGCGGTTTGACGCGCTCATAGGCAGCGCCATAGAGGCCGAGATAGGCCAGCCAGCCCTTGCGGAGGACCTCTTTGGGGGTGATTGGCGTGGTTTCTACTTGTTCTGTCATGGTCGTTTCCTTTCTTACCGGGGCGTGGCGACGGCGGGGATATCCGGGCGCCAGCCCAATTGCTTCCTTGGAGGCAAAGATAGGGACGAAAATTAGAATGCTCACCCAAATTTTGCTGCGCTGCAAAATAATCTGTAAATCTCCAGTGTTGTGGGCCTGCCGGATTTGAATGGTTTGTTTCCGAGCCCGTTTTCGACTGTTTTGGAGTATAAGGGCGCTGAAACCCGTGAGGATAACTTTTCACCAAATATAGGTTTTATGGAAGACTACCCTCTCTGGGTTGTATTCTCGAAGATTCGATTCGTGCTTGGGTTGCGTGGAAATGGGTCGGTTTGAGCTTCGTCTCAGCCGCCGCCGCAACATTCACCTCCCCCTTGAGGGGAGGTCAAAAATGCTACGCATTTTTGGGTGGGGGTCACGGCGATGCGTAACCGTCGGCGTTTGCAGGAAAGCACCCCCTCCGTCGGCTTCGCCGACACCTCCCCCGTAAACGGGGGAGGAATTAGGTTGAGCTTGCGGTGACCTCTTTTCTTCCCCCATTTATGGGGGAAGTGGCCGCGAAGCGGTCGAAGGGGGTTCTTTGTGAACCATCAAACTCAATACGACCCCAACAATCTCACCCCAGCGTCTTGCGCAACGCCTCGCTCCACCCCGCGAGGTTGCGGCTGCGCTCTTCCGGCGCCATGGCCGGTTGGAAGCGGGCGTCTAGGCGCCAGCGCTCAGTGATGTCGCTGACATCGTTGAAGGCGCCAATCTGCAAACCGGCAAGATAGGCGACGCCCAGCGCGGTTGTTTCCAATATGCGCGGCCGCTCGACCGGCAGGTTTAAGATGTCGGCGAGAAACTGCATGGTCCAGTCACTGGCGACCATACCGCCATCGACGCGCAAGGTGCGGGGCGCCACCCCGTCGGCGGCGAACGCGTCGATGAGGTCGGCGGTCTGGTAGGCCACCGCCTCCAGTGCGGCGCGAGCGAGATGCGCGCGGCCGGCGCCGCGGGTGAGGCCATAGATGGCGCCGCGCGCATCCGCGCGCCAATGCGGCGCCCCGAGGCCGGTGAAGGCCGGCACCAGATAGACCCCTTCATTGCTCTCGATAGTATCGGCAAGCGCGGCGGTGTCGCTGGCGTTTTTGATAATGCCCAGTTCATCGCGCAGCCATTGCACTGCGGCGCCGGCGATGAAGATTGAACCTTCAAGCGCATAGCGCGTCTCGCCGTCGAGCCGATAGGCGATGGTGGTTAGGAGCTTGTTGTCGGATATCAGCGCCTGCTTGCCGGTATGCGCCATCACGAAACACCCGGTGCCGTAGGTGCTCTTAATGTCGCCAACCGCAAAGCACGCCTGGCCAAACGCCGCCGCCTGCTGGTCGCCGGCAACGCCGCAAATCGGGATTGGCCGGCCGAAGATTTCCGCATCGGTGCGGCCAAAATCATCGGCGCTGTCGCGCACATCGCCGAGGCATTTACGCGGCACACGGAACTCTTCCAGCAGCCCGACATCCCATTCATTGGTATGGATATTATAAAGGCTGGTGCGGCTTGCATTGGTGGCGTCAGTTGCGTGCACCGCGCCGCCGGTGAGCCGCGCGATGAGGAAGCTGTCGACCGTGCCGAAGGCGATCTCGCCATTTTCCGCGCGGGCGCGCGCGCCCTCCACATGGTCTAAAATCCATGCCGCTTTCGAGGCGGAGAAGTAAGGGTCCAGCACCAGCCCGGTGCGGGCGGTGATCCCCGCTTCCAGCCCGTCGGCGCGCATCTGGTCGCAGATGTCGGCGGTGCGCCGGTCCTGCCAGACAATGGCGTTATGGATCGGTTTGAGCGTTGCGCGGTCCCACAAGATGGTTGTCTCGCGCTGGTTGGTGATGCCTATCGCGGCGACTTCGCAGCCGGCGCCTTCAACGTGCCGGAACACTTCGCGCGCGGTTTCCAGCGTTGTTCGCCAGATATCCTCCGGGTCATGCTCAACCCATCCGTCGGCTGGGTAGTGCTGCGTAAACTCGCGCTGCGCGGAGGCGACCGCCTTGCCGGCGCCGTCAAACACAATCGCGCGGCTTGAGGTTGTGCCTTGGTCAATGGCGAGAATATAGGGCGCCTCAAAATCTGTCATGGCATCGCTCTCTGTTATTTGGTAACGCCGCTTATGAACCATCCTAACGCGAAATGGCTGCAATGAAAAAGCCGGAGATTTTTGTCGATGCTGACGCCTGTCCGGTGAAGGACGAGGTTGTGCGCGTGGCGGACCGCCATGGGTTTGCGGTGCACTTTGTCTCTAACGCCCGCATGCGCCTGCCGGCGGGGCTGGATGTGCGCCGGGTGATTGTTGCGGACGGCCCGGATGTCGCTGATGACTGGATTGCCGAGCGGGCAGGCGAGGGCGATATTGTCATCACCAGCGATATTCCGCTCGCCGAGCGCTGTCTGAACTCCGGCGCGCAGGTTATTGGCGGAACTGGCAAACCGTTCACAACCGATAATATCGGTATGGGGATGGCGATGCGCTCGCTGTCGCGGGACTTGCGCGAAATGGGAGAGATATCCGGCGCCGGGCCAATGTTTTCAAAGAAAGACCGTTCGCGCTTTCTAGAAGCGCTGGAACTGGCCGCGCGCCGGGCGGAGTGATTCAGGAAGGACTTCAGGTTGAAACTGACGGTAGGTTTTGGAGCGTACTCAAGGATAACACAATCACCGCTCATCCCGGCGAAAGCCGGGATCCAGATGAGACCGAGTGTTGGTGGGAATTCTGGCTTCCGGCCCGACCGCAAAGCGGTCAAGCTATAACCTGCGCGCCTTCGCGCGCGGGCGCCGGAATGAGCGGGTAGAATGATGTTGATTTGTATCCTCTTCCACTCTTGTTGATTCAAATCAAAACACTACCGCCATCCATTACCGATTGCGCCGCCGCCAAACTTCACTAGATTGCGGCGGTCAAATTATTGATCGAGGATTTATCACATGAAAAAAATTATTCGCATTGCCGCGGTTAGTCTTGGCGCTATCGGCCTTGCCGCCTGTTCACCGGGCGAGAAGGCGCAAGAGGCGCCGGCGCCGGCTGAGGATGCGACGGAAACGGCCTCCGCGCCTGAAGCCAGCAGCGAGGCCTTGCGGCTTTATACGTTTGACTGCGGCCGCATCGACATGCTCGATCTTGGGTTGTTTTCAAGCAACGGCGAATATGCCGGCCGTCAGAACAAGGCCGCGGATATGTGTTTCCTCATTCGCCACCCGAAAGGCGATTTGATGTGGGACGCCGGGCTTCCCGATTCGTTTCATGAGCAGGAAGGCGGCGTCACCAACGGGCCGTTCCGTGTCGCGGTGCCGACGACGCTTGCTAGCCAGCTTGCCAGCATAGATGTTGCGCCCGCCGATATTGAATATTTTTCAATCTCGCATTCGCATTTTGACCATGTCGGCAACGCCGCGATGTTTGTGGGTGCGACCTTCCTCGTCGATAAGGACGAGCGCGCATATATGTTCCGCGATGAGGCGCGTGCGGACGAACAAACTTTTCCGCTGGTGGCGCTGCTAGAAGACGCGCCAACGACTGAGTTCGACGGCGACTATGATGTGTTTGGCGACGGCTCGGTAACCATCCTCGCGATGCCCGGTCACACGCCCGGCCATACCTCGCTCCTGGTCAACCTTGAGAATACAGGTCCGGTGCTGTTAACCGGCGACCTCTACCATCTGCTGGAATCGCGCGAAAAACACATCGTTCCGACATTTAACACCGATGAAGAAGAAACCCTTCGCTCTATGGACAAGTTCGAAGCGCTTGCCGCAGAGACCGGCGCGCGGGTTGTCGTTCAGCATGCGCTGGAGGATATGGAGAAGATGCCCAAGGCGCCGGAATATTTGGATTGATCCTTAGGCGGCAAGCGCCAGCAACTCTTGTCGCCTAAATATTTCCTTATGAATCTTGGCGAGCCGCTTATAGAGATGCGGCTTCAGGTGCGGCTTTGCGTGTTCAATAGGATTGCCGCTGAGTATAAGAAATGCGCTCAACACATGCAAAATTTCTCCTTCGCACAAATACCCGGCCCGGTGATATTCCCAACCCTGGTCATCGGACCGAAATCCCGAGGAGCCGTTCGCAATAAAAACGCCAAATCCCATCAAGATCGCCAGACCATCTGTTGCCGGTTCTTCCATATCAGGATGAAAAGGAAACTCAGCACCGGCAGACGTCATTAAAAGATGCGCGAGTTCGTGACTGAAGGTGGCAATCAGTTCTATTGGACGATCTATGAGATGTGGATCATAGGTGATTGTAGCCTTAAAATTCCCATCTGATAATTTTTCACTGAAAGTACCAGCTGGTTGAGCCACATGATAATTTTGCATGATGCTATCGCCTAGATGATGGGGCGCTCGTTCTTGTTGCGGTTTAAGCGTGCACTGCCAATCGGCCATATCAGCGTACGCTTTGACTTGCTCGAAAAGTTCTTGTGCCTTGGCGTCGCCGCCCAGTCGGCTTTTTGGAAAAAACTCCGCGCTAGGCGTTACGAGCTTTGTCTTGCGGAGTTGGTCCAAACCGTCAAAGTTGTCGATCGTCCACGCCGCTAGGGTTACGGCCCACTCGAAAAAGTCTTCATCAATGTATGATTTTTTTCCAAACATAGATGAGTGGAAGTGACGCTATTCTAAGAATTGAGTCAATCAGGGCCACTTCGCTTCCGGCGGCAGTGATGAGAGGATCGAGTCCACATTGCCGCCGGTTTTTAGACCGAATGTGGTGCCGCGGTCATAGAGCAGGTTGAATTCCGCATAGCGTCCGCGCTGGATCAGTTGCGCTTCGCGGTCGTCTTGCGTCCAGGGCTGGTCCATGCGTTTGCCGACCAGCTTTGGATAGGCGCTGAGAAAAGCGCGCCCGACATCTTGCGTAAACGCAAAGTCTTTGTCCCAGTCGCCGCTATTGTGGCGGTCATAGAATATGCCGCCGACGCCGCGCGGTTCGTTCCGGTGCGGCAGGAAGAAATAGTCATCGCACCATTTTTTGAACTTTGGGAAATATTCCGCGTCATGAGGCTCGCAAGCTTGGCGCATCGCCGCCAGAAACTCTTGGGTGTCTTCGTGGGTTTCAGTCCGGTAAGCGGGATGCATCGGGTTTAAATCACCGCCGCCGCCAAACCAGCTTTTGGTGGTGACAATCATCCGCGTGTTCATATGAGCGGCCGGCGCATGCGGGTTTCGCGTATGCGCAATCAGCGAAATGCCCGAGGCCCAAAATCGCGGGTCTTCCTCCGCGCCCGGAATTTGACTGCGGAACTCTTCGGAGAATTCACCGTATACGGTCGATGTGTGGATGCCAGCTTTTTCAAACACCCGGCCATGGATCAGCGACATGACGCCGCCGCCCTGATCCTGGTCGCCATCGCCACGGGTCCACGGTGTTCGTTCAAACCGGCCAGCCGGCATATCGCTATATAGCTCGCCCGCGTCGTCTTCGAGCTGTTCAAATGCAGCGCAAATATCATCGCGCAGTTTTTCAAACCAGGCGCGGGCGATTTGTTTTTGTTTTTCCAGGAGTTCTGTTGATTGATTTGACATTTTTTGCTTGCTCTATGGTTTTGACGTGTAAGACTAGGTGTTGAACCAATATAACAATTGCGGGGGCGATATGTGGGAACAAATTGGCGCAGCGGCAATTTATGGCGCCATAGGCGCGGGCGGCGGCGCAACCATTGGCGGCGTGCTGGCCACGCTATTTAAAAATTCGCGTCATGCCGCAATGATAACGACCGGCCTGACAGTGGCGTTTGCTGTGGTCGGGATGAATGTCGCAGAGCCAATATTGAAGCCGTATATCGGCGAATACCTGCCGCAACCCCAGTCACAGGATGAAGCCCTAGACGAATATTTTGCCGAGGCGAAGATTGACCCGATGGTGGCGGCTTTGTTTGCAAAAGAGCCGGCGCTTGAAGACGAGCTGCGCGCGAAACTCAAACAAATCATGCAGACCGAAACCCGAGCGGATAAGATCAAACGCGCGGCGTTTAAGGCGGGCAGGGATCTGACCGAGAGCCGTTTTATCTATTACCTCAAACGCGGTCGCGATGAGGACATTATCGCATTTACTAATTTTATGATTGAGATGATGGATTATTTGACCGAGGCCGAGCCGCGGTTCTGTCATCAGTATTTTTACGATCCGGCGGCTCTTGCGGTCATGCCGATGGAAGACCTCAAAGCTAAGATGGGCGCCGACAGACAGAGCCGACAACAGGAGCTTGCCGCAGCCGTTATTATGAATGCGTTTGACGAAATCCCGTCATATGATGTGGACGCCGCGCAGGCGCGCTTGGTTGAGGCCGGACAGCTTCTGAATGAATTGCTTGGCTCGGAATTAATCGGTTTGCTCACCGTAGGCGGGCAAAAGCCGCAAACCGATGAAGAAGCCGCTGCGGCCTGTAACGCTAGCGCTCGTTTGTTTGAGAATCTTATAGAAAGCGAGAAGCCGGGTGAAGCGATCCGCCATATATATTTGCTGTCTGGTTAACCGCTCTTGCATACATGGCGCTGTGTAAAAAGAAATCTCGATTTGACGACAACAAAAACATGAGGGAGAAATCGTATGGAGCGTCTTTCGTTTAGGGGGATCGGGATTATTCTGGCCGCCATGCTCGTTGCGGCTTGCGGCGGCGATATGCGCGGCGATTTGGATGCTGATTCGCAACTGGCGTTGGAGATCGGCATTATCTCCACACTGCATTCGCCAAATGCGTTTCATCCAA
>JAADIQ010000096.1 GCA_013151255.1 Alphaproteobacteria bacterium
TCGACCGCTGCGGCGGTGTTGGCGCCGAGCGAAGGGCCGTCCATAGGCTGCAAAAAGAAAAAGTCAAATCGAAGGTCGGTAAAGTCCTCCGGCCGGGCTTTTTCCTGGGGGTAGACCAGCTTCAGCTCATTGCCGCTGCGCTGGATGAGGTCTGCGTCCGCCTTGGGCGAGACGCATATCCAGTCGATCCCCGACGGTGCGGCAATTGTGCCGTTGGTTTCAATCGCGATCTCAAAACCCTCGCCATGCAACGCCGCAATCAGCGCCGCATCAAGCTGCAATAGCGGCTCGCCGCCGGTGCAGACGACATAGGGTTTGGCGCGGTGTTGGTCGCGCGGCCAGGCGTGCGCTACCGCCTGCGCCAGCGCCTCAGCGCTCGGAAACTTGCCGCCGCCCATCCCGTCGACGCCGACAAAATCCGTGTCGCAAAATGTGCACACTGCGCGCGGGCGATCGCGCTCCAGCCCCGACCACAGATTGCAGCCCGCAAACCGCAGGAACACCGCCGGACGCCCGGTCTGTGCGCCCTCGCCTTGCAGCGTGTAAAATAGTTCTTTTACGGAATAAATCGCCAACCCTCACACCCCGGCCGCATAATCAGCCCAGCCCTTTGCTCGTAACTCACAAGCTGGACAATCATTGCAACCATAGCCCCAATCATAACGCTCCGCGCGCACCCCGCGATAACATGAATGGCTGTGCTCATTGATGAGGTCTACCAGCGTGCGTCCGCCAAGTTTTTCCGCCAGCCGCCAGCTCTCGGCTTTGGTGATATGCATCAACGGCGTTTCCAGCGCCGCATCGACATCCATGCCCAACCGGATGGCTTCAATTTGCGCGGCGAGCGCTGGCGCGCGGCAATCGGGATAGCCGGAATAATCGGTCTCGCACATGCCGGCGACAATCACGCCGATATCGCGCCGGTAGGCCAGCGCCCCCGCCAATACGAGAAAAAGCAAATTCCGCCCCGGCACAAATGTCGTCGGCAGGCCGTCTTCAGCGATGACGATTTCGGTATCATGGGTCATCGCGGTCGCGCCAAGATCGCGAAAACCGCCCGCTTCAACCAGCCGGTCGGGCCCAAGCTTTGGCGCCCATTTTGGAAACGCCTCACTAATCTCGCGCCGGACAGTGCGCCGGGCGTCCAGCTCAATCGCGTGACGCTGGCCATAATCGACGCCCATGGTCTCAACGCAATCATAGCGGTCCAGCGCCCAGGCGAGCGCAATTGAGGAATCCTGCCCGCCGGAGAACAACACCAGCGCTTTTTTATGGTCAAGCTTACGCATCTTTGTCCCTGCGCAACCGTTTAGCGCGCCTGTATTTCGTGCTAGTTCATAACTGTAGCAACCGGAGCCCGCAACGTGTCTGATATCGTCTTTCTTTACGTCACGGCGCCGGACCCGCAAACCGCGCGTCAGATCGCACGCACGCTGATTACCGAAAAGCTTGCGGCCTGCGTCAATATATCGGCGCCGATGACATCGATTTACGAATGGGACGGAGCGATTGAGGAAACTGCGGAGACCGCCATGATCGTCAAAACCACGGCCGCCGCCGTTGAGCCCGCGCGCGACCGGATTATCGCGCTCCACCCCTATGAGACGCCCTGCATCGCCGCTTTACCAATATCGGCGCATGGCTCCGCGCCCGCCTTCCTCGATTGGGTGGCCCAGGCCACAAATCCGTGAGCAAGACTTGCGCTTGGGTTTCACGCACCCATTATCTTGAACGCCGCCCATAAGGAGAATTTTTTCAATGGCAGAAATCGCAACATTCGCCGCCGGTTGTTTCTGGGGCGTTGAACAGACCTTCAGGGACGTTGACGGCGTTAGCGCAAGCGAGGTCGGCTATATTGGCGGCGACAAAGCCAACCCGACCTATGAAGAGGTGTGCCGCAAAACCACCGGCCATGCAGAGGCCGTACGTGTGACGTTCGACCCGGCGCTGGTGTCCTATGAGGCGCTGCTCGGCGTTTTCTGGAAGCTGCATGACCCGACGCAAGTCGGCCGCCAGGGCCCGGATGTTGGCGACCAGTACCGCACCGCGATTTTCACTCATAACGACGCTCAGGCAAGCATCGCGGCGGCGTCAAAAAAGGCGGAAGACGAGAGCGGGCGCCATCGCGGCCCCATCGCCACCACCATCGAGCCCGCCGGGCAATGGTGGAAGGCGGAAGACTATCACCAGCAATATTTTGAAAAACGCGGCGGCGGCGCCTGTGCAATCCGGCCGAAATGAAAAGCAACTTAAAGTTGCTGTAAAATTTTATTACAACTTTTATTAACTATGCGGCGTTAGGGTCCCCTCATTGCGCCGACGCCGATTGCCTATCTTGCACCGGGCCCTGTTCCCTCACCACGCCAGCCCGGCTGGCGGCTTGCGCAATAAATGACTAGCGCGCTGTTTGCAAAATAGCGCTAGCGCTTTGAAACGCCGCGGGACGATCCGCCAGACTGACCCGCGGCGTTTCAATAAGCGCTGAGCGTGCATCAATCCACGCCGCCACATCGCGCCAGACGGTTTCGGCCTGTTTGTCTCGAAACAGAAGATGCCAGCCATCCTCATAGCGCCTTACATCTGTTTCCCCTGAAACCCGGCGCGCGGCTTTTTCCATCGCCTTTAGCGGAATGATTTCATCTTTCTCGCCGATCAGAAATAAAATATCGCCCTCAACTTTGTCAGCCTCGCCATAGGCGCGGCCCATGATCCGGACAACGCCGAGCACTGCATCGAGGCGGGTCTGCTTGATCACCAAGGGATCACGAACCATCGCCCGCAAAATATCTATATTGTCCGTAGCCTGACGTTCTGTGCGCTCGCCGGTGAGCGTCTTGCCTGGCGCGAAGCTTGCCGCCATGTTCAGCGTCAGGCGATAGGGAAACGGCAGCGCCCGCCCGCCCCAGACGCCGGGCGCGGCGAGAACCAGCCCGTCAGCGGCCAGCGGCGCTTCGGCCTGCGCCGCCATCACCACCGCCGCGCCCATGGAGTGGCCAACCACAAAGACCGGCAGACCGGGATGGGTGCCATGCACCGCCGCCAGCGCCGCGCGCAAATCCGCAATCAGCGTATCGCCGCCGGCCCAGCGGCCAAAATCCGGCGAGCGCCCAAAGCCGCGCTGGTCGAGCGCATAGGTGGTGATCTGCGCATGCTCAGCCCACCATGTTCCAGCGGGGGCAAAAGCGCCGGAATAATCGTTCATTCCGTGCAGCGCCAGAATGATCGCTTTGGGATGTTCCGCAGGCCAGCTCTGAAGCCCCAGCTGCGCGCCATCCATGCTTCGGACGGCATTGCCCGCCAGCATCGGCGGCGCGGTTGCTTGCGGCGCATCGGGGAACGAAACGCAGGCCGGCAACAGCAGCGCCAAGAGGGCCGCGCCTGCGAGGCGCCGCCATGCTGGAAAAGAAAACCCAAATCTCATATCGCGGAGTTTATAAAACCCTGCCGTCAAAGATAGAGAAAAATTTGAGGGCGAGCCAATTCGATCATTCGCCGCCGCCAACGGTTTGCACGCGCACTTCAAGCTTTGCCAATAGCCGATCGAACGTTGCGCGCTCGTCTTTGCTCAAGCCCGCCAGCAATTCATCTTCAAAGCCGAGCGCCAGCACCGCCACGCGGTCAAACAGCGCGCGGCCCGACTTTGACAGCGACAACATGTTGACACGCCGGTCAGACTCGCTCTGTAGGCGGACGATAATGCCCTTGCCTTCAAGGCTAGCGACAGCGCGACTGACGGTCATCTTATCCATCGGCGTTTTACCAACCACGTCGCGGGCGGCCAGCGCATCGGCCTGCGCGACAACCGCCAGCACGCGCCATTCCGGTGTGGTGAGGTTTTCATCAGCATAGGCGCGCGCAAGACGGCCTGAAATCGCATGACCGAGCGCAACAATGCGATAGGGCGCAAAGCGACCGAGGATGAGCACGCGCCCATGCGCAAGTTCAGCGTCCGGTGGAACAGAAGTAACCGACATCGCCCGCGCCTCAGGCGCTTTCTTTCAACACGCCGCGGCGGATCTGGTCTTCCTCGATGGATTCAAACAGCGCTTTGAAGTTACCCTCGCCGAAGCCTTCATTGCCCTTGCGTTGGATGATTTCAAAGAAAATCGGCCCGATGGCGTCCTGGGTGAATATTTGCAGGAGAAGGCCCTGGCCTTGGGTCGGGGCGCCATCGATTAGGATATTGTCCTTTTTCAGCCGCTCCAGATCCTCGCCATGATTGCCGACGCGGCCTTCAACTTTCTCGTAATAGGTGCCCAGCGTAGACTGGAACGGCACATCGCGGCCAACCAGCTCTTCTACGGTTTCATAAATATCATCCGTACCAAGTGCGATATGCTGAATGCCCTCACCATTGTAGCGCGTCAGGAATTCCTCAATCTGTGACTTCTCGTCTTTGCTTTCATTAAGCGGGATGCGGATTTTACCGCAAGGAGATGTCATCGCTTTGGAAACAAGGCCGGTCAGCTTGCCTTCAATATCGAAATAGCGGATTTCACGGAAGTTGAAGATTTTTTCGTAGTAACTTGCCCACTTATCCATATTGCCGCGAATAAGATTATGCGTGAGGTGATCGATATAGGTCAGCCCGGCGTCGTTCTTTGACGGGTCAGCGCCTTTGATCGGCTCAAAATCAATTTCATAGATCGACTTGGCGCCATAGCGATCAACCAGATACACATTCAGGCCGCCAATCCCTTCAATGCCCGGAATGTTGAGCTCCATCGCGCCGGCCTTTGGCTCAACCGGCTTGGCGCCACGCTTTACCGCTTCTTTAAATGCATGTTGCGCATCCTTAACCCGAAACGCCATGGCGTTAGCGCCGGCCCCGTGCTGGCCGCGAAACACTTCCGGCTGGCCGGCTTGTTCGCGGTTCAGGAGGAAATTGATGTCGCCCTGGCGATAATGGATGACGTCCTTGGAGCGGTGCTTGCCGACCGCGGTAAAGCCCAGACGCTCAAACAGCGCCGCCAACTCGTCGGGATTGGCGCTGGTATATTCAACGAACTCAAATCCGTCCGTACCGAGCGGGTTTTCAAATAGGTCAGCCATAAATTCTCTCCTCGCAGCCGAGCCGTCCAGCGCCTATGCGCATGAGAAACTAGGCTCGAGAATTAGTAACATATGTTACTAATCGCTTTCAATCGAGAAATTGAACAATTCCACCGACAATCTTCTAAGGTATTGTTTTAGCTTTAGTTTTTAAGACAATTGCGGTTGCCGTTGACGGTCAGCGCCGCGCGTATAGCGTTTTCGGAAATATCAGGGAGAAACCGCTCCTGAATATCGGCGCAGACTTCCAGCACCCGCCACTCGAGCATGATCGAGCCCTTGTCGAGCACCTTGTCGATGTCGTCATTATAGCGGAAGCGGCCTTTATAGTCTTCGTGACGGTCCAGCACCCGCATCGCATTGGCGATATCGAGCAACGCAAAACCGTCGCGCCAGCGCAGGTTTTGCTTCGCCCATACGCGGTCCGGATTGTCGTCTTCGCGTTGCGCTGGGGGTTGGGCGCCCGCCGGCTGTTGCGTGCGGCGACGGTTCAGTTCCGCTGCGGTTTGCTCGACAGCCTCAACCTGTTTTTCCGATAACATCGCTTCCGCCCTACCGTTAGATGGCTTAAAGCAATGAAGGATTGGAAGAACATCCAAGAATGCGCGATAGATTTAATTCAAATTTTCAACAGTTCGAGGACCGGTGATGAAACTCTATGGCTATTGGCGCTCAAGCGCGAGCTATCGCGTGCGCATCGCGCTGGCGTTGAAAAATATTGACTATGACTATGTCGCGGTGAACCTCCTCGAAGGCGAGCACAAAGCTGCGGACTATCTGGCCATCCACCCAAACGGTCTTGTGCCGGCGCTGGTCACTGACGATGGCGAGACTATTGTCCAGTCGCTGGCGATTATGGAATATCTTGAAGACGTGGTTCCCAAACCCTCCATCCTACCCGCAAGTGCCATCGACCGCGCCCAGGCGCGCGCTATCGCGGCCACCATCGCCTGCGAGGCGCAGCCGTTTATGAATTTGCGGATGCAGAAATTTCTCAAAGAAGAAAAATCATTTGACGATGCAGCCATGAGCGACTGGCTGAACCGCTTTACCGGCGGCGCCATGGCCGCAGCCGAAGCCTTGGCGCGCAACACCGCCGGGCAATATTGCGTCGGTGATGCGCCAAGCATTGCCGATTGCTGTCTCGTACCACAATGGTTCGGGGCGGGACGCTTTGGCGTTGATGTTTCGAAGTTCACCAAGCTGGCGGAGATTTACGAGCGCTGCATCAAGCACCCGGCGTTTGAAAAAGCGCACCCCAAGAACCAGCCCGACGCCGTTTCCGCATAGTCGTTGCCCACACGTTCGGGGCGCAAGCATTCGGGCCTAACCGGCTTGTTAAATCAAACTATCCTGCTGGTTCGAAACCATAGGCATCGTTGTGATTTGTGAATTCACTTTGAATTTCAAAGTAACCCGGCTATGCTGCAAAAAAGGAGATTTTTATGGCCTGGGGCATTTTGATTATCGCCGGTTTGTTGGAGACGGTTTGGGCGCTCGCCATGAAGGCCTCCAACGGCTTTACCCATCCGGTTTGGACCGTTGTTACCGTTGTCGCCGCCGGCGTTAGTTTCTGGCTGCTTGGCTACGCTTTGAAATTCCTGCCGGTGGGCTCCGCTTATGCGGTCTGGACAGGCATCGGCGCGGTTGGCGTGGCTATCGCCGGCGTCATGATATTCAAGGAACCGGCAACCTTCCTCCGCTTCGGCTCCATCGGATTGATTGTCCTGGGAATTGCCGGGCTTAAGGTTTCAACTACCGGACAGCCATAATCATCAACTCGGCATAATACACCTTATGCAGAATATCGATTTCAATGTCTGGCTTATTTTGGGCGCGCCTGCCGTCGCCGCCCTTGTAGGCGGCGGCGGATTTTGGGCCTTTTGCCAGACGACAACCTCATCGATGGCCGAGGCCGGAGAAAAATTCAAGCTTTACACCTGGGCGCTATGGCCGGCGGCTTCTTTAGTTTACTTTATATTCGTCTACGCCGTCATGCCGGCGGCGATGCGCGCAACGCTTCTCGATGGGATTTCTTTATCGCCCGGCGCGCTCATCGTGTCCGCCGGCCTTGGGATTTTTCTGTCGCTAGTTTCCATCATCGCAATGAAACCTTCACTCCGCAGTAAACCCGAAGAAACCTTGCCATTCCTAGCAAGTGAGTTTCGCGAACTGCCCGGCCTGGTTATTATTGCGCCGCTGGCGGAGGAATGGGTGTTCCGCGGCTATGGCGCGCTCAGCCTGAGCGAGGCGCCCCTTATCGCCGCCGCGCTCATTACCTCCGCCGCCTTCGCCCTTATGCACTTCAAGCCCTGGCTCATCGTCTACAGCTTTTTTGTCGGGCTGGTTTTTTTCGTTCTATTCAGCGCTACCGGCAATATCTTGACGGCAATAGTAGCGCACGCCGCCGCCAATGGCTTCATCTGGATATGGATGCGGCGGGAAGCCTCGCGCCTGCGCGCGGTGATCGCTTCCAATCACAGCTCCAAACAATCTGAACTTCCAGATTCACCAGAATAAAAGCCTTCCCCATTAACCTTAGCGCTGAGTGGGAAATCCTAACCAATGGTTATCGGTTCGGGGACATATGCGCATTGAGAGACACCATCAGCGCCAGGAGCATGGTACTGACGAGCACGCGGCGCTGGAAGAAATGGCGTCCTCCGTCATCCGCCAGGGGCCGGTCTGCGCGCCCGATTGCGAGCGCGCGAAATGTCAGCACTGCTCCAGAGATTGTCCCTATATTCTGCAAACCTTGTCGAGCGATCCCGTCGCTCATCCGCTTGAGCCGAAGATTGCGCCGCTTGCCTTTGAGATCAAAAAGCTCGGCGTGTTCTGGCCGTGCTGGTCGTGCGAGGGACATAACGACCAGCATAACAATCTCTTGAAGACGCCGGCGGTGTGGTTTTATGCAAGTTCGGTCATTCATTTGCGCGTGCTCGGCGAAAGCGTCGCCGATATGGTTTTTGAAAACCAACTGTCATCGCCCTGGCAGTTGCGATTGTGCTTTTCCGATAGCGATAATGCCAGCACCACATTCTCGCTTGAGCCGGTCCCCAACGGCCGCGAGGTGACGCTTTGCGCGCTGCAAAATGATATTGCGCGCATCGCCGAACAGATTGAGGCGCGCGTGATGCGCAAGGCGGAGAGCCTGAAAGGGATTGTCTGAACGCACAATTTGGTCATAACCAGATAAACTGACCAGAGAGCGACACATGAAATCCCTTATCTTCGCCATAGGCGATAAAAAACCCGTCATCCATGAAACCGCGTTTATCGCCCCGGGCGCGGTGATCGCTGGCGATGTTGAAGTGCATGAGAACGCCTCCGTCTGGTATGGATGCGTGCTGCGCGGCGATGAAAACAAAATTATCATCGGCAAGGGCTCAAACGTTCAGGATGGCACGATCATTCATGTGGACAATCCCGAATGGGGCGGCCTGCCGACGCTGATCGGCGAGAATGTGCTGATCGGCCATAAATGCATGCTGCATGGCGCGACAGTCAAAGATGGCGGCTTTGTCGGCATGGGCGCTACCATGCTCGACGGCTCGGTTGTGAGCACAGGCGCCATGCTCGCCGCCGGCGCCTTCCTCAGCCCACGGAAAATTATTCCCGCTGGAGAAATGTGGGCCGGCATGCCGGCGCGCAAATTCCGCGACATGCGCGAAGGCGAAGACAAGATGGCGCTCATCGGCGCCGGCCACTATGTTGAAGAGGCCAAACGGCACAGAGACGCGTTGGCGGCGCGCAAGTAAGACGGCGGCGGATTTCCCATGGGCTGAGGTTTCGATCTCCTTCCGACGAAGGCCCCCATCGCCCCTTCGGGGCACTTCCCCCGCAAGCGGGGGAAGAACTACCCTCGCTGCAAGCGCAGCCTAATTCCTCCTCCGCTTGCGGGGGAGGTGTCCGCAAAGCGGACGGAGGGGGCCTTGCGCCGGTTCGATGTGTGCTAGCATTTCAGTCTCCATAAGTGACAAATGAGATGTGTGAGTGCGATAACTTTGAGGGAGGGGCGCATCCGCAATGACGGTGATAACGGCGGAAATCCGTACAACTTATTGGAATTCGCAGGCGCAAAAAATACAACCCTAGGAGGGTAGTCTTCCATAAAACCTATATTTGGTGAAAAGTTATCCTCACGCTTTCGGGCGGTCCTATAGTTGGTTTCTTACAAATTCTCGAATGCGAGACATGGAGAAAGACAACGCCGATGGCCGAGCGCCTTAAAAATAATTTTGCTGAACTGGCGGACTATGCGCCGAACTGGGCGCAGATCTTTGCGCGCTCACGCCGCAAGCGGGGCGATCATGTCCGGGCCGTCCTGGCGCGGCGAGTTTACGGCTTTGGAGACCGGGTAATAGTCCCAGGTTCCAGCCGGGGCCGGCGCCATGAGACCGCTGAGCAGCCCGGTATCGCGCTCGTCAGCCTCCAGCCACAGCGCGAAGTGTTCACGCGCAATCACCACCGGCTCGCGCGCATGAAGCCCGCGAAGGTCTGGGCCCGACGCCGTCGTCAGGATCGCCGCAGTGTCAATTTCGCCGCCATCGGGATCGTTGGCGGTCTCCCAAATCGCGGCAAAGGCGATAAGACCGGCGTCCGGGCGCTGAATGGCGAAGGGCTGCTTGCCATCGGCGCCAGCGCGCCATTCGTAAAACCCGTTGGCCGGGACAAGACAACGGCGGCGTTTATAGGCGGAGCGGAATGTCGGTTTTTCGTCCACCGTTTCACTGCGCGCATTGATCAACGGCTTGGCGCTAACGCGCTGCAAATGTTCGCCGCGCGCCCAGCCGGGGATAAACCCCCAGCGCACCAGCGCAAATTCGCGCTGTCGCGCATCGCGCACAGGCGAATCGTTTTGACGGATGACGGCGATTGGCTGGCTCGGCGCAATATTATAGCGTGGCGGAAAATTCTCCCGCAGCGCGAGGTCAAACAAATCGCCAACGTCCGAAGGCGGGCTGGTCAGGAAAAAACGTCCACACATGACGGGAAAGAAAGCGTGATTCATGGATGAAAGCGAGACCATAAAAGTCGGCGTCGGGGCTGTGATATTTCGAGGCGCGGATGTGTTGCTGATCAAACGCGGCAAAGCGCCGTTTAAGGGCCAATGGTCAATCCCCGGCGGCGGGCTCGACTATGGCGAGGCGGTGCGCGACGGGCTGGTGCGTGAAATCCGCGAGGAGACGGGGGTGGAGGTAACAATCCTCGGCCTGCTCGACGTTTTTGAAGCCCTGCCGCGCCCAGAAGGCGGAGATTTTGCGCAGCATGTGGTGCTGATTGACTATGTCTGCGAGTGGGAAGCCGGCGAGCCGGTCGCCGGAGACGATGCCGTGGAGGCCGAATTTGTGTCGGTTGAAACGGCGCTGGAGCGGCTTTCCTGGGACAAAACCCGCGAGGCGGTGAGCCGCGCAGTCCAAATTCGCCGGCGGCTGAACCCAAAATTTCGCACAGAGCCGCAAAATGGGCCATAAAGCGGCTATATTTTTCGGGTTGGATGAAATGATGATACGCAACGCCATAATCGCCTTCGCCGCCGCCGGCCTGCTCACCACCGGCGCCGCCGCGCAACAAACCGCTGCCGACTATCGCCAGCGCCAGGCGGACCTGGTCGCGCTATCGGCGATATTCGGCGAGATGCACCATATCCGGCGCAGCTGCGAGCCGCGCCTGGAGGCCGATGCCTGGCGCCAACGCATGAAACGGCTGGTAGAGCTTGAAGAGCCGCAAGCCGTCGCGCGCAATGACATGGTCGCCGCCTTCAACAAAGCCTATAGCCGCGCGCAGGCGCGGTTTCCGGTTTGCGACCGGCGCGCGCGCGATTACGCCGCCGCCAAAGCCGCGCAAGGCGACAAAATTGTCGCCCGGCTCACCGAACCATTGCGCGAGGCCATCGAAGAAGACGGAACGGCGTTTGTATTGAGCGGAACGCAAACGCCAGAGAATAGAAAGGATACGGATTAAAGCGTTTGGTGAAAGATGCGCGCGCCTACGAGGGGTCGCGTTCTACCTGCCAAGGAAGCACTTGCCCGGCGTGGAAAGGAACGATTTGTGTGTCGGCGCAGTCAAGATAATCGGGAACAAGCTGCTCATTGCGCACCAGTGTGATGGCGCCCTCATTGAGCGGCAATCCATAAAAGCGCGGGCCGTGTTCGGAGGCAAACGCTTCAAGCCTGTCAAGGGCGCCTTCTTCTTCGAAGGTCTTGGCGTAACTCTCAAGCGCAAACGGCGCGTTGAATATTCCAGCGCAGCCGCAGGCGGATTGCTTGGCGCCGATTGCATGGGGCGCGGAATCTGTCCCGAGGAAGAACTTGGGCGAGCCGGAAGTTGCAGCGCGCCGCAACGCCAGCCTATGGCGCTCGCGCTTGGCGACAGGCAGGCAATAAAAATGCGGCCGGAACCCGCCCTCAAACATGGCGTTGCGGTTAATGTTTAAATGATGCGGCGTAATCGTCGCGGCGATAAACTTGCCGCCCGCCTCAACAAAATCCGCCGCCTCCGCCGTCGTAATATGCTCAAACACAACTTTCAGCTCAGGAAAATCAGCAATCACACATGACAAGACACGCTCAATAAAAACCGCCTCGCGATCAAAAATATCAACGTCGCTATCGGTAACTTCGCCATGCACCAATAGCGGCATGCCGATGCGTTGCATGGCCTCTAACACGGGGTAAACATTCGTAATGTCGGTAACGCCGAGGCTTGAATTGGTTGTCGCATTTTCGGGATAAAGCTTGCACGCGGTGAAAACGCCGGACGTGAAGCCTTTTTCAACCTCATCCGTATCAAGACTATCTGTCAGGTAACAAGTCATCAGCGGCGTAAAATTTACCCCCCCGGCCACGGCGCCTATGATGCGTTTCCTATACGCTTCACCGGCGGCAATGGTTGTAATCGGCTCAACCAAATTCGGCATGATGATAGCCCGTGCAAACTGGCGCGCGGTATAATTCGCCACCGCGCCCAGCATGGCGCCATCGCGCAAATGCACATGCCAGTCATCGGGCTGGCGTATGGTGAGCCGGTGGGGCATGTTGTTCTTGAAGGTATTGTCGGGCTTGCTGTCAGACATGTCTACCGAACGCGCCTCATAGTGGATGAGTTGCCGCCCTTAATGCTAGCGCCTCCGCGCGAAGTAACGTCAAAATTTTGGGTCATGTGGTCTTCTACTCCGCCAGGGCCTACGCCGTCCAGTTCGATAGCCGCCCATTTGCAATTTTTCAAAAGGCGCGTACATGCGTCGGTCATGAGCACCATCAAACATCTTGCTGATCGCGCCGTTGTCCGTATTACCGGCGAAGATCGCCGCCCCTTCCTGCAAGGGCTTGTGACGCAAGACATAGATCAGGTGAACGAAGACAATGCGGGTTTTGCCGCATTACTGACACCGCAAGGAAAAATCCTGTTTGATTTCATGATTGCTGAGCGCGATGGCGCCTTCCTTATCGATTGCGACAAGGACGCAGCGCCGGCGCTTGTCAAACGCCTGACGCTGTACAAGCTGCGCGCCAAGGTAACGATCAACATTGATGAGACGCTCGAGGTGATGACGTCGCAAGCGCCGCCGGCGCCGTCGGCTGGTATTGCCTTCCCAGACCCGCGTCTGCCTAAACTCGGATGGCGCATCATCGCGCCCAAAGGCGATGGCGCCATTGACGACGATTATGACCGCAAGCGCATCGCTCTTGGCGTTCCCGAATGTGGCCGGGATTTTAACGCCGATGAAATCTTCCCGCTGGACGTTAATTACGATGCGCTGAACGGCGTCAGCTATGCCAAGGGCTGCTTTGTCGGCCAGGAAGTCGCCAGCCGTATGAAGCGCAAGAGCGAAGTCCGTAAGCGGACGATCATCGCTGAATTTGATGGCCCTGCCCCAGAAAAGGGCGCAGCTATTACCGCCGGCGACTTCACCCTTGGTCAGGTTATGAGCACTGCTGACACCACTGCCCTCGCCCTCATCCGGCTTGACCGCTGGGGAAAATCCAAAGCCGCCGGCGCCAATATCGAATGCGAAACCCGGTCACTGCGTTTGCATGTTCCTGATTATCTGAAACAGGACTAGTCTTTCCACGAAATCACCATTCGGAGAAAACGAAATGACTGCAACTGCAATCGTCTTGCTCAGCCTTGTCGCCTGGACCCTGCTGCATGTGATGGCTTTGGGAACATTCCGCTCATACCTGGTTATGGCTTCCGGCCGCGCCGCCAATTCATTCAACCCAACCGGCGAGGATCTCGATGGGTTCGGCAAGCGCCTTACCCGTGTCCACGCCAATTGCTATGAGTTCCTGCCCATCGTCGCCATCGTCCTTCTCTACGCCATCGCCACCGGCCAGACGGCGATAACGGATGGCCTTGCCTATATCTTTCTTGGCGCGCGCATCGCTCAGTCCGTCGTGCATTTGATCTCCACAAGCGCCACATTCGTCCTGATCCGGTTTGCGTTTTTCGGCGTGCAGCTTGTGATTGTGATCATCTGGCTGTTGAAATTTTTCGGACACATCTAAAGTGTCAGGCTGTGCAGTCGATCTTTTAGAAATTCAAGCTTCCGCAGCCGTGCCGACCGTCATATAGAAGTCATCCCGTCTAAGGACGCTACAAGAATTACGCACATAAAATGATTAGATATATAACCCTATTAATACTCGCCTGCACAATCTTCCTGTCTGCCTGCAGCCAGCAAGGTGCGCACTTGTCAAAAGCAGAAGAGCTCGAGATTCATGAAGCCGTAAATCAATCCTTTCTCGGCCTCGTTGCAGCGGTAAAGTCCCTGAACGCACATAGTTACTACAACTATTTCGACGCAGATAAATTCACAAGCCTCAACGAAGACGGCACGGTAACTCATTCCTTCAAGGAATTTAAAAATGCGTATGACCGGCAACTTCCGCTGATCAAAAGATATAAGTCGCTTGAATTCAGCAATGTCAAAATCACAGTGATCGACAAAAACACCGCTATCCTTGTTAACGAGTATGATGCGGAGGTAGTTTTGCAATCTGGCGATTCTGTCTTTGCATCCGGCGCTGGCACACAGGTGTGGTCACACGCCACAAACCAATGGAAGCTCGTCAGCGGGTCGAGCAGCGCAAAACCATGACAAAGAAATTTCCCCACCCCACCCTACCCTGCCTTTGGGCGCCGCAAAACGATGCGCTCTACCGTCAGTATCATGACGAGGATTGGGGCGTGCCGGAATATGATGATCGCGCGCTGTTTGAAAAGCTTATCCTTGACGGCTTTCAGGCCGGCCTTTCCTGGCGCACCATTCTTTATAAGCGCGAGAATTTCCGCAAAGCCTTTAACGACTTTGATGCGAACAAAATCGTTCGTTACACGCCAAAGAAAATCGACCGGCTGATGAATGACGCCGGCATCATCCGTTCAAAAACCAAAATCCATGCAGCGATTGGCAACGCCAAAATCTACCTCGACTTTATGGAAGACGGGCCCGGCGGCTTTCGTGATTTTCTTTGGGACTTTGTCGATGGCCGCCCGATCGTCAACAAGTGGAAAAACTACCAGGACGCGCCGGTGAAAACACCGCAAAGCGAGGCCATGGCGAAAGAGTTGAAACGTCTTGGGTTCAAATTCTGCGGGCCGGTCATCGCCCACGCCTTCATGCAGGCGGTCGGCATGGTCAATGACCACGAAGTCGGGTGCCCGCGCCATAAGGCGGTGCAAAAGCTGGCGCGCAAATGATGCAACGTCGAACCAGGCAAACGCCTTACACGGACTTGCTTGCGCTCAGCCCGGCATTTACGGTCTCGCGATGAAGATCGCAGCGATTTCAGATATTCACGGTAATCTGCCAGCGCTTGAGGCCGTGCTTGCCGATACTGAGCGTCAGCATGTCGATCAAACCATCAACCTTGGCGATATTCTGTCCGGGCCTTTATGGCCGGCGGAAACTGCCGACAAATTGATGGCGCTCAACATCCCTACCATCAAAGGCAATCACGAACGCCAACTGCTAACGCTTTCAGAAAAACAAATGGGGCTTACGGATCGCTTCACCCATCAGGCGATCAGCGCGCGCCATCGCGCATGGCTTGGCTCCCTGCCGGAGACGCTGCAACTGACGCAAGACGTCTTCGCCTGTCACGGCGCGCCGGACAGCGACCTTGTCTATTTGCTGGAAGAAATTGTCGGCGGGGCTGTTGTTGTGGCGGAACAAAGCGTCATTGCAGACCGCCTCAACGGCTGCACGGCGGCGGTTGTGCTTTGCGGCCACACCCATATTCAAAGATCGGTGCGCCTGGATACGGGCCAGCTGATCATCAATCCTGGCAGCGTCGGCCTGCCGGCCTATGAAGATAGTTTACCAACGCCCCATAAGGTTGAGGCCGGAACGCCTGAGGCGCGCTACGCCGTCCTGGAGCACAAAGGCGGCGTCTGGTCCGCTGACCTGCACAGCGTCGATTATGATTGGCGGCGCGCCGCCAGCCTGGCGGATGAGCGCAACCGACCGGACTGGGCAAGGGCGCTGCGGACGGGCTATTGTTAAACTCAAGCCAAAACCGGTAAGACGCTGGTTGCGCCGGCTGCGCGATCGGCGCAAATTGGCGACAACGCAAAGCGGAAAGTTATATCCATGTCAGAGTATGCAGACGCCGATGTGCGCATCGTCGCCACAGGTTTATTCACCCCGCCACAGTCGATTTCCAATGACGAGCTGGTGACGGCGTTCAACGCCTATGTCGGTAAATACAATGCTGAGAACGCGGCTGAAATCGACGCCGGGCAGCTGCAACCGTTGCAACCATCATCAGCCGAATTCATCGAAAAAGCATCCGGCATCAAGTCGCGTTATGTGGTCGACAAGCAAGGCATTCTCGACATCAACCGGATGGCGCCGCGCATCGACACGCGCCCGGATGAGGAACTGTCCGTACTCGCAGAAATCGCGGTGAACGCCGCGCGCGATGCGATGCGCGCGGCCGATCTCGGACCGGGCGATATTGACGGCGTCATCTGCGCCGCCTCCAATATGCAGCGCGGTTATCCGGCGATGGCGGTGGAAATCCAGGATGCGCTCGCCATTGAAGGCTTCGGATTTGACGTCAATGTCGCCTGCGCCTCGGCCGCCTTCGGCATAGAGACCGGCGCCGGTCTTATCCGCAGCGGCGCGCGCCGCATCTTGATGGTCAATCCGGAAATCTGCACCGCACACTTAAATTTTCGCGATCGCGATAGCCATTTCATCTTTGGCGATGTGGCGACAGCGGTCATCCTTGAGCGTTTAGACGGCGCGCCGAAGGGCGAAGCCTGGGACATTCTTGGCACGCGACTTCTCACCAAGTTCTCCAATCATATCCGCAACAATTTCGGGTTCATGAACCATTGCGAACGCGAAACCGGCGCGCCCGCAGACCCGCAATCTGATCCCTTCACGGACAAGCTGTTCATGCAGGAAGGCCGCAAGGTGTTTAAGGAAGTCGTGCCAATGGTGAGCGAGCTTATCGCTGCGCATTTGCGCGATGTCGGCGTCGCGCCCGACAACGTCAAACGCTTCTGGCTACATCAGGCCAACCTCGCCATGAATGAGTTCATCGCCCGCAAAGTGCTGGGGCGCAACGCCAGCATCGAAGAGGCGCCGGTGGTGCTCGACGCCTATGCCAACACCTCATCCGCAGGCTCAATCATCGCCTTCCACAAGCACAGTGCGGATTTCGAGATTGGCGATATCGGCGTCATTTGCGGCTTTGGCGCCGGCTATTCCGCCGGCTCGGTAATTATCCGCAAAGCGGCGTAGGGCGGTGATGCTAACCCCGCCTTCACAATTTTGCTGACAGTGTTAAGCCCTGGACTGACGACTAATGAATAAGAGAATGGCCAATGACCAACCATCTTCATAAAGGCGACTTGCCGGCTGGGCTCAACCTCAGCGCGGTTGTTGCTATCGACAGCGAGACCCTGGGGCTTAACACCAAGCGGGACGCGCTTTGCGTTGTGCAATTGTCGGCCGGCGATGGCGACGCCCATGTCGTCCAGCTTGACCGCCAGAACTATGATGCGCCGAACCTCAAAGCACTGCTGGTCGATAGCGCCGTGCTCAAAATCTTTCACTATGCGCGGTTCGATATCGCCGCCTTTAAACATTGGCTCGGCGTAGACACCACGCCGCTTTACTGCACCAAAATCGCCTCAAAGCTTTGCCGCACCTATACCGACCGGCACGGGCTGAAGGACCTCACCCGCGAGCTGCTCGGCGTTGATATGTCCAAGCAACAGCAATCTTCCGACTGGGGAGCGAAGACGCTTTCGCCAGCGCAGATTGACTACGCAGCCTCCGATGTCCTCCACCTGCATGCGCTCCGCGACCGGCTCGAGGCGATGCTCGCCCGCGAAGGCCGCACAGAGCTCGCCCAGGCCTGTTTCGACTTTCTGCCCACGCGGGCGACGCTGGACCTCGAAGGCTGGCCGGAAACCGATATATTCGCCCATTCCTAGCGTCTATTGCGCCAGAACTGGCCCGCGCCAAACCTGGCGCCGGGTATTTTCATTTTGCCGTCAACAAACCCTTGCTTCCAAAAGCCGCTGGGGCGACTATATGGAGGGTGGGCGCTTCATCCGGCGAAAAGGCCGGATGGATGCTCGGGAGTAAAGATCAAGGGCGCCGACGAAATGACCGCCGCGGACACCAGCCAGCTTGGAGATACGGCGCAAGGCCAGCCGCCCCCTCGCCGCAAAAGGCTTGAAAGCCTGCCGACGCGCCCGCGCACCACGGGCCAATCCGCCGCTGCGCGCTCGCGCCTTATCAAACGTCTGCGCGTGGCGCTGCCGACCTTGGCCGTCATTCTGATTGGTGCCTTTATCTTCAACACGCAGTCAAACCAAGTCGACGATGCGTTCTTGCAGGATTTCGAAGATATCGCTGCGGCGACCGATGAATTGCGGATGGCCAATCCCCGCTTTGCCGGCGTTGACGGCGACGGCAATCCGTTTGAAATCACCGCCCTGTCGGCAAAGCAGGACCCCAGCAGACAGGACGTTGTTGAGCTTGACCGCCCGCGCGCAATCCAGGGCGCCGCTGATGAGAAAACCATCGTCACCGCCCAGCATGGCGTCTACCTATCGGACGCGAACATTCTGGAACTCACCGACGGGGTGCGGGTCGAACATGAACTTGCCGCCGGGACATTTGTGTTGCGCGCGCCTGGCGCCACCGTCCAGATCAAAGACCAGACCGTCACCAGCAATGCCGGCGTAGGCGGTGAAGGGCCGGACGGCGAAACTTTAAAGGCGGACCGAATGATGGTGTTCAACGCCGAAAAGCGGATTGTCTTTGAAGGCAATGTCAGCATGCGCATCTACCCGAACTCGGCAAAGGACTTAAGGACGCTGGAAAACGACGCAGCGGCGCAACAAGAAAAACCGAAAGATGATAAAACCTGATGATCCGAAATTTATTTCTGTTCGCAATCGCTGTCGTTTTGAGCATTGGGCCTGGCCATGCCCAGCTGATCGCCTCCAGTGACGAGCCGATCGATATCACCGGCGATGCGGCGGAGTTTAAAGACAATATTGCTGTCTGGACCGGCAATGTCCGGGTTGTACAGGGCGAGGCGATCCTGACCGCTGACCGTCTTGAAGCAAAACTCAACGACCAGCGTCAATTCCAGTCCATCGTCGCGCTGGGCTCTGTGCGGTATTCAAACGGCCAGGAAGCGATCACCGGCGAACGCGCCGATTATGATGACGCCGCGCGCACCATAACGATTTCGGAAAATGTCATCGTCACCCAGGGCAAGCAGGTGATGTCCGCAGGCGCGGTGACATACTGGATCGACACGGGAAGGATTAAGTTCGCACCCGAGCCCGGCAAACGCATCCGCGGCATTTTCTACACCGGAAAAGATGAACAAACTTAATGGTTAAAGTTGGAACTTCACAAAAAGTTAAAGAGAGACGGCCTTAATGAGGAGTACTATGGAACCGCCCGAACATAACCCTGCCGTCGCCAATGTGACTGAGCAATCCGGCACGCTGAAACCCACCGTGGTCGAGGGCGGCGGCGCGCTGATCGCCACTGGGCTCGGCAAGTCGTTCAAGCGGCGACCAGTAGTGCGCGGCGTTTCCATAAGCGTCAAGCGCGGCGAAGTGGTCGGCCTGCTCGGGCCCAACGGCGCCGGAAAAACCACCTGCTTTTACATGATTACTGGGCTCATCCCGGCGGACCGCGGCGAGATCCATATTGACGGCCATGACGTCACCCATCTGCCGATGTATCAGCGCGCAAGACTTGGCCTTGGGTATCTGCCGCAAGAGGCGTCAATCTTCCGGGGGCTGTCGGTTGAACAAAATCTTCGCGCCGTGGTGGAGCTTGTCGAGAAAAATAAAGACAAGCAGCAGGCGATTATCGACGAACTCCTCAATGAGTTTCACATCACCCATCTGCGCGGCGCACCGGCGCTGGCGCTATCGGGCGGTGAACGCAGACGCGTGGAAATCGCCCGCGCGCTGGCGACCGCGCCATCCTACATGCTGCTCGACGAGCCGTTTGCGGGGATTGACCCGTTGGCAATTGCAGAAATCCGCGAGCTTGTTTCGCACTTAAAAGAGCGCGGTCTCGGTGTCTTAATCACCGATCACAATGTCCGCGAAACGCTCGATATTATTGATCGGGCGTACATTATTCACGAAGGCGAAGTGCTGATTGAAGGCGCGCCGGGAGAAATTGTCGGCGACAAAGATGTTCGCCGCGTTTATCTCGGCGACCGCTTTCAGATGTAGCGAAGGGTAGGGGCATTGTGGCGTCAGGCCCGAAACTAGAATTCAGACAATCTCAGCAACTTGTTATGACGCCGCAATTGCAGCAGGCGATCAAGCTGTTGCAATTGTCCAATCTTGAACTTTCTGAATTTGTCGCCGAACAGCTTGAAGAAAACCCGTTTCTCGAGGCCGACGAGACGCCAGCCGATGCGCCGGCGGAACGGCGCGGCGAGAAAGAGGAAGAAAAACAGCCAACCACCACTGGCGAAGTCGACCTCACCGATGAAGGCGCGCAACGCGAAGCGCGCGAATCTCTCGATACGGAATATGAGGATATCGACCCCGGCGGGTCCGGCAGCGACACCGCCGCTTCAGATTACCGCACTAATGACTGGGCCTCCGCCGGCGCTGGCCGGGCGCCGGGCGACGACCGCCAGTTTGACGCAACGCTCAGCAAGGAAATATCCCTTGCCGACCACCTCACCGAACAGCTTCAGGTCGCAACCCGCGATCCCATTCAGCTGTTTGTCGGGGCCTATCTTATCGATCTTATCGACGAGGCCGGCTACCTGCCCGAAGCGCTGGACGCCATCGCCGAGCGCCTCGGGGCTGACTTGCCCGATGTCGAGGCGACCCATGCTTTGATCACCACATTTGAGCCTAGCGGCGTCGGCGCGCGCGATCTCAAGGAATGCCTGACGCTGCAACTCAAAGAGGCTGACCGTTGCGATCCGGCAATGCGCGCCTTTGTCGAAAATCTCGAATTGCTCGCCAAGGGCGACCTTAAAGGGCTGATGAAAGCAACGCAGGCGGACGAAGAAGATGTGCGCGAGATGATCGCCGAAGTGCGCGCCCTAACGCCAAAGCCCGGCTACGCTTATGGCGGCGGCGCGGTGCAGGCGATTGAGCCTGACGTGTTCATTCGCCAGGCCGCTGACGGCGGATGGAAAGTTGAACTCAACAACGACACCCTGCCCCGGGTTCTTGTCAATCAACGCTATTATGCGGAAGTGTCTGCGGCCAGCTCTGATGAGAAAGACAAAACTTTTGTTGTCGATCAATTCGCCAGCGCCAACTGGTTGGCGAAAAGTCTTGACCAGCGCGCACGCACAATTTTGAAAGTCTCGAGCGAAATTGTCCGCCAGCAGGATGAGTTTTTCGTCCGCGGCGTAAAACACTTGCGCCCGCTGAATCTGAAAAACGTCGCCGACGCTATCGAGATGCATGAATCGACCGTATCGCGCGTTACCTCCAACAAATATATGGCGACGCCGCGCGGCCTGTTTGAGCTGAAATATTTCTTCACCGCCGCCATCGCCTCCTCCAGCGGCGGCGATTCGCATTCGGCTGAGGCGGTGCGGCACCGGATTCGCGAACTGGTTGACGCTGAAACCAGCAGCGCCATCCTGTCCGATGACAAGATTGTCGAGCTTTTGCAGACCGAAGGGGTTGCGATCGCCCGTCGAACGGTCGCCAAGTACCGCGAAACGCTCAATATTCCGTCCTCCGTGCAGCGCCGCCGGGCGATCTTGCAAAGCGCCATCTAAACCTTTAATCGGCGCGGCTAGGCCCCAATATATGGGGCGATGGCCAGATCGAATGATGGCCGTATTGATGATGGCGAGGAACGAGCCTTGCCGCCGCGATGAGGAGTTTCAATGGACATTCAGGTCAGCGGTAAAAACATGGAGCTGGGCGATGCGCTGCAGGGCCATGCGACCGAACGCCTATCTGCGGGCGTGCGTAAATATTTCAACCGCGAGGTTGAGGCGACGATCACCTTCTCGAAAGAGCGCCACCTTGTGGGATGCGATTTAACCGCCCATCTGGCGTCGGGCGTGTTCCTGGCCGCCCATGGCGAGGGCCGGGACGCCTATGGCGCGTTTGACGAAAGCCTGGAACGGCTGGAAAAGCGCATCCGCCGCTATAAGCGCCGGCTGAAGGACCACCATGCCAGCGGCAAGGACCCGCTGCCGGCGGAGAAAGCCTCGTTCTACGTCCTGGAGCCGCTCAAGGACGAGGAGGAGGAAGAACCGGCAGAGGGCGACCCGACCCCGGTGATCATCGCTGAGAGCGAAGCGTCGGTGCGGGAAATGACGGTTGGAGCGGCGGTCATGCAGCTCGACCTTACCGAGCAGCCGGCCTTTATCTTCAAAAATGCCGCGCATGGGCGGATTAATGTTGTCTACAGGCGTCGCGACGGTCATATAGGCTGGGTCGATCCCACAGCGTGAGGCCTCTTCACCAGCCTGTCTGAATAGGGCCTGTTCCAATTTGGCACAGGTTATTTCGCCAACGGTAAGATAACGGCAAGCAGCCGGCGCTAGAATAAACTCGCCGGGACATGCGCCAGGTAAGAAAGTACGTAAGTTAGTATGATGGGATTAAACGACCTACTAAGCCCGCAAGGGGTGATCCATAAACTCAAAGCACAGTGCAAACGCGAAGCCTTAAAGGCGATGGCGGAGGCGGCTGCGCAGATGGTGGATAAGCCCAGCGGCGAAATCATGGCGGCGCTGCTTGAACGCGAGCAGCTGGGCTCTACCGGCGTTGGCGACGGGGTTGCAATCCCGCATGCGAAAATCGAAGGGCTGAGCGCGATTACCGGCGTCTTCGCGCTGATCGACCAACCGGTCGCTTTTGACGCGCTCGACGATCAGCCGGTTGACCTGATTTTCATGTTGCTGGCGCCTGCAAACGCAAATGCGGCCCATCTCAAGGCGCTTGCAAAAGTCTCGCGATTGCTGCGCGACCCTGATGTGTGTGCTTCCTTGCGCGGCGCGGATTCTACGGAAGCTTTGTTTGCCATCGCCATTGCCGGCAAGCAGGACCACGCTGCGTAAGCCAACTCCGGCGCCGCATAATAGCTTCACAAATTTTTAAACTTAAAAAACCCGGCTTGGCTTAATGAACGCTGACCGGGTTCATCTCATATTGCCGTGCGGCGGCAAAGGCCAGATCGCGGTCGCCGACCAGTGCGATGCGTTCGCCATCTGATGCGTGCACGGAATACAACACCGTATCTGCTTCAAGATCGACTTCAAAATCGCCAAACTCATCGCCGAGATCATCAATTACATCGATCGCAGCAACAGCTCTGATATAGACAAGTTTACGGCCGCCAAGCGCAGCAAGATCACCGGCGACAGTCGGCTTTTTCGAGGTCTCGACATTCATCGGTATCTTCTTGTCCGACACCATAATAACTCCCCGCGCCGTTTCCTTTATATGCAAAGCTTGCACGAGATTGGCTAGCAAAGCGTTTACGCATTCGACCGCATTTTCCACATTACTCGGGTTAAAAACCTATCAATCCCGGTGGCTTGCAGTACCAGTGAACTATGTGGGTGTATGTTATAACAAATCAATGGCTGTTTCGACACAATTCCATCAACTGCTGAAAATAGCCATTAATCCCTTGTAATGGATAGGCATTATCCGCCATGGCGCTGCAAAATATCAGCGAAGAGCGACGGATCGACATTACCGCCTGAGAGCGTGATGGCGGTGGTTTTGCCCGCAGCGTTAAATTTGCCCGTGAGGATCGCGGCCAGCGCCACGGCGCCGCCGGGCTCGACCACTAGCTTCAGATATTTATAGGCGAACACCATGGCCTGGCCGACCTCGTCTTCGGTGAGGCTCACGCCGCCGCGCACCAGCCGTTGCATGATCGGCAAGGTGAGCCGGCCCGGCGTTGGCGTGGCGATCGCATCGCAAATGGTGCGCTTGGTGACATCAGCGCGCTGGCGCTCGCCGGATTGTATCGACGCCCAGGTCTCGTCAAAGCCTTCCGGCTCGGCAATCCACACCGCGGTTTCAGGCGACGCCTCTTCGAGCAAAGTCGCGCAACCCGATGTCAGCCCGCCGCCGCCGCAACAGGCAATGAAAGCATCCAGCGCCAATCCGCGCGCATGCACCTCATCAATGGTTTCAAGCGCGAGCGTCCCCTGCCCTTCGATAATATCGGGGTGATCGTAAGACGGCGCCAGAACCATGGCGCGCTCGCGCTGGATTGGTTTGGCGATTTCTTCGCGGTCTTCGGTGTAGCGGTCATAGAAAATAATCTCCGCACCCATCGTGCGGACTTTTTCAATCTTCAGCTTCGGCGTGTCGGTGGGCATGATGATGGTCGCGGGCGCGCCAAAATGACGGGCGGCGCGGGCAACGCCTTGGGCATGATTGCCGGACGACCACGCCAGGACGCCGCGCTTTCGTTCATCGGCGCTGAGCTGGGAAATCAGGTTATAGGCGCCGCGCGCTTTGAACGAGCCGCAATGTTGTAAGACTTCGGCCTTGACCAGAACCCGCCCGCCGGCCGCATCATTGAGAAAATCGTTCTCTATCAGCGGCGTGCGAATGATGTGATCGGCAATGCGTAGCGCCGCGCGGCGCACGCCGGACGCCGTTATCGGCCGGTCTTTTATGGTCTCTTGCGGCATTACGCGTACAACTCTCAAAACGGGTTCGGAAGGCGGCTCTGTCTAACCCTTAATACGGGCGCCGCTATGACAATTTTGCGGCGGTTATGGTTTTATAAAATAGGATCGCAGCCCTCTAATTTGTCAGCCCCCCGGCCAATAACAACAGCCCCACGCCGAGGGCGATACGGTAGATCACGAACGGGGTAAAACTCATCCGCCGGGTGAGCCGCATGAAAACGATGATCGCGCCATAGGCCGAAGCAAACGACAGAACCGCCACCACCAACGCCCCGGTGATGCTGGCGCGCGCGCCGGTGGTGATGAGTTCCAATCCCGCAAACATCCCAAACGCGGCAATTGTCGGGATCGCCAGCAGCATCGAGAACCGCGCCGCCTCAGTACGTGTCCAGCCGAGATAACGCGCCGCCGTCATGGTGATGCCCGACCGCGAGGCGCCCGGAATTATAGCGAAAGCCTGCATCGCGCCGATGATCAAAACCTCGCGCCAGCCAATCCGCTCAAGGCCGTGCTTCACCGCCGGGCGGCGGTCGCCATGCCACAACAGAACGCCGAAAAAAATACTCGCTAACCCGATCACTGTCGGCGAGCGAAGCGCCGATGTCAGATCTAGTCCGACAATGATGGCCGCGGCGATGATGATCGGGACGGTCGCCACCGCGATATAGAGGAACAGCTTACGGTCTTCGCTCTCTCGCCAGCGCAGCGTATCCACGCCGCCGCGCACTAACATTGCGGTCTCAGATTTAAAATAGATCAACACCGCAAACAGCGACCCGACATGGGCGGCAATATCAATAAGCGGGCCTTGGTCTTCCCAACCGTTCACCGCAAGCGGCGCCAAAATAAGATGCGCTGACGAGGACACCGGCAAGAACTCGGTCAGGCCCTGAATAAGCGCAAGAACGATCAGCTGAATAAGGGGCATGGCCAATGACACATCAGGTTGCGGGGCGCGCTCATTGGCGCAACGCCATCAGCACAATGCATAATGCGCGCATTCGCGATGGGTACAAAGGAATTTTCAGCCCTTGTTGGCGGCAATGGGGTGCGGGGCCGCAGCGCCTTGCAGAATACCGATCTCGCTCAGCTTGGCTTGAATGGAGGTGCGGTCAAATGGCTTCAAAATGTGATGCGCCGCGCCGGCGGCCTTGGCGAGGCTAAATTGCTGCGGATCGTTTTCGGTGGCGCAGAGAATAATCTCAGGTCTTTTTTCAAGCTCAGCCGCCCCGCGCAGAAAATCAAGCGCGCCCATCGACGGCAAGTCCCAGTCCAGAAGCACCGCCTCCGGCGCTTTTTGCTGGCAAAATTCTATCGCCTCGCGGGCGTTTTCCGCCTGTGCGGCGTCCAACCCCAGATCAACAATAATGCGTTCGGCAATTTCACGAATGACTTCGGAATCATCGACGATAAGGCAGCATGGTTTGGCGCTCATAATGATCATGTCCACATTTTAGCAGCCGCAGCGAAACGCGGCTTCGGTCTGGCGTTATTGTGGACCCGCGCATCTTATCCGAGCGTTAACAAACCGGTTAATCCAGCCAATGTTTTAACCGGAAAACGCCGCCTTAAAGGTTACCGCCTCGTCGGACCGCTCGACCGAAATCGCGCCGCCCGTGGTTGCAATAATTTTAGAAGCGAGCAGCGCCGGGGTGAATTTGGGCGCCAGCTCAGAAATGTCGCCGTTCAGGGCTCTGACCAAATCGTCCTGCAATAACAATTTCTTGCCGGTAACGCGGATGGTGAAATCGTCAATGGCGCCGGCAATGACGACCTCGCCGCCGCGCGGCACGCTGTCGGCGGCGGCATAAGCGAGGATCATTAGAACCTTCACATTTTCTTTCGCGGCAAGGCCGGTCTCCAGTCGCCAATCGAGATTAGCCTTCACGGTGTCGTAGATTTCTTCCAAAGCTTTGCGCGCATCCTCAAGGCTGATTTGCGCGCCAAAGCCACCCGCGGCGCCATAGGCCAGGCGTGCATAGCCGAGCATCGCCAGCGCTTTTTTGGCGCCCGAGCGCACCAGGTCAAACGCCGCGTCGCGCATCACCCCGTCCATCTCCGGATCATCGAGCACCTCAACGCCGGAGCTGATCGCGCCGACCGGATTGATGAGGTCGTGACACACCCTTGACGAGAGCAGCGCCGACAGCGCCACCGCATCAAGGTCTTCGGTTTCGGGCGGCGGAATATCGTGGGCTTCTGACATGGAACGCAATCTCTTTGTTGCAAAGAGACCTTGTTCACCGATTCGCGGCTAAAGCTTAAAGCGCTTGGCCGGTTACCTGATTATTTCTCAATCCAATTGCCGCGCTGGTCGCGCACGCAATGGCCCGACCTTGCCTGGTTGATCAGTTTTTCCGCCGTCAGCACCGCCGTCACCTCGACCGAGACGCCGTTGCGGCGGGCGATATCGGCGTAATAGGCTTTACGGCGCTGATTGATGTCGCGCACTTCACGGCGTAACTCTGAGCTCGCCGAGGCGCCGCTGACGACGCCCAGATAACCATCCGCCTGTTCACCGACGATGCATTGGCTTTTGGCCTGTTCTATCAAATCACTGGCTGCAACCGCTGTCGTCGCCGTCAATCCGGCGGCGAGCGTTATCGCCAAAAGGCCGACAACGAAACTGGTGAAAGGAT
>JAADIQ010000002.1 GCA_013151255.1 Alphaproteobacteria bacterium
TATGTCGCCGCCAAACACGGGATTGTCGGTTTGACAAAAACCATTGCGCTTGAGGGCGCTGAATTTGGGGTCACCTCAAACGCTATCTGCCCAGGCTATGTGAAAACGCCGCTGGTTGAAAAACAAATTCCCGACACCGCTAAGGCCCGCGGCATGAGCGAAGAAGAAGTCATAGAAAAGGTTATCCTCGCGGCGCAGCCGACCAAGCAATTCGTCACTGTCGAGCAAATCGCCGCGCTGGCGGTGTTCTTGTGTTCTGAAAACGCCGCCCAAATCACCGGCGCCGCGCACCAGATTGACGGCGGCTGGGTGGCGCACTGATGGCCAGTTCCGGGGTGAAGCCCGAAGGGTCGGATGAGGGGGCGGAAGCGCTAGTGATATATTTGAGTCATCTTCCCCCTCACCCGGAATTTGTAAACAAATTCCGACCTCTCCCCTTCCGTTCGCGAAGGCGAACAATAGATTGGGGGGAGAGGCGGGTGCTCATTGATGCCCTCTGAGTCAGAACCAACGCAAGTTGGTGTAACACTATTGCGCCTTAGCCTATTGCTCGCTCTCGCCCGAAGGCCGTCCGTCGCTGTCATCTTCTTCCGCCGCCGGGATTGCGTAAGAGCCTGATAGCCAGCGGTGAAGGTCGACATCGGCGCAGCGCTTTGAGCAGAACGGCGCATATTTCTCTACTACCGGAGATTTGCACTGCGGGCATGCAGCGGCGCGCTGGCTCCCGCCATCATCATTGCTCGGAGAGTTCAAAATCGCGCTCCTCAATCTTGTTATCTGCGACGCTGTCGAACCGCGCGCCATACCGCTCGCGCAGACGGTCAAACCATATCGCCCGCGCCTTCATATAGTCATGGAGCGGCAAACCCAACCGCAAGTGCAGAACAGCGCGCGGCGCGGCGCGCAAGCGGTGTTCAAGGCTGCGGATGGCGGACTTTGCCTGCCAGTCGAGCGTAAACCGGCGACCGGGCGATGGCGCCGCCGGCGCTGCATCGGTAAACCGTTCCTGGACCGACTGCGCATGATGCGGCGCGGTAAAGGAAAACAGCCCCGACTTGGAAAAGCTGAAGGCGCCGGCGCCATCAATGCGCGCCATCGCCTTATGCAACTCGTCCTTAAATCGCGCACTCGCCGCCTTGTCGCTGATTGACGGAAAATCAATGACGATATGACCGCCAATATTGCGTAAACAAATTTGTCGCGCGGCATCATAAGCCGCTGCGATGGCGATTTTCTCGCGAAGGCGCGACGGCGAGGAAGCGCTGAGGGCTCCTGTATCAACATCAATCGCGGTCAACGCCTGGACTTCGTCAATCACCAGATTGCCGCCGCCCGTTAACGGCGCATAGCGGTCAAAAGCGGTTTCCAGCGCGCTTTGCGCGTCATAGACTTCAAACAACGCAACCGAATGCTGCTCGTAAGTAATGTCAGCCTTGACGCTGCTGGATTTCACGGCCGCGCTTGCGCGCCCGTCATCAATGATAATCTCGCCCACACCCTCCCCAATCGCCATCACCGCTTCAATCGCTGCATCATGAAACGGCGCCAGGCGCCCCGGCGCATCGCGCGCAATGTCAATATCGTTCAGATATTTCAATACCGCGCCCTTCCCCTGACGCGGCGGCGATTTTACGACGACGCCAATCAGCGCGCCTTCGGTGATATGCGGTGCGTTAGTCTTATTGAGCGGCAGATATGCATCCAACCCGTCGCCAACATCGACGAAGGCGGCGTTTAACGAACGGTCGATGGCGCGCACTCTGCCGGCAAAATTACGCCCTGCCCTGGGTACGACATCCTTAGCCTCATCGCCGCGGGCGGGCCCAAACCAGAAGCGCAAGGTCGCGTCATTTTCAATCAGCGCCGCGCGCGTCTCCGCGACGCCGCATTCAATGATTAGCGTGCGGGTGTTCACTTGCTTGCATCGGCGCTGGCGCCGGCGAGAAGATTGGCGACCTCATAAAGCGGCAGGCCCATGACATTGGGATGCGAGCCGATGATGCCGACGATATGCTTGGCGAATAGTCCCTGAATGGCGTATCCGCCGGCCTTGCCGTCCCATTCTTTGCTGTCGATATAGTCCTGAATGGCGGGTGCATCGAGACGGCGTACCTTGACGCGGGTCTCAACAATCCGTGTCCGGACGGCGCCGTCAGGCGCAACCAGCGCGACGCCAGTATAAACCCGATGCGCACGGCCCGACAGCAGCGCCAGACACTCCCGCGCAGTGTTTTCGTCTTCCGCCTTAGGCAATATCCGCCGGCCGCAGGCCACCGTTGTGTCTGCGCCTAGGACAAATGCGCGCGGATTGGCGCCCGCCACCAACAGCGCCTTTTCGCGCGCCAGGCGCAACACATAATCGCGCGGCAGTTCCGCTTTCAACGGCGCCTCGTTAATATCAGCGGCAATGATTTTGTCGGGGGTAACGCCAATCTGCTCAAGCAACGCCTTGCGGCGCGGACTGGCGCTGGCGAGGATGAGCGGCGCGGCCGTCATCAACGGCGCCTATTTAAAGCGATAGGTGATGCGGCCCTTGCTGAGGTCATAGGGCGTCATTTCCACGAGCACCTTATCGCCCGCCAACACACGAATGCGGTTCTTACGCATCTTGCCCGCCGTATGCGCGATAATCTCGTGATCATTTTCAAGTTTCACGCGAAAGGTCGCGTTTGGCAGCAGCTCTTCTACCGTGCCCTCAAATTCTAAGAGTTCTTCCTTCGCCATTCATCCCTCAATTCAGCCGATCCGCGCCGCTTAAAAGAACCCGCGAACCGTTGCGGCGGGAAAATGAGTGGGAACGCGCATAAAATCAAGGGTTTTAATTAAGCTCGGGAAATCGCTCGCACAGACGCCCGGAAAGCTCGTCCCGCGCCCGGCGATAGGCGTCTATCACCGCCTCGCGGCCGCCACGCTCATCGGACGGGTTTTCGATGTCCCAGAACTCAATCGTCCCGTCCGGCGCCAGGCGGCGCGCCTCAACCGCCGCCTCCGGCGTCAGCGCGATCACCACGGCGAATTTTGACAGATCAGCGCCCGCTAGCGTCTTGGGTTCATGGCCCGCCATCGAAACGCCCAGCTCGTCCATGACAATTTCGACAAATGGGTCGAGCCCGCCTTCATAGACCCCGGCGGAATCGACGCTCACCCGGTCGCCGCCGGAGCGCTGCAACAACGCCGCCGCCATCGGCGAGCGCACCGAATTCATGTTGCAGGCAAACAAAACCGTTTGGGCCAATGAAAAATCCTTATCGCATGTGGAAGCTGCAAATCAGCGTGAACAGGCGGCGCGCGGTGTTGACGTCAAGCTCGATCTTGTCTTTCAGGCGCTCGGTCAAAATCTCCGAGCCCTCATTATGCATCGCGCGGCGCGCCATATCGATGGTCTCGATCTGCGACGGGGCAGCGCTGCGGATCGCATCATAATAGCTCTCGCACAGCATAAAGTAATCTTTGATGATGCGACGGAACGGCGTCATCGACAGATGCACCTGACCGAGAGCCTCGCCGCCCTCCCGGCGCACATCCAGCACCAGCCGGCGCTCAACATTCGACAGGTAGAGCTCAAACGGGCCTTCCCCGGCGCCGGTGGGGTGAAAATAATTCTCCTCCAGGAGGTCGTATATGGCGACTTTGCGCTCATGCTCGATATCGGCGGTGGCGGGCGCAAGCGAGCGCTCGTCGAGATCAATCTTGACGATCTTGTAATTTGCCGTGCTGTCGCCGTCGCCGGACATGCCTCTCCCCGAATCGCTCCTGCTTTGGAATCGTTCCGCCGTTGTAGCTGTGGTCCGGGCGCACGTCACGGGTCATGCGCGGCCGGCGGGGCTGGGTGCGCATCAGTTTCAAATCCAGTGGCCGATTGCGGCCCCAAAAAGGTCACTTGATCTCTATAATTCAGATTGCAAAGCTATGCAGCATGGGGAAACAGGAACTCGATCTGCTCAGAAAAATAGCCCTAGCCCTGCCACAGGTGAATGAGCGGCGCGGGGCTGGCGGTGCTACCTGCTTCTTCATTCGCGGTAAGCATCGGCAAACGCTATGTTATTACCATGACGATCGTCGGGGTGACGGCAGAGCATCAGTTTGGTGCCCTGCTGATTCTGACTTTCAAGAAATGCTGGTGTTCACCAATCCGACCAAGTTCTTCAAACCAGCCACAAGCTCTTCTGGAGCCTTCAAGAATTGGATCGGGATAGTCCTTGATGCGACAGATAAGGACCAAACAGACTGGAGCGAAGTCGCCGACATACTGAAGAGAGCCTTCCGAAAAGCAGCGCCGAAAAATCTTGTTTGCGCACTTGATGGTTAATCAATTTGAATGCCCAGCTTTGGGCGGTTTTCGTACTGAGACACTACCCAAGCCCGAGACCGCTTGAGCCGAGCCCGCCAGTGGCGTAAAAGCCCGCGCTATGACTGAAATCGTTGTCGCCGCCCTTTACCAGTTCACGCCCCTGCCCGATTTCAAAGATCGCCAGGCGCCGCTCCTCAACACCGCGCTGGAGCATGGCGTGCTCGGCACCATTTTGCTGGCCAGCGAAGGGATCAACGGCACCATCGCAGGCTCCCGAGCTGGCATTGATGCCGTATTGGCGCATTTGAAAACCTTTCCCGGTTGCGTCGACCTCGACTGGAAAGAATCCTATACGGATGATAATCCGTTTCTGCGTATGAAAGTGCGGCTCAAAAAAGAAATTGTCACGCTCGGCGTTGACGGCATTGAGCCGCGAGACAGCCATGAGCGTTATGTGGAGCCCCGTGACTGGAACAAGGTGATCAGCGAATCCGGCACTATCCTCATCGACACCCGCAATGATTACGAGGTGAGCATCGGCGCCTTTGAAGGCGCCATTGATCCCAATACCACATCCTTTCGAGAGTTCCCCGAATGGTTCCGAAAATTCCGCGAGACAAACAATGTCAGCAAAGTCGCGATGTACTGCACCGGCGGCATTCGCTGCGAGAAATCGACCGCCTTTTTGCGCAGCGAGGGCGTTGACGACGTGGTCCACCTCAAAGGCGGCATCTTGAAATATCTCGAAACCGTGCCGAAAGAGGAAAGCCTGTGGCGCGGCGAGTGTTTTGTGTTTGATGAACGCGTCTCGGTTGGCCATGACCTCGCGCCCGGCTCTTATGATCTGTGCCACGCCTGCCGCCTGCCCATAACCGAAGCTGACAAAGCCTCACCACATTATGTCAAAGGCGTTTCCTGCCCTGCTTGCCACAACAAACATAGCGACGAGAAAAAACGCAACTTCGCTGAACGCCAGAAACAAGTAGACCTCGCCAAAGCGCGCGGCGAGAAACATATTGGCAAAGTCGTTGAGAAAACCGGCCGGGATGCCAGCCGGGGTGGATGACGCGCCCATCCTCTATTCGTTCCGCCGCTGTCCCTATGCGATGCGGGCGCGGATGGCGGTTGCGGTCGCTAAAACGCCGGTGCGGCTTCGCGAAATTCTGTTGAAGGACAAACCCGCCGAAATGCTCGCCGCTTCGGCAAAAGGCACGACGCCGGTGTTGATTGATGGCGACGAAATTATCGACGAAAGCCTTGGCGTTATGGCCTGGGCATTGGCCAAGCGCGACCCTGAAGGCTGGCTTGCGCATGAAGACAATGCGCTGGTGGCGGAAAATGACGGGGCCTTCAAGCACCATCTCGACCGCTATAAATATTCAACCCGCTATGAAGGCGCCAACCGCGAAGCCCACCGCAGCGAGGCGATGAAGTTCATCGAAAAGCTTGAAGCGCGCCTTGCAACATCGGCCTATCTCAGCACCAACAAACGCACCCTCCCCGACATCGCTATCTTCCCGTTCATCCGCCAGTTCCGCATCGCCGACGAGGCCTGGTTCGATGCCGCGCCCATTCCGAAGGTGCATGCGTGGCTGAAAGGGCTGATGGCCAGCGATTTGTTTCAGTCGGCGATGAAGAAATATCCGTTGTGGAAAGACACAGGTGAGGAGTTTGGGTTTCCCGTGTTGTAGGTCATTTATTTATGCCTACTTCAGGATGATAGAATCCAATCAAAATTCCCTCAGCTCTTGCTCCGAGCCGATGTGAATCATTTCAATGATATTGTGGTATGCACCACTGTCTTTGCCGGACTTGTTCCGGCAATCCAGAACGACAAGCGCCTTACGTACGAGTCTGGATCACCGGGACAAGCCCGGTGATGACACGTTATGAGGAGTATTTTCTAAGCCCCAATTTTGAGTCGCACTCTTAATAACAACAAAGCAAGCGTCGACTAATCCTTCAACCGCACCCGCACCGACTTGGCATGGCTCGCCAAGCCCTCCGCATCGGCGAGGCGGGCTGCGGCCGGGCCGATTTTGGCGAGCGCCGCCGCGTCGCAGCCGATGATGGAGGTGCGTTTGAGGAAATCCATCACCGACAGGCCGGAGGCGTAACGCGCCGCGCGCGCTGTGGGCAGGACATGGTCCGGCCCGGCGACATAATCGCCGACCGCTTCCGGCGTCAACCGGCCAAGGAAGATGGCGCCGGCGTGACGCACTTTGGCGAGCAGGGTTTCGGGATCATCAACCGCCAGCTCCAGATGTTCCGGCGCGATGCGGTCAACCAGCGCCGGTGCATAAACGAGGGATGAAACAACAATAATCGCTGAATTATTGTTCCACGCGGCCTCGGCGATCGCCTTGCGCGGGCTCGCCGCCAATTGCTCGTCCACCGCCGCACTCACCTTGTCTGCAAAGCCTCCATCATCGGTAATCAGAACACTCTGCGACGACGGGTCATGCTCGGCCTGGGACAGCAAATCCGCGGCAATCCATGTCGGGTCGTTTTTGGCGTCCGCGACAACGAGAATTTCCGAAGGCCCGGCGATGCTGTCGATGCCGACATAACCGAACACCTGACGCTTGGCCTCGGCGACATAGGCGTTGCCCGGCCCGACAATAACATCGACCGGCGCGATGGCCCCCGCGCCAAACGCCAGCGCGGCAATCGCCTGCGCGCCGCCAATCCGGTAGATTTCATCAATACCAGCGCGTTTGGCCGCGGCCAGCACCAGCGGGTTCATCTCGCCTTTTGGCGCCGGTGTCGCCATGGCGAGACGGCCAACGCCGGCAACCTTCGCCGGAATGGCGTTCATCAGAACGCTGGACGGATAGGCCGCCCGCCCGCCCGGCGCATAAAGCCCCGCCGCATCAACGCATGTCCAGCGCCAGCCGAGCGTCACGCCCATATCATCGGTATAGCGCTCATCGTGCGGCATTTGTTTTTCGTGATAGGCGCGAATGCGCGCGGCGGCGAAATCCAGCGCCGCCAAATCGTCTGCATCGCAAGCCGCCTCGGCGCGGTCAATCTCGTCGGCGCTGACCGCGAGGTTGTCATCAGTCAGTTCAAAACCGTCAAACTTCTGGGTGTATGTTTTGACCGCCGCAAGCCCGTCAGCGCGCACCGCAGCGATGATATCGCGCACCACCGCCGCAACGTCTGCGCCGCCCTCGCGGTCCTGCATAACGAAGGCGTCGAAGGCTTGTTTGAAGCCCGCATCCGCCGAATTCATTCGTTTGGCCATAGTCACTCACCGTCGTCGCATTTCCTTAGAACTCTAGCCTAAACCAAATGTCTGTATTCCGGTATCATCCCCCGCTCATCCCGGCTTTCGCCGGGATGAGCGGAGAACGGGACAAGATCTGGGTCAAAAACATCTTTCCCTTACACGAGTATCCAGTCGCAAGGCCGATCCTATATAGTCGGCGATCGCTACACTTTATGCTTCGGTTTTGCCCGCGTGCGCCAAGGCTCGGATATGTCGGACATATAGGCGTTGATGCTTTCCACCTCGAGGCGCACCGCGCCGCCGCCGGCAAAGTCCAGCATGATCGCGCCGGCGCCGTCTTCGCCGGGCTCAAATCGGATCGCCAACAGCTCCACCACGGCGTCCTTGGCGTCATTGCGCAGGTTTTGATATTTCACCGCTATCACATCGTCAAAGTGAATCCCGGCGCGGACCCGCGCGAACGGACCGGCGCGGCGCGCGCCAACGCATTCCCAGACGAAGCGGTTGGCGACAAACGCAAACCGGCGGGCGTCCGGCAGCCAGGCAAAATCGCCAAGCTTGGCGACCGCGTCCTGCAGCACCGTGGAAATCACATCGAGGTCCGACGCGTCGCCCGCCATCAAGCTTAAGGGCGCATAGTCTTTAAGGGAGGTAGCCAAAGCGCTTACGCCTTTCTAATCCTTCACGCGCTCAATCAGCGCGCCGCAATTTTGCAGTTTTTCTTCCAGCCGTTCAAAGCCGCGGTCAAGATGGTAGACCCGGTTGACCATGGTCTGGCCCTCCGCGGCAAGGCCGGCAATCACCAGTGACATTGAGGCGCGCAAATCGGTCGCCATCACCGGCGCGCCTTTGAGCCGGGCGACGCCGCGCACGGTCGCGTTTTGTCCGTCAACGGAGATTTTAGCGCCCATCCGCGACAGTTCCGGCGCATGCATGAAGCGGTTTTCAAAAATCGTTTCCTTGATGGTCGCCGTACCGTCCGCGGTCGCCATCAGCGCCATAAACTGCGCCTGAAGATCGGTCGGGAAACCGGGATAAGGCTGGGTGACAATGTCCACCGCCTTGCAACGCTCATCGGTCTTCTTGATGCGCAAACCCTTATCGGTGTCGTCAATCTCAAGGCCGGCTTCCTTCAGCGCCGCCAGCGCGGTTCCTAACAGCTCGCCGTCAGTGCCGGTCAGCGTCAGCTCGCCGCCCGTGGCGCCCACCGCCATCGCATAGGCGCCGGTCTCAATCCGGTCCGGCAACACGCGGTGTTCGGCGCCATGCAGGCGATCAACGCCCTCAATGTGGATAGACGAGCGCCCGGCGCCTTCAATCTTCGCGCCCATGGCGTTGAGGCACTTGGCAAGGTCGGCAATTTCCGGCTCGCGGGCGGCGTTTTCAATCACCGTTGCGCCCTTGGCCAGCACCGCCGCCAGCATAGTGTGCTCTGTCGCGCCAACCGATACGAATGGCAGGGTGATGTCGGCGCCCTTCAGCCCGTCCGGCGCCTCGGCGATAACATAGCCTTCGTCGAGTTCAATCTTCGCGCCCATCGCCGCCAGCGATTTCAGATGCAGGTCCACCGGCCGGGCGCCAATAGCGCAACCGCCGGGGAGTGAGACTTTCGCCTTACCCTCGCGCGCAAGCAAAGGCCCCAACACATTGAAACTCGCGCGCATTTTACGCACCAGATCATACGGCGCCTCGGTTGAGATGATGTCTTTGGCATGCAGCGTCAGCGTTCCATCGCTGAAATCAATTAGCGCGCCGTGCTGGGCCAGAAGCCGCGCCAGCATATCGACATCAGCCAGCTGCGGGACATTGGTCAACGTCAGTTTCTCGTCAGTTAACAGCGCCGCCGCCATCACCTTAAGCGCGGAGTTCTTCGCGCCGCTAATCGCAACCTCGCCGTACAGCGGCCGTCCGCCAATGATCGCCAGCTTGTCCATGGATTACTCTTTCTTGTCTTGCGTCTGCTTTGCCGCTTTGCGCCGGCGCAGGTTCTCGCGCAGCGCTTCGGCGAGGCGGTCCTCGCGCTCACCGCCTGGCTTACCCGCCGGCTTGGTCTTTTTCGCGGCCACAGCGGGGCGGCCTTGTGATTGTTCGTCTTCAGGCATATCCATATGGGCCATATCGATTGGCATGGCGGCGGACCATAGTCCGAGGCGCGGTGCGGTCAAGTTGGCCCCCTATTTCTACCGGATTTGTCAGGAAGGCGCATATGAGCGATCCAACCCCGCTTGGCGGCAACCTGTCCGGCGCGCAGTCGTTTGAGACCGCTGCGATGATGACCCGTATCGCGGCTACGAGCGATATTGACGAGCTCGGCCATGTCAACAATGCGGTTTATCTGTCCTGGGCGCAGGATATCGCCACCGCCCATTGGCGCCGCCTGGCGAGCCCCACCCTATTGCAGAAATATGTCTGGGTCGCGCTGCGCCACGAAATTGACTATCGCGATCAGACTTTCGCCGGCGAGACCGTCGAAGTCCGCACCTGGCTCGGCGCCGCTACCGGCCCGCGCTATGAGCGCCATGTGGATATCCGCAAACCCGACGCCGCACGCCCGGCGGCCAAGGTCCTCACCATCTGGTGCCTGATTGACGCCAAAAGCCGCAAACCCCGACGCGTCGGGCCGGAAATCCTCGAACCGTTCGGGTTTTCCGGCTGACGGCGCGATATGGCGCCTTTGTGATCCTCCCCTGATATTCACCGAGGGAAGGATCACAAAGGGCAGGCGAACGCCAATTAAGCTGCCGCAAATATCCCGTGAAAGCCAAGCGGCAATGCATAAGGACATGCAAAAGTCGCTATGGGCCCTGCATCAATGTGGCGCGCATCAAAGACTGACAGTTCGGTTCGCGCTTTTCGAGTGTTCAACACAGTAGCGATCACCCAGCCATCATCTTCTCCGGTGCGATTTGGGTTCGGCGCAAAAACCGGTTCTTCAGCCCAATAGTCCGCGCCATAGTGATAGCGGGAGCGGCGCCCGGTTTTCCAATCCCATCGCGCCACACCAGACCCGCTTATCCCATATGTATAACGGTGCTGATGTCCGACGCGGCGCGGATCCATGCGTGGAAACTCTCCAATTCCGGAAAGCGCATCCAGCCTCGCGCGCCCGTCCGGATAGAGCGTGACCATCGTCAGGTTAGATTCCGGCGGCGCAGAATACTGGCCCTGCAATAACTCACGCGCGGTGTTGGTGGCAAAACGGGAATCGTTGAACATAAATGAATCAACGCGGATCACGCCATCGCCATCCTCCCAGGCATTACCCATATGGAACATATATTTCGCGGGTAACTCATAGAGGCGGCGTTTGCTGAGATCATTCTTATCCATGACCAGCACTTGAAAAGGCTTATCGGCCTGCCAGGAATATTGATCGATCAACGTGCTTGCGCCGCCGCCCGACCAGAGCAAAGGCGGCATGAGCAGCACCACATGGTTTTTTGTAACGGCAAAGTCGTGCATCAGGCTCGGTGACGGCAACTCAATCAATGTTGCATTCTTCAACGCGCCATCACGCGCCAGTTGCCATATGACGCACCTATTGCCGAACCCGCCGAAATTCCAGATTTCCCCATCCGGGCCTTGTTTGGGATGCGCGGAGAATGGCACGCCGTCGACTTCGCCCGGAAATGTCTTTCGCCCAATTGTCGCGAGACTATCTCCGTCGACCCGCCACGGTGATCCGCCTTCCCACAGCGCCCAGACTTCAGATCCTATTTTAATGACACTGGTATTTGCCGCATTCAGATCATTAGCGCTTTTTAGCGCCTTTGGATTTGGCGGCGCGAAACCGAAGCCGGAATAGAGGAAGCGGTCGGCCTTAATTTCGTCGCGGCGCTTATCGGTCATGACGAATTTAGCGCGGTGACGTATTTTGCCATCGCTAATGGCAAAACGCTGGATCATGCCATCGCCGTCAAACCAATGACCGAGCCGAACCCCGTCGCGTTCAAACTGTGCCGGACCGTTACGGAATAAAACGCCGTTAAGGTCTGCTGGAAGACGCCCGGAAATGCGTTGCAGTTCGCCCTCCAGATTATCTTGGGGAGTCTGAAACCCAAGCCCCCAATTATATGGCATTGCCGCACATCCAGGCATTGCCGCCAAGGCGGTCGCGCCGAACACTATGCCGCCAAATTCGCGGCGTGATAAATCCAACATATCCGCCGCCCCCTATTTCAGTGAAATTGTTTGCTTGGCGCCATTTTCATCGACGGCAAATGCGGCATCGGCAAAAGATGGCGGTCCAAAACGAGGGGGAGCATTGTTGGAGAACCCAAATGGCTCCGTGGGTATGCCGATCATATTGCTGTTCAGCTTTCCATTGCCATCAACATCATGGAACACTTTAAGCCCATATTGCCCCGGTGACGGCAGCGCCAATGTCGTGGTGAAACTGTCGCCGCTTACCGGCAAGCGCACGGCTTCAAGCGACTCGCCTTCCCATCCAGCTTCATCAAAGATCGCGATCATCATGAAGCCTTCAGGGGTCTCGATATCGGTTATGGTAACGGTAATAGCTGCATCACCCGCAGCCGCCGCAGACAGGATTAACGCACTGGAGGCAGCGACGCCGGCGAAAAAGGGCCGAAAACTAAGATTGAAAGACATAATTTAAACTCCGCTCGTAGTTGATTGCTGCATCAACCGTGTCGAGCAGAACTCCAGACGTCGAGCGAGATTTCGCCAATACACTCGGCGATTGCGTGAGTTGAACCATTGTCCCATTCACGAAACGTGAATGGCGTCATGCGTTGATAGGATTAAGACCTTAACGCCTCAGGGATGATTTCATATCCAGCCTGAGTCGCGCAGTTCCTTGACGTTTGGCCGGCTGACCGGCGCCACAACATCGTTTTTCAGCTTCAGCATGGTGCGGTTGCGCGTTTGAAGGACCTCGGCAATGGCATCGCGCGCTACCCACCAGGATCGATGCACCTGCGCGCCCTCAATCCCATCGAGTTCTGATATTGCATCGGAAAGCCGCGATAAAATGAGCGCCGACCCGTTTGAGCTATAAACGGTCAGATAGTGATCTTCCGATTTGACCGCATAGATCGCTGCACCTTTCAGCTCCTGGGGCAGTCTCCCCATGAAGCGCACCGAGCCCATTGGCGCTCCCGTTTGAGGACCGTGCGTTGCCAGCCCTGGCATGTTCAATTGCAGCATCAGCGCTGTCATCGAGCCCGAAATCACCAATGACACCCATAGAAAAAACGGGAAATTTGACGCCGCGCCGAAGCCAAATAATACGCGGCTCAGGCCCCAGGCAAAAACCGCCATAGGAATTGTAACCAACACTGTGGGGACCGCCCAGAGCATTATTTTATTTTCACCAAGCTGAGGGCGCTGAGACGTAAAAATCAAGATAAAGCTGGCGCAAAGCGACCCGGCAACCATCAACAAAACCCAAAACAGCAATCGGCTATACAAAGAAACGGCCTGGGTTCCAAAGGCGCCGGCAAACGCAAGGAACAACCCAACCGCAGCGCAGATCGCGTGACTGCGCCAGTCCCCCCGCCATTGCTGAAGTATTTGCCGAACTGGTTGAACCAAACGACCCAAATTATCTGTCCTAGTTCGAAGTAAAATCACCTCGGGCTGAAATCTATAACCCTAACTGTGGCCTGCCTCTATCTCAATTATCCGGACCGCAGAAGGGGGCCCGGTCACTTGGCCAAAAAACAACAGAAGTGAACGAAATCCGTGGATGGGCGCGGAAGCTCCGGCCCTAACTTAGTTCGTGACAACGGGAACAATTCGCGACATAAGACGACGCTTTACGACACTAGTTTTTCTCTAATTTATTTATTAAATCTAGTGATTCCAAAGGCTTGCTGCCGTAGCTCAGGGGTAGAGCACTCCCTTGGTAAGGGAGAGGCCGAGAGTTCGAATCTCTCCGGCAGCACCAGTTTTTTGTCTCGCGGCGAGAAGATGCGCCTCCGACGGGCGGCCCCTCTGCGAAGGCCGAAAAAACATATGACCGGCCGGCGGCTAGTTGGTCGCTTGAAGGCGCTAAGTTCAACCTTTCTTCCTCGGGCGGGCTAAACGCCTGGCGGCCGGTCCATTCTCGCCCCTGCGCGGGCGCGCCGCATCAAAAAACCCGATTTCGAACGTATATGTGCAATGAGATTGGTGAAAAGCGCCGATTCAGATATAGCGATATCTGGGTGGCTGCGCTTTTATCAAATTCTCACAACAAACGAGAGTGAACTATTGTCCTCTAACGCTTCAAAACCGCATAGCGACCAATCTGGCGCAAACCCCTCGACCGGCCGTTCAGCCGCCATCGACACCCGCGCCCTTGCCGTGCGGCTGTCGCCGCTGTTGAAGGCCTATGGCGCGGAAACAAAACGCAGCCTGCTGCAGCTGACGCTTACCATTATCCCGTTTTTTGTGTTGCTCGTTATCATGGCGGTCGCCGCCGCCCAACACATCTATTGGTTAAGCCTGTTGCTGGCGGCGCCAACTGCGGGGCTGCTGGTCCGGTTGTTTATCTTTCAACATGATTGCGGGCACGGGGCATATTTCCCCTCGCGCACCGCTAACGATATTCTCGGTCGGTTTATCAGTGTCCTGACCTTCACCCCCTACGATCAATGGAAACGCTCCCACGCCTATCATCACGCCGCAAGCGGCGATCTGGATCGCCGCGGGCAAGGCGATGTGGTGGTGATGACGACGCGTGAATATCAGGCGGCGCCACGCCTGCGACGGCTGGGTTATCGGCTTTACCGCAATCCCATCATCATGATCGCGCTGGGCGCGCCGGTGAATTTCCTTCTTCTACAGCGCATACCCCTCGGCCGGGCGTTTCGCGATCGCCCGTCGATGCGCTCCATCATGGGGCTGAACCTGGCTTTGCTGATCGCCTTCGGACTGCCGATCGCGATGATCGGCGTCTGGCCGGTGCTCACTGCATATCTGCCAATGCTGATAATCGCGGCGTGGATCGGCGGATGGTTGTTTTACATCCAGCACCAGTTTGAAGGGACATATTGGGAGCACGGAGAAAACTGGAATTTTCATCAGGCAGCGATAGAGAGCAGCTCCTATTTCGTGCTGCCGCCGGTATTGCGGTGGTTCACCGGCAATATCGGCCTTCACCATATCCACCATCTGTGCAGCAAAATTCCCAATTACCGGCTACAGGCATGTCTCGACGCCTTCCCGGAATTACGCAAAGTCGCCAAACGCATAACCTTGCGCGGCAGTTTGAAATGCTGGCGACTGGCGCTTTGGGATGAAGACCGCCGCCGGCTTGTCAGCTTTCGCGAATACGGCCGGCAAAAACTGCTGTCAAAATAGGCGGCAAGCCTGCCCGCTCTACATTTACCTGCCCGCGCCGAACGTCTAGCGTCTGGCGATGAACCACCATAACGACAAAAACCGCTATGCGCTTGCGATCGGCCATGCCGCCATCGAGTGGAATTACCTTGAGCACGACCTGCAACAGCTCGGCTTCAGTTACCTCACCGTCGAGGCCGATGTCGCAGCGCATATCTTCGCGTTTATGGGCAATGTCACCAAGGCCGAATTTGTTCATTATCTAATCGACAGGTTTGAAACCAACGATGCGGTTAAAGCGCATGTGTTTCATTTTCTGAAAATCTACAACCGGCTGCGCGGCAACCGCAATATTGTCGAGCACGGCATACCGGCGCTAACGCCGTCAGGCGCTTATCTCGACAACATCATCAAGATCGACCGGCGTGGAGAAGCCCTGCCCTTTGCCGCATCGCAGGAAACGCTCGATGCGTTCTTGAAAGACCTGCGCGCCGCGCGCGACTATGCCAAGCATATCAAACATATGATCGACATCCTCGCCGATGACGAACCGGCGGAGCGCGATCCCGAAAAGCTTGCCATGCCGCCGCTGCCGGAGCGGCTCAACGCATTGCCGTTTCGCAAAGCATAAGCGCGCTTACGCCATCATCTTCTCAATCGGCAGGACTAAAATAGCGCTGGCGCCGAGTTTTTTTAACTCCTCGAGCGTGTCCCAGAAGACGCTTTCGCGGCACACCATGTGGATGGCGACTTTGTCGGGATTGCCGACAAGATCGAGAACCGTTGGCGCCTCCGCCCCCGGCAGGAACTCCGTAATCGCCGCCACCGCGCTACGCGGCGCGTTCATCATCACATATTTGGCGTCGCGCGATGTCAGGACGCCATTGATGCGTTTCATCAGCGCGTCAAAAATCGCCTGCTTGGCGGCGGAAAAATCCTTCGCATTACGGATCAACAGCGCCTGGCTCTCAAACACCGTCGCCACCGGCTTCAGCCCGTTGGCGTCCAGCGTTGCGCCAGTGGAAACGATATCGCAAACCGCGTCGGCGATTTTAAGCCGCGGCGCAACCTCGACCGAGCCCTTCATCGTCACCACGCGGGCGCTGACGCCATGGCCTTCAAGCCAGGCTTTGGTGAGGCCCGGATAGGAGGTGGCGATGCGTTTGTCTTCAAGCATGCCGGCGCCGTCAAAGGTCCAGTCCTTGGGCGCGGCCAGCATGAGTTTGCACCGCGCAAAGCCAAGCGTGCGCACTTCGCGCGCCGGCGCCTCGCGCGGTTGCGCCAGGCGCTCTTCCTCGAAAACATTCTGCCCGACAACGCCGATGTCGCAGGCGTCGTCGGAAACAAATTCCGGGATGTCGTCGTCGCGCAGGAGCAGCACGTCAATGGGCATTTCCTGCACCCGGCCATAAAGCTTGTCCTTGCCGCGCGAAATTGACAGGCCGCAGCTTTTTAAAAGCTCGATACTGCCCTCCGACAGCCGCCCAGATTTCTGGATCGCAATCCGTAACCGTTCTTCCATAGCCTGCTAACTCCTTCGTCCCTTGCTGTAGACAGCGCCGCACCATCATTGCTTGCGCCCTATAAATCAACGCCCGCCACCGTCTCCATTACGACCAACATCAACCGGTCCTGCCCGGAACGGCCCGTTCCACCAAATTTCACCTGACCCTGGGTGCAACTACCCAATTCTGCGCCTGCCTATCCCATATCTTCCAAGCCAGCCCCAACACGACCCCCTCAGGCCGCGCCGGTGATTATGGACGTTATACTGTATTAATACAGTAACACAATTCACAAACCTGTATTTAGGAAATACCCTTTGGAAATTTGATGCGAGAAATGAAATCGAACGAGAAAATTGAATGCAAGGGAAGCAATAACGGGTGGGAAAATCAGATGATGGGAGGCCGGATGGAACGCATGGCCTACAGTTGATGACTGGTCCTCAGGGGCCGGCCGCAATACTGGCGTCTTATCGACGCAAGCGATCAAGAACCATGCGATATCCCTGATGCGCCTCCTCGCGGAGGAACCGCGCCACCCGGCCGATGGTCGTTGTCGAGGCGCCGGTCTCAGCGGAGATATCGCGATAAGAATGCCCGCCCTCGTCCAGCATCCGCGCAATCCGCCAGCGCTCGGCAAAAGCTTCCAATTCCGCCGGCGTCGCCAAGTCGCGCAGGAACCGCGCCGCCTCGGCGCCGGTTTTCAATTTCGCGATGGCGTCAAACAACGCCTTTTCATCCTTTGCCCGCCTAGTGCTGAAATTTCTACTTGCCGGTCCGCGCATATTCAATCTCCTTCGCTCCGCCATTTGTCCTGATAAGCACGCTGGCCCCATATATGTCTAAGTCGTCGAGACGGGCGGGCTTTGCAGGCTTATGGTGTTGTTTTAATGTATTAATACATTGAACCACTCCAGGCAAGCGGCGAATGAAGTAGCCTGTTTGGAATGCACCATCGCTCTGCGCTACCAAACGCTGACGCTTATACCAACTTGCATTGATTCTGACTCATAGAGCGCCGGGCGAAAAAGCGGGCCCTTCGACTTCGCTCACGATGAGGCCGGTTTTTCGCCCCAATTATTATTTGCGCGCCTTCGCCTTCGCGACGCGGAGCCCCGCGCATGCTGGTTCCCGAATTTGGATTCAGGGAGCCTGTGTTCAATCAGCCCACATCAAGTACGCATGTCGGGCGGGTATGGGTAACGCCCGTATTAATCCAGCCGTCTGGAGGCGGAACCACGTACTGCGCCAACGTGGCGGGCGCACGAGTTCGTGTCAGACCAGCGGCGGGCGGAAATCCCTAGAATATATCGACTTCTTTTTAGGCCGATAGCCCCCGCCCCAGCGCCTAATCCAACCTGCAAGGCCTTCGCGGTCGGGGCCCGATTGGAGGGACTGAAGGGCCCCAAAACCCTTGCCCGCAGCCGCTTGCGCGAGGCATGAGTTTCGTCTATAGACCGCCGCTCATTCAGGAATTTTCAGCCGCCGTGAGGGCCCGACGCCCGCGGCAGCTTTTTGCATTGAGGATGCCCTATC
>JAADIQ010000047.1 GCA_013151255.1 Alphaproteobacteria bacterium
GCGGACGGAAATGATCGACGCGCGATCGCCCAGTGCGCGGCGCGCCTTGCGCTTTGCCGCATCAAGATCGGAGGCGATGAATTTCATCATATGGACACAAAGACCCGCGGGCCCAATACCCGTTTAAAACCATACCGCAGGGGGCGAGCCTATACCAAATGCGCCGGGCCTGAAACGCATTTCAGCCCGGATTTTCAACGTCTGCACGCAATTCAACCGCAGCGGGCGCCGGGCTCAGGCCGTCCTGTCGGTCGCAAAAAAATCCCGCGCTGCTTATGCGCGGGTTTTCGAAAAATCGAAAAGTTAGGAGGGATCAGCGGTATTGTTGAACGCGGGTTGCGCGCAGGCCCGGCAGGCCAAATTGCTCGATGGCTTTTTGCCAGGACAGAAACTCTTCCACCGTCAGCGTGTAACGCTCGCAAGCTTCCTCAAGCGTCAACAGGCCGCCGCGGACAGCAGACAACTTCCGCCTTGCGACGGATCACCCAGCGTTTGGTGCTTGGCGGCGGCAGGTCTTTTAATGTAAGCGGCGTGCCGTCTGGCCCAATCACATATGGGTCTTTTTTGACGGGCGGCGCGGCTGGATTAGCTACGACAGTCATGAACGCTCTCGATCCCCTAAATACACAACGGTTACTATGAGGACCTTAGCCGCAGCGCTTTTAAAAAACGCCTAAGCAGCATGGTAAAAGCTTCTATAAGTGGTTGATTATTCGTGAAAAACGCGCGCGCCAAAGCTGTGTCAATACAGAACAGGAAGGCGCGCGGGCCGCAATTTGCTTGGATAATCGCAATACTTTGACAGGATTTGAAATTGTCCCTTTGCGAGGGGTTAGATTTTCATATTGCGTTAAACATAGAAAAACCCTCACTATTAGAGAAGTTCGGAATTTTCCAAGCGGTGTTGTAGACGCGCCCTGCGTCCCGATTGAGGACGATGCGAAGTCTTTATCGCTGGCGGGCGAATACGTTAAAGAGTTAACTGGCGCGCGTGGTAAACATTACCGGTGTTTACAAAGCTGTTTAAACGAGCAGAAATATAGCCTTGCTCAAGACCCGCATAGATGGCGCAAAATAACCGAAAATCCTCACCCCAATAACGCGAATGCACTTTGCGAAAATACAACTCCAGGAGGGTCGTTGGCCATGAAACCTATATTTGGTGAAAAGTTATCCTCACGGGTTTGGGGCGCCTTATAGTGCTTTCGGGTGGTTTTTTGCTTGGCCAAAGCTCGGCCTGGACCTGGAAAGGATGATAGTGCACCGGTTTGATATCATAAGTTGCGATTGTTCCCCTCCTTTTTTAAGGGAAGGGATTACGCCCCGGGTTCAGACGAAAATACGAGGCTGGTTTTCGCCTCCCGCAATCCCTATGTTCCGCCCGAAATGACAGTCATGACCGACATATCAACGATTGACGCACCGCGTATCGACCTTGGCGTGCCTTCTGGCGCGCGGGTCATCGTGGCGATGTCGGGCGGGGTGGATTCGTCGGTGACGGCGGCGCTGGCCAAGCGCTCCGGCTACGATGTCGTCGGCGTTACCTTGCAGCTTTACGACCATGGCGTTGCAATCCAGAAAAAAGGCGCCTGTTGCGCGGGCCAGGATATTCACGACGCTCGCCGCGTCGCTGAAGCGATGGATTTTCCGCATTATGTGCTCGATTATGAAAGCCGGTTTAACGATGCGGTGATGAGCGATTTTGCCGACACCTATCTGGCGGGCGCGACGCCGATCCCGTGCATCCGCTGCAACGAGCAGGTGAAGTTTAAAGACCTGTTGGGGACGGCGCGCGATCTTGGCGGCGCGTGTATGGCGACCGGGCATTATATCCGCCGCGCCATCGGGCTGAACGGGCCGGAGCTGCGCCGGGCGCGCGATGCGGCCAAAGACCAGAGCTATTTCCTGTTCTCCACCACGCGCGAGCAGCTCGATTATTTGCGCTTTCCCCTTGGCGAAATGCCAAAGGAAGAGGTGCGCCGGATTGCCGGCCAGCTCGGGCTGGCGGTCGCCGACAAGCCCGACAGCCAGGACATTTGCTTCGTGCCAGAAGGCAAATACGCCGCCGTCGTTGAGCGCTTGCGCCCTGGCGCCGCCGCGCCCGGCGAGATTGTCCATATCGACGGCACGGTAATGGGCCTCCATCAGGGCGTCATTCATTATACGGTCGGCCAACGCCGCGGTCTTGGCGTTGCCACCGGTGATCCGCTTTACGTGGTGCGGCTCGATGCAGGCAAACGCGAGGTGATTGTCGGCCCGCGCGAAGCGTTGATGGTGTCGCGCATTGGGCTGAAAGAGGTCACCTGGCTCGGCGACGGCGCCGGCGAGGATGCGGCGCGCGAAGGAATAGAGATTGCGGTCAAGGTTCGCTCCACCCGCCCGCCGGCGCCGGCGCGGCTGGTTTGGGATGAAGCCAGCGCGTATGGTTGGGCCGTGGAGCTTACCGAACCAGAAGAAGGCGTCGCGCCGGGACAGGCTTGCGTCTTCTATTCGCCCGAGCCGGGGTTTGACCGCGTCCTCGGCGGCGGCTGGATCGCCAGCGCGCACCCCGCGGATATCGTTGCATGAGCGTTTTAATCCGCCCGCTCGGCCCCGATGATGAGGCGCAATGGCGCGTTATGTGGCGCGGCTATCTCGATTTTTATCAAACCAAGCTTGATGAAGCGGTGACAGACGAGACCTTTCGCCGGCTCTGCGAGGACCAACGCTATTACGCCCGCCTGGCGGAAACGGGCGCCGGCGTTGTCGGGTTCGTCCATTGTGTTTTCCACCCCGCAACCTGGTCGAAGACCGACTATTGCTATCTGGAAGACCTCTATGTCAGCGATGCAGCGCGCGGCGCCGGGGCAGGGCGCAAGCTCATTGAGGCGGTCTACGCCGAATGCGACAGGCGCGATTGCGCGCGGGTTTATTGGCTGACCCATAAGGACAATCAGACCGCGCGGGGGTTGTATGACAAGCTTGCAACGCTGAGCGACTTCGTCCAGTACCGCCGCGAGTAAAGTTGTTTGAGAAATATTATGGCGAAGAAACAGAAATATGACTGTCTGAAATGCTCGGCCTATTGCTGCACCTATACGCATATACCGACCACCAAAACCGATATTAAACGGCTGGCGAAACATCACGGTATTACCGAGGAACAGGCGAAAAAGAAATTCACCAAAAAGGGCGACAAGGAAAACCCGCGCGTCCTTCGGCACCGCGACGACGAGCATTTCGTGACGGCTTGCATGTTTCTCGATCAGGAAACGCGCAATTGCACCATCTATGAAGGCCGGCCAAAAATTTGCCGCGAGTTTCCGACCCAGACCCGCTGCGGCTATTACGACTTCCTGATGTGGGAGCGCGAAGTGCAGGACGATCCCGACTGGATCGCCACAACCGACTAGGAATGAAATGCCTGAGAGCGTCGATGTAATCGTTATTGGCGCGGGCGTGGTTGGGCTTGCCGTAGGACGGGCGTTGGCGCGCGCTGGCCGCGAGGTGATTGTCATTGAGCGCAATGAAGCCTTTGGCGAGGAAACATCGGCGCGCAATTCGGAAGTTATTCACGCCGGGATATACTACCGCCCGGGCGGCATGCGCGCGCGGCTATGCGTTCCTGGCCGCAAGATGCTTTACGCGTTTTGCAAAGACCACCACGTCAACCATCAACGCTGCGAAAAGCTGATTGTCGCCAATGGCGAGGAAGAAGTCACGCGGCTGAGGGCTATCCGGGCGACGGCGCAGACCAATGGCGTTGACGATTTACAATTGTTGACCGGCGCCGAGGCGATAGCGCTGGAGCCGGCGCTACGGTGTGACGGCGCGCTATTCTCGCCGTCAACCGGCATCATCGACAGCCACGGGTTGATGCTGGCGTTGCTGGGCGATCTGGAAGATGCTGGCGGCGCGCTGGCGTTATCAACCCCGGTCGGCGGCGGGCGCGTGGTCGATGGCGGAGTTGAACTCGATATCGGCGGCGAGGACCCGATCACCTTGCGCGCCAAAATGGTGGTCAATTGCGCCGGGCTTAGCGCGGACAAACTCGCCCATGCGATTGCCGGCGTCCCGGCGGAGACAATCCCAAAACTCTATTATGGCAAGGGCCAGTATTTTACCTATTCCGGCAAGGCGCCGTTTTCGCGGCTGATCTATCCGATACCAACTGAAGATAGTCAGGGTACGCACTATACCAGAGACCTCGGCGGCCAGGCCAAGCTTGGCCCGGACCTCAAATTTGTGACAACCAACGACGACTATGATGTTGATGAGACCCGGCGGGATGCGTTCGCCGCCGCTGCGCGCAGCTTCTGGCCGGGTCTAGAGGCGGCCAGGCTGGTCCCCGGCTATGCTGGCATAAGGCCGAAAATCGCCGGCCCGGGCGAGGAGGGCGACTTCCTGTTTTCTGACAAATCAGTCCACGGCGTCGACGGCTATCTCGGCCTTTACGGCATCGAATCCCCCGGCCTGACAAGCTGCCTCGCCATCGCCGAGCATGTTCATGAGCTGGTCTCCTGAACCGGCTTGCAGGCGCCCGCGAGGCCAGCTATAGAGCAGCGCTTTCGGCGCTGCGAATTCGCCGAACGGACCTCTTGGCGGGGTAGCTCAGTTGGTGAGAGCGCAGGATTCATAACCCTGAGGTCGCTGGTTCAAGTCCAGCTCCCGCTACCAGGAGCGTCGCCTATTCCTTCTTGCGATGTTTGCGCTTCCTGTGGTGAGGCGCGTCCTCCTCGGCGCGGTGGAGCAGTTGTGCGCGGGCGTCTGCGTCGAGGCTTTCTACCGCATCGAGGAACGCCTCGTCGATCATCGCCCGACCGCGGTCGCGCGCTTCCTGCAAATCACCGAGCGCAGTCTCCACCGTAGCCCGGTCCCATTTATCCGCCCGCAAGGCGTCGTAATAAGTGCGTTGGAGTTTGTATATTTCTTTTTTTTGGGCGCGCAATTTTGGAATGTTGGAACGAATCGCATGACGAAAGGCGTTTCTGCTCTCCGGCGGCAGGTCTTTGGCGCGCTGCATGAAGCCCCTTGGGTTGTCCATGCGGTGATGGGGCGCCTCCAGCGTTTGTGCCGACGGCTGATGGTTCGGCTTGATAATCCGTCCCGAGATGAAACCGATTGCGAAGACGTTCAATGCGAGTGATGCAATCAGCGCAATGGTTATTCCCTTGCCCATTGGTCAAGCTCCTCATCTTCCAGCTGCGCCAGATCAAACCCATCTTCTGCATAGGCGTAAAGTTCATCTTCCGGCGACAGCGCGGCGCCGGTATTGGCGGTTAGGACGCCCACCGTTAAGCCGAGCACACTGACGCCGGCAAGCGCAGCGGCGCTGGCCAGTTGGAAGCGGTCAAACAGGCCACTCACGCGGGCAAATGCGCCGCGGCGGTTTTGTTGCACGTCGTCATAGGCGGCGAGAATGTCGCGCTTCAGGCTCGCGGACGGCTCGGGAACGCCAGCCCCATCGAGCATAGCGTTGAGGCGCGTGTCGTCCTCTTGCGTCTTGTCAGCTGGTGTTGGTGATTGCGTCATCGCTCATCGTTCCCGTTAGATATGGTTTCATTGGCGCCAATCGATCGCGCAAAGTCCGGCGTGCGCGCGCCAGCAGCGATTCGACCGCCTCGACGCTGACCTCCATGATTGCCGCGGCTTCTATATTTGACAACTCCTGAAAATGACACAGCGTAATCGCAAGCCGTTGACGGTCCGGTAATGTAGCAAGCGCGGCGGCAATCGCAAAACTCTGTTCACCGGCGAAATAGTTATCAGCCGGGCCAGGCGCCGGATCGGCACGCTCTGGTGCGGCATCCTCGTTGATCTCGCGGCCCGATTTGCGTAGTTGGTCAAGGCAATAATTCATCGCCACCCGATAGAGCCAGGTTTCAAATTTGGCGCCTTGGGGCTTCCAGCGATGGGCGTTTTTCCAGAGCCGCAGGAAGGTTTCTTGCGCCGCATCCTCGGCGCTCGCGCGCTCGCCAAGCATCCGAAAACATCCGGCATAGATTTTATCCGTATGGCGCTCAATCAAGAGTGTCGCCGCCGCACGATCGCCGCGTCCCGCCAGGCGCACAAGCGCCTCGTCGCTATCGTCTGGTTGCGCCAATCGCACCATCGCGTTGTTGCGGCGCCGCTGCTGGTCTTTAGCTTGCGGCGCCGGGTTGATGTTTTAGTGCCGGCCGCGGCGGCGGTGATGTTTTCGCTCATCGTCAGTCAATACGCCGTCGCCGTTCTTGTCCAGCTTTTCAAAGCGCTCTTCGGCCTTGGCGAGAAATTCGTCGCGGTCGACTTTGCCGTCGCCATTCTTGTCCGGATTACGTTCGGCCTTTTTGGCTTGATGATAGGCTTTGACCTCCTCGCGCGATAAGGACCCGTTGCCGTCGGTATCGGCCTCGGCCATCATATTCTCGCGGTGCTCGTGGCGGGCTTGGTCTGGCGCATTCATCTCAGCGGCGCTGATCTCGCCATCGCCATTGGTGTCCAGGCGGTCAAAATGCTTGGCGCCTTTGCCGTCGCCGGCGATAGCGCTTGCCGCAACCAGGCTGAGCCCGGCGCCGGCGATCAACCCAACAATAATCTTGTTCATCTGTAGCTCCTCATAAAAGCTGGGGTTCATTGGCCCAGCACTCCTTAAACGGCGTGCGCGGCAGATTCCGTCGGTATTTCTGAGGCTTGCCATCTAGCCCCGCGCGAAGTGCCGCGGAGGCCCTGAAATCACTTGACCCGGGCGCGCAAAGGCCCAGATATCATCCCATGCCCAAGCAAATTCTGACCGATAGTTTTGGCCGCGCAATTACCTATCTTCGCCTTTCGGTGACGGATCGATGCGATTTGCGCTGCACCTATTGCATGAGCGAGGCGATGGCGTTCCTGCCCAAGCGCGATGTGTTGAGCCTGGAAGAGCTGGAGCGGCTCGCCGTCGCCTTCATCCATCGCGGGGTTCGGAAAATCCGCCTGACCGGCGGAGAGCCGCTGGTGCGCCGCGATATTATGACTTTGCTGAGACGGCTGTCACGCCGGCTTGGCGACGGGTTGGATGAGATCACGCTGACCACCAACGCAACCCAGCTTGTGCGCTATGCGGATGAACTGGCTGACATTGGCGTCAAGCGCATCAATGTTTCCCTCGACACGCTTGATGATGCGAAATTTGCACAGCTGACGCGTCGCCGGATGCTTGGCAAAGTGCTGAGCGGTATTGAGGCGGCGCAAGCGGCGGGGTTGAAAATCAAGCTCAACACGGTGGCGCTGAAGGGCGTCAACGAAGATGAAATTCCCTCACTCATCGCCTGGGCGCATCAACGCGATATTGACGTGACGCTGATCGAAGTGATGCCGCTGGGCGAGATTGATGAGGACCGCGTCGACCAGTATTTGCCGTTAACGGTGATGCGCGATGCGCTGGAGGCGCGCTGGACGCTTGAACCGATAGCGTTGAAGACCGGCGGTCCGGCGCGTTATGTGCGGGTGGTCGAGACCGGCGGCGTTGTTGGTTTCATCTCGCCGCTGACCAATAATTTTTGCGCCGATTGTAACCGGGTGCGCGTTACCTGCACCGGGAAAATCTATATGTGCCTCGGCCATGACGATCATGTTGATCTGCGCGCGGCGTTGCGCGGGCCGCAACCGGATGCGGCGGCGGCGCTTGATGCCGCGATGGTGCGCAAACCTGAGCGTCATGACTTTGACATCTCGTCGCGCGGCGCGGCCCCGGCGGTGGCGCGGCATATGTCGACGACGGGCGGGTAACTTATGGCGCGGATATTGTTTTTTGGCAGGCTGGCCGATCTCGCTGGAGGACGGACGCGCGAATTGCAGATTGGCGATAGCGTGCGCAATCTGCGCGAGCTGGTCGATCTGATCGCCAAGGGAGACGCGCGTCTTGGCGCGGCGCTCAGGGAGAAGTCGGTTCAGACCATCATCAATGAGCGCGTCAGCACCGGTGAGGCGATTTCCGATAGCGATGAGATCGCGTTTTTACCGCCTGTCAGCGGCGGGTAGGCGGCGCCCGTGATCCGCATCAGCCCATCACCATTCGATCCCGGCGGGGAGCTTTCTGTGTTTGAGAAAGCTGCCGGAGACGCCGGCGCGGTGGTCAGTTTTCTGGGCAGGGTGCGCGGCGAGGAAACAAAAGCTGCGGTGACGGCGCTATATCTCGAACACTATCCGGGCGTCACGGAGCGCATGCTTGGCGAGCTGGAAACCGAAGCGCGCGGGCGCTGGGCGATTGCTGAGCCGCTGATCATCCACCGGGTGGGCGAGCTAAACCCCGGCGAGCCCATCGTCTTTGTCTGCGTCAGCGCGCGTCATCGCCGCGACGCATTTGAGGCGGCGGATTTTTTGATGGACTATCTGAAAACCAAGGCGCTGTTCTGGAAAAAAGAAATCACATCCGACGGCGAGCGATGGATTGAACCGCGCGCGGAGGACTATAGCGATGCGGCGCGATGGAATGAGAGAGATAAGGACAACTGAAAATGCATGGAATTGATGAAGCCCGTGAATTTAAGCCGGTGCGGATTGCGGTCCTCACAGTCACCGACAGCCGCACCCGCGCGACCGACACGTCAGGCGACTTGCTGGCCCAGCGCGTTGAGGCGGCGGGACATGTGCTGGCGGCGCGCGATCTGGTTCCCGACGAGACGGACATCATTGCCGCGACCGTTGCGAAGTGGATTGAAGACCCGGCGGTGGAAGTGGTGATCTCCACCGGCGGCACCGGGCTCACCGGACGCGACATCACGCCGGAAGCGATCAGGCCGCTATTTGATAAAGAGATCGAAGGCTTTTCGGTGATTTTCCATAAGGTGAGCTTTGAAAGCGTCGGCCTGTCGACGCTGCAATCGCGCGCGACGGCGGGGGTGGCGCGAGGCACGTTTATTTTCGCGCTGCCGGGGTCTAATGGCGCCGTCAAAGATGGCTGGGACAAGATTATTTCCTACCAGCTGGATTCGCGCCACGGGCCTTGCAATCTGGTGGAGCTGATGCCGCGGCTGATGGAAAAATAACATGGCGAAAGATGACCTCACTCATTTTGACGCAAAGGGCCGCGCGCGCATGGTCGATGTTTCGGGCAAGAAAGATACGCAGCGCCGTGCTGTGGCTTGCGGGCGGGTTTTGTTTTCGCCTGAGGCTTATGAAATTGCGCGCAGCGGCGGCGGTAAAAAAGGCGACATACGGAGCATTGCCGAGCTCGCCGGCGTGATGGGCGCCAAGCGCACCAGCGATCTTATCCCGCTGTGTCATCCGCTGCCAATTACCGGCCTGTCGGTGAGCGTTGAGCCTGACGATGAGGCGGGCGCCTTCATCGTCACCGCCGAGGTGAAAACCACCGGCAAAACCGGGGTTGAAATGGAGGCGCTGACGGCGGTGGCGACCGCATGCCTGACGATTTACGATATGGCGAAAGCCATCGATAAATCGATGACCATCGGCGATATCAAGCTGGTTGAAAAATCCGGCGGCCAATCGGGAGATTTCTCGCGCGATGATTAGCGTTGACGAGGCCATCGCCCAAATCCTTGACGGCGCGCAAACGCTAGACGCGGAGGCCATCTCGCTGGGCGACGTCTCCGGGCGGGTTCTTGCAGAAGATGTCGTTGCGCGCATTTCCCAGCCGCCTTTTGCAGCCTCGGCGATGGACGGCTATGCGGTTCGCTTTTGTGATATGGCGCCGGGCGCGCAGCTGTCGGTTGTTGGAGAAGCGCCGGCGGGCGCGCCTTATGACGGGACTGTCGCGAGCGGCGAGGCGGTGCGGATACTCACCGGCGGTGCGGTTCCCTCCGGCGCTGACCACGTCATCATGCAGGAAGATGTGACGCGCGAAGGCGAGCGCATCACCATCAACGCGCCGCAGAAAAAGCCGCGCAATATTCGCCAGGCCGGGATTGATTTTCACCAAGACGATATCCTTGCTAAAAAAACCGCGCGGCTTCACGATTTTCACGGCTCGATTTTCGCGGCGGCAAATGTTGCGAGCGTGTCGGTCACGCGTCGGCCACGCGTTGCGATATTTTCTAATGGCGATGAGCTGGTCGAGCCGGGGGCGACATTGGGGCCGGGCGAAATCGTCAACTCCAATCATATTGCGCTGTCGGCCATGGTCAAAAGCTGGGGCGGCGCGGCGGACTATTTGGGCTGCGCCGCCGACAGCGAAGACGCGATAGCAGAGTTCTTTAAGCGCGCGCGCGACGCGGATATCATCATCCCGATTGGCGGGGCTTCTGTTGGTGATTATGATTTTGTGAAATCCGCGTTTCACCGCGCTGGCGGCGAGACCCGGTTTGAAAAAATTGCCGTGCGCCCCGGAAAACCAACCTGGTTTGGTAAGTTCGGACATGCGCGCATTGTTGGCCTGCCGGGAAATCCCGCCTCGGCGCTGGTGACGGCGGCGCTGTTTGTCCAGCCGCTGGTGCGGCGCCTGGCTGCAACGCAAAGCGATGCGCCGCATTTTTCAAACGCGATATTGACGCAAACGATAGCCGCCAATGGCGCGCGCGAAACTTATTTGCGGGCAAGCGCAGAGCAGGGCGATGACGGCGCAATGCTAGTGACGCCGGCGCCCAGTCAGGACAGCTCGCTGCTGACGCCTTTTGCCAGCGCCAATGTTTTAATTAGGCGGAAGGTGAACGCCCCGGCGGTCGCCAGCGGCGGCGACGTTGAGATTGTGCGGCTGCGATAGATGGGGGCGGGTAAAAATCATACGCCGCGCATCGGCGTTATCCTGGCCGGCGGCTATGCGCGGCGGATGGGCGCGGATAAGCCCGCGGTCCTGTTGGCGGGGCGGCGGCTGATCGATCATGTGATGGACCGGCTTGCCCCACAGGTAGACCGCATACTGATTGCTGGGCCGCATGGCTATGACACCAGTATGGCGTTCACGCCCGACCGCGGGACCGGGCCGCGCGGCCCCGCCGCGGGTCTATGGGCGGCGGGCCATTGGCTGTTGGAACAGGCGCCGGGCGCGGCCGGGTTTGTTACCGCGCCGGTTGACGCGCCGTTTTTGCCGTCGGATCTCTATGAGAAACTGACGGCAGGCGATGGCTGCGCTATCGCCAGCAGCGAAGACGGCGTGCACCCGACATTCGCCTTTTGGCGGGCGCCAATTCTATTGGAAAAACTCCGCTCGGCGTCTTCCGAGAAAGGCCTCGCCCTCCATGCGCTGGCGGAACAATGTTCTGCGCGCCGCATCGAGTTTAGCCAGCGAAACTGTTTGCTGAATATCAACTCACCGGAAGAATTAGCGAGCGCCGAAGCGTTGATGTTGGCGAGTGACCTTACGCCAGAGGAAAAGTAAAAAACGCCAGCGCCGCTGCCGTCATTAGCGTCGCCAGAACAATCATCCGCGTATTGGACTTGCGTTGCAGATGCAGCCCCACCGGAATGAGCATAAGATTGGCGAGCGTGATAAAGACGGCGTACCCCATTGTCGGCACAAGCTCGTTCAAAGGAAAGCCGCCGCCCGCGAGCCCTCTTGCGAGGAACGGCAGCGACACCGCCATATCAATCGACAAGACAAGGCCGATATAAGCTTTGGCGATGTCTGACAGCGCAATCTCGCTGGTGCGCAATAACCCTATCGCTTTTGTCGCCAACGCAAAGCCGTATTCACGCCCGGCTATAAGGCCGAGAAACACGAAGGTGGTGCTCATGGGAATGGAGTTGAGCTCTTTGAAGTAGAACAGGAGCGAGGCATAGGTGAAATCGATAATCGTTGCGGAGCGAATGTCGGAGACCGCTGTTTTCGTTTTCAATATCCGCTGCACCGGGCCGCCATTATTGGCGAAGGTGTAGGCGAGCAATGCGACTATGGCGAACATTGCGGTAAAGCCTTCGAACGCAGTGATTTCGCGCGGCAGGAAGACAAAAATATTGGCGAAATCCTGGATTAGCCAGACCGACCACAAATAGCCGGTCGTCATCCATTGCAATAACACCCAGATGGGATGGTGTTGCTGGTGTTCTGTTTTTCGGAAAAATTTCTCCAGCGTGTTGGAGGCGATGAGGTAAATCCCAAGACCGACGACAAAAGCCAGCCCGTAGCCGATCAGGGATTTTTGCAGCATCGATGTCAGCCCGCCAATGGAGGCGAAGACAGTGAGCACCATGAACGAGGTCGAGACCGGAACGCCGAACCGGGTGATAATTAACAACACCAGCGGCGGCAGCGTGTGATACCATTGAACTTCGATAGGCGGATATTTGTGAGTGTTGGACAGGCGCCCAAAAGACGGGTCCCCGTCATTGATCATCCAGCCATAGGTAAACGTCACCACAAGGATGATCGCGGCGAACAGAAACAACCAGAACCAGTGCAGGCGGCTGTTGGAACTGATGAAAGTGCCAAGCGTCTGCAGCGCGTCATTGCCGACAACGGCGTAAGCGGCAAACAAAAACCCGACAATGGCAAAAAGGGAAATATCAAACACGACCCTGCGAATCCTCTCACTGGAATTTTCGCGAGCCTAATATCGGTTTGTCTTGAAAGTTTTGTGACAGGCAACGGCTCATACGCCGTTATAGCGTTCTCAAAAGTTTTTTATTTTTGAATGTCAATTTATCAGCACGGCTGATTCAAAGGCGTTAGCGCACAAAAGACGCACTTTGTGCATGATTTCAGCCTGCCTGCTGTCAAAAAAATATCATAAAACATTCTTCAAAGCTTCACCGTTGCCCCTTAGGTGCGCGGCAAACAAGGTCGCGTTGAAAGGCCAGTTAAGTATGTTGTTTCGTATCCTAGTGTTAGCCTTGGGAGGACTGGCGCCCTTTGCTTCGACGGCGTTTGCGGGTGGGCCCGATAGTAACCCTGCCGCTACGCCCGCATTGTCCGATTTCAAGATTTTCGGTCGCGTCCTCGCCGATTATGCAATTGCGAGCGGCGACAATTCCGACTTTGATATCAGCAGCGGCGAGTTGCGCACGGCGCGGGTTGGCCTGTCCGGAAAGCTATATGGCCGGGCAAAGTTTAAAGCCGAATTGAGCATCGATAATGACGGCGAATTCGCGCTGACTGATGTTTATGTGGATTACAACATTGGCGGCCCGAAGCTACGCATCGGTCAGTTCAAGACGCCCAATTCCTTCAACGAGCAAACCTCATCGAAATTTACCCCGACCCATGAGCGCGCCGCTTTTACTGATGCGTTCAGCCTCAACCGGCGCGTCGGCGTTGCTGTGCTGGAGAGCCGCGAGCGCTATAGTTATGAGTTGGGGATCTTCGCCCAGAACATAAAAGGCGAGGCGACCTTTGGCGGTTATGCTGTGGCGGGGCGCTTCACGCTCGCGCCGGAACTTGGCGTTGAGGGGCTGCAAACCCATTTTGGCGTTTCCGCGCGTTACCGAAAAGCCGACAGCGATCAGCCGCTGCTTCGCTATCGCCAGCGGCCGGTGTCGCACATCCCGGGGCGCATTGTGGCGACGCAACGGTTTGCATCGTCAGACGTGTTCATCGGGTTTGAAGCCGCCGCCGCAAAGGGGCGCTTCTGGGCCGCTGGAGAATATGCGCTGACGTTTGCGAGCTGCGATGCCTGTCCCGGCGATAACACGCTTTCCGGCGGCTATATCGAGGCCGGGTTTATGGTCAACGCAGAACCAACGCTCAAAGGCGCGCGGTTTGACCGCCCGAAGATTTTCAGCGGCGTTGATGAAGGCGGGCTTGGCGCGTTGGCTTTCGCGTTGCGGGCGGACACTATCGATCTAGAAAACGCGCCAACATCCGGCGGCGGCTATAATTCCTACACCATCGGCGCGGATTGGTGGCTGACCGCGCGCATCCGGTTGGGCGTCAACGGCTATATTGTCGACGCCGATCTCGGCGAGACGACGGCAGGGCTGGATGCGGCTTTTGCCGGTGCGGTGCTAGCCGGACTTCGCGACGAAACCGTGCGCGGCGTCGCGTTTCGGGCGCAGTTCGACTTCTGAGTGCGAACCGGCAGACAGCCGCGCGCGCTATTACAAAATGCCTAAATTGTTTCGGATGGGCCGGTTATTTGGTGGAGGCGAAGACCGCCGCACCGCTACAGCTGGCGCCGAAGCACTCATCAAAGATGCCGCCATTTGAGGCCTGGCCAGAGGACACCGCCAGCGGCACCGCAAGCGCAATCGCAAATAGCGCGGCAACCACATATAAAAACGGGCGTCTTACACTCTGATGGGTCTCATACATAACGCTAACCTGTTCTTTTCTTTTTATTTTCTACCGCTTTCCAGATGTTACACATGAAATGTGACACAAACGATAAAAAACTGTCATTTATCTGTCATAAATAGCCTCTGGCTGTGTAAAAGTCAACAAAAAGCGCAACGGTTGCGCAAAATTAATATAACTATCTGATAAAGATAGGCAATTGGGCTTTATGGGCTGTCATTAGCATGGCTATGGGCCAGCTAAGTCGCCGTACGAACAAGTAAAACAGCGAAAAAAGCCCCGGCGCATAGGCCCGGTCCGAAGGGAATTTCGGTTTTGGCGCTGATGGTTTTCCCCATTGCCCGCGCTGAGAGAATGGCCAGAAGCGTCACTACCGACCCGGCCAGGACCGCAACGGGCAAAAGCTGCCATCCGCTCCATGCGCCAATCACCGCCGCTAGTTTTGCGTCCCCCTGTCCAAGCCCCTCAAACCCGCGAAGCTTATGGAAAGCCGCACCGATAAGGCGAAACACCAGATATCCCGCCGCCGCGCCAATGAGTGCATCGGCGATGGGGACAAAATAGCCCCCAAGATTGATCGCGAGACCGAGCGGGATCAGCGGCAGCGTCAACATATCCGGCAGAAAGCCGGTCTCCCAGTCAATCACTGCAAGTGCGACCAGGCACCAGCCGAGCACCGCAGCAAACAGGCCCGCCAGCGTTGCGCCAAAAACCACATAGGCGGCGCTGGCGACAAGGATGCCGGTAAATTCAACCAACGGATATCGTGGGGAAATTTTCGCGCTGCACGCCGAACAGCGCCCGCGCTGCAACAGGTAACTGACTATAGGGACCATCTGCCAGGCCGGGATCGGGCGGCGGCAATGGGGGCAATAAGATCGCGGCGCCAGCAGCGAGCCTCTTGGCGTCGCATCGTCAACTAGGCCCCACATCGACGGGCCGCGGTGAATGACGACATTCGTAAAACTCCCGATCAGGGAGCCTGCGATGATGACGACGGTCCAGTAGAATAAAGACAAAGCTGGCGCCCAGCTGACGGCCCGCTATCGGCCAGGGGAGAGTTGCCGCAATAAAGGTCTATCGCCGGCGCAATGCAAGACGGGCGACGTATTTTGGGGGACAATCCGCCGTCTGGACAAGCCGCCCGCAGCGCGGTTATTGCCCATGCGTGAGCCCGACAGGAGAGACTTAATGAAAACCAGAGCCGCTATCGCCATTGCACCGAACCAGCCATTGGTCATCGAGGAAGTCGATCTTGAAGGCCCGAAAGCCGGCGAGGTTTTGGTTGAGATTATGGCGACCGGCGTTTGTCATACGGACGCCTATACGCTTGAGGGCAAGGATTCCGAAGGCATCTTCCCGTCCATCCTCGGCCATGAAGGCGCGGGCATCGTGCGCGAGATTGGCGCTGGCGTCACTAGCGTTGAGCCCGGCGATCATGTCATCCCGCTTTATACCGCCGAATGCCGGCAATGCAAAACCTGCCTGTCGCAGAAATCAAATCTGTGTACGTCGGTTCGCGCAACGCAAGGCAAAGGCGTAATGCCGGACGGGACCAGCCGGTTCTCGTTGAAGGGCGAGAAGCTGTTCCATTATATGGGGTGCTCGACCTTTTCGAACTTCACGGTGCTGCCGGAAGTCTCGGTCGCAAAAATCCGCAAAGACGCGCCGTTTGATAAAGCCTGTTACATCGGCTGCGGCGTCACCACTGGCGTCGGCGCGGTGGTGTGGACTGCGGGCGTTGAACCGGGCGCCAGCGTCGTCGTTTTCGGCCTTGGCGGCATTGGGCTGAATGTGGTTCAGGGCGCCAAGCTGGTCGGCGCCGACAAGATTATTGGCGTCGATATCAATCCTCGTCGCCGCGAGATCGCCGAACAATTCGGCATGACAGAATTCATCAACGTCAACGAGGTCGGCGCCGGCAATGTGGTCGAGAAAGTCGTCGAACTCACCGGTGGCGGCGCGGATTATTCGTTTGATTGCACCGGCAACACTGACGTCATGCGCCAGGCGCTGGAATGTTGTCATCGCGGCTGGGGTCAGTCGATCATTATAGGCGTTGCTGAAGCCGGCAAGGAAATTTCAACGCGCCCGTTCCAGCTGGTCACCGGCCGGGTGTGGAAAGGCACCGCCTTTGGCGGCGCGCGCGGGCGCACCGACACGCCGAAAATCGTTGACTGGTATATGGACGATAAAATCAACATCGACGACCTCATCACCCACACCATGCCGCTGGAAGACATCAACAAGGCGTTTGATTTGATGCATGCAGGGGAAAGTATTCGCTCGGTGGTGATTTATTGAGGCTGAAATGAACAACCGCAGTATAGAGATTATCAACGCGACCTCTGATGGCGATGTCGCCGCGGTTCAGCTATTGTTTCGTGATTATGCGGCGTTTCTCAAGGTCGACCTCTGCTTTCAGGATTTCGAAGAGGAGATGGCGACTTTTCCGAAATTCTATAAACTGTTGCTGCTCGCCCGTGTTGACGGGCTTGCCGCCGCGGCGGTGGGGCTGAAGGACCTTGGCGAGGGCGTTTGTGAGATGAAAAGGCTTTATGCGCGGCCGACTTTTCAAGGCCTGGGCCTCGGGCGGCGGCTATGTGGCGACTTAATCGATGCGGCGCGCAATAGCGGATTTCGCCTGATGCGGCTTGATACGCTGAAGCGGCTAAAGCCGGCGCTTTCGCTTTATCATAAATATGGATTTGTCGAGATTGAGAAATATTATGACAACCCGGAAGACGGCGTTGTTTTTATGGAACTGGATTTACGGGTAGAAAATGAAGACACTATCGACAGTTAAATCTTTTGGCGGGAGCCAATCGGTCTTTTCGCATACCAGCGAGGCGTGCCGCTGCGACATGCGTTTTGCGGTTTTTACGCCGCCGGAAGACACGCACGGGAAGGGGCCGTTCCCGGTTTTATATTGGCTCTCGGGGCTCACCTGTACGGAAGAAAATTTCATCGCCAAGGCCGGCGCGCAGCGCGTTGCCGCGGAATTGGGGTTGGTGATTGTTGCACCTGACACATCGCCGCGCGGCCCCGATAGCAATGGAAATGACGTGCCGGACGATACCGACGGCGCCTATGATTTTGGACTGGGCGCCGGGTTTTATGTAGATGCGAGCCAGGCGCCGTGGTCGACGCATTACAAGATGTATTCCTACATTACGGAAGAGTTGCCCGCGCTGATCGAAAAGGAATTCCCGGTCGATGCCGCGCGCAGCGGAATCTTCGGCCATTCCATGGGCGGCCATGGCGCGCTGACGATACATTTAAAACATGCTGATAAATACAAGACCTGTTCGGCCTTCGCGCCCATCGTCGCGCCGTCAACCGTTCCCTGGGGCGAAAAGGCGCTATCGAATTATCTTGGGGCTGATAAAAATACATGGACGGCCTATGACGCAACCACGCTGTTGCAGAGTAATGGCCCCAGCCAGGCGCATATTCTAATTGACCAGGGTACGGCGGATCAGTTTCTTGAGGTTCAGTTAAAGCCAGAAATTTTCAAAGCAGCGGCAGACAAAGCCGGCCAAGCGCTGAGCCTGCGCATGCAAGACGGCTACGATCATTCCTATTATTTTATCGCCACATTCATGGAAGACCATTTGCGATGGCACCACAGAGCTTTAATGCAAGCGACATAAACAGCGCGGCTATAACCATGGAGACTTGCGTTGAGTAAAAACACCGAACAGTTTGACGCTTGGGTCCGCACCTCTTTCGTGGAGATGAACACCGCGCTGGAAGAGGTTTATTTCGCCCGTGAAAACCGCGCCGATGTTGAGGGCGTCGGTGATGATATCAAAAAGCAAATCCTCGATGAGGGGCGCGGCTATATCGTCAAGCTGGTGGCGGAAGGCAATACCGATGAGGGCTTTGGCGCGGCTTTCGATCTTCTCGGCAATCTTGGGCTTTATATGGCGGCGTTGCGTCGGCACGAGATGACCAATCCTGCGCACGAACAAAAATCGCCCCACCAGGAAGCCTCCGCCCTCGGCATGCACATTGCGACATCGCTCGGCGTGACGCCGCGTTTCGCCACCAGCCATCTGTCGACGCATAATTATGCGGTTGGCGGCGTGCAAAAGAGTTTCACATCGCTCAGGGACGAGTTTCTTTTTCTCGACTACAACACTTGCGGCATCCTGGCGTTTAAGCGCGCGGCGGATGCGTTGAATAGAATTCTGCCGCTTGGCGTGTCGCACCCGGTGACGGCGATACTCCTGAATGATGCGGCGGACGCCTTGCGGGCGGTCAAAAAATTCAACGAGAAGCTGTTTGGCGAGCTGGATACGGAGCGCTTCTTTTTCTGCGTGCGGCCGTACTACAAACCCTACCGCGTCGGCCGCCATGAATATCGCGGCGCCAATGCGGGCGATTTTTCAGGGATTAACGAAATTGATTTGCTGCTCGGTCTGTGCCGCGCCAATGACCCTTACTATTCACAGCTTCTGGTCGACAAGATGTTGTTCATGATGCCGGCCGACCAGGCGTCGCTGCGCGATTGCATGTCCAAGCGACCGTTGTTGGATGCGTTTCTTGATTGTGCGCCTTCTGCAAGCGAGGCATGGTTTCAAACCAACGCGGCTGCGTTTTTGGAGGTGTGCGCGCTGCATGGCGAGATCGCCGCGCAGCATCACGACCAGCTGGTAGAAAAATTTATTGCCGGGCCGGCGGGCGCCATCTCCGGGGCGCATCTCGATCAAGTCACCGCTAGCGGCCCGCCATTGCCTGTGCTGCTCAAAGCGCTGGAAGTGCTGCGCGATTTGCGCGTTGCCGCCAAGCGCAGTGATATTGCGACGAGCCACGCGCAGATTGAGCAGTTACGA